>DASSMU010000137.1:0-2236 GCA_035701465.1 Solirubrobacterales bacterium
CCTACCTTCGCTTCTACAACTACGACCGTGTCCACCACGGCCGCCTCACCGGCGGCCAGATCCCCGCGGACATCGTCTACGGTGCCCGCAAGATGGAGGTCAGATGAGCCTGGGGTGTCGGCACATCTTGGAGTCGCTCCAACCTAAGGGCTTATCTCTAAGCGGCTGAGCGTCTGCTTGACCCGGCCGCTGTAGCTGCAAAGAAGAGAGCAAAAACACGTCGCCGGTGAAAAAGGCACCCCTGTTCAGCCAGTGCGTGACGGCGATGGCGAAGGTCGCCAACGACACCCTGATCGTCCGCACCGCGGACCACGGGGATCTCGCCCGGGTCGAGAAGACCCGCCTGCAGCCGCTGTAGCGGAGGCGCCGAGGCCCGCGCGAAGTTCGATCAACTCTCTTCCTCGGCGAGTGCGCGCCGCAGCGCCTCGTCGAAGGGCTCGGGCGAAATGCCGAACGGCTCGGCGCCGGAAGGGTCGGTGACGACGGTTGCCGTGGTCAGGCCCTCGACCAGGGGCCGGGCGACCTTCACGTCGACCGGCGTCACCAGGCCGAGCCAGAGTGCCGATAGCCAGGGTGTGATGAAGGGAGCCGGGAGCTTGGGGCGTGCCCTCGCGCCCATCGCCAGTGCCATCCGGTCCAGCATCTCCGAGTAGGAGAGAACGTCGGGGCCGCCGATCTGGACCTCCCGGCCCTTGGACTGGGGGACTTCGATGGCACGCCGCAGGTACTCGATCGTCGCGTCGATCCCGATCGGCTGCGTCGCCGTCCGCAGCCAACTGGGCGCGATCATCACCGGCAGTCGTCCCACCAGGTAGCGCAACGTCCGGTAGGACTCGCTGCCTGCGCCGACCACCATCGCCGCCCGGAAATAGGTGAGCGGAGGCCCCTCGGCGGCGAGGACGCGCGCGGTTTGGTGGCGGCTGCGCAGATGCTCTGACTTGCTCTCGTCGCCAAGCCCGCCGAGGTAGACGACCCGCTCGACGCCTTCCTCCTTGGCCATCCGGGCAAAGTTCAGCGCCCCGGTCCGCTCTCGCTCGGCGAAGTCTCCGCCTCCGGCCATAGCGTGGACGAGGTAGTAGGCGACGTCGACGTCTTTCCCCGCGCCAACGAGGCTCCTTGCGTTGGTGACGTCGCCGATGTGGAGGTCGAGCCCCGCCGCCTCGAGCGACTGCGCTTTCGAGCGGTCGCGAACCAGGCACCGGACCGGCGAACCCGAACCGGCCAGCGAGGCCGCCAGTTGGGCGCCGACGAAGCCGGTGGCTCCGGCGATGAGTGTGCTCGCCGCGATCAACCAAAGGTAGTCCCCGCCGGGTTCGGGCTGCAAGACTCGACCCGTGTCCGTGCATGTCCTCGAGCGCAGCCAACGATTCGGGGTGCCGGTCGAGCAGGCGTTCGATTTCTACGTCGACGCCGGCAACCTGGAGCCGATGACCCCGCCCTGGCTTCGCTTCGAAGTGACTACTCCCGGCAAGCTGGCCCTGCGGCAGGGCGCACTGCTCGACTACAGGATGAGGCTGCACGGAGTGCCGCTGCGCTGGCGGAGCCGGATCGAGGCCTGGGAGCCACCGCTGCGCTTCATCGACGTCCAGGTCAGGGGTCCCTACGCCCTCTGGGAGCACACACATCTCTTCGAGCCCGATGGCGACGGCGCGACGGTCGTCCGCGACCGCGTTCGCTACGCCCTTCCCTTGGGCCCTCTCGGTGCGCTCGCCCACCGGCTCTTCGTCCGCCGCGATCTCGAGCGGATCTTCGACTACCGCAGCCGGGTTGCCTCAGAACTCCTGGTCTCCGGATAGGCGTTCCCCATTCCCCGCCTCGCTCAACTCAGCCGTCGGGTGAAGCTCTCCTCGAAGGCATACCCGTCGTCCTCGCCGGGAACTGTCTTATCGAGGCGGATCGAGGCGCTGCGGCCGTCGAGCCGCAGGCCGGCGACCTGGTTGTCGAAGTACGGCCCCTCGAGCAGGCGCCAGCGGATGCCGGGGTCGGGCGCGCCGGCGAGGCGGGCCAGCGCCGAGGCGAGGGCCTTAAGGGGCCGGCCGAAGCCGGCGCGGACGACTGCCCGCTCACGGCTGTCGAGCGGGTTGCGGTAGGGCGAGCAGACGGCCTGGTAGACGGGACTGCGGTTGGCGGCTCCGCCGGGAAAGGCGACATCGCAGAGGTAGGCGTGGTGGACGTCGCCGGAGAGGACGACGATCGAGGCCGGCGGCTTGCCGCGCCTGCCCGAGCCGACCTCTTC
>DASSMU010000138.1:0-32704 GCA_035701465.1 Solirubrobacterales bacterium
CGGTAGCCCGGCTCACGGGCGACGCCGACGATCTCGACCAGCTTGTCGGCGATCTCCGGAACCTCCATTTCGAAGAGCTTCTTGATCAGCTCGGGACTGCGGCGCGAGACGACGATCGCCGGCCCTTTGGTCGAGTCGGAGACGTCGGTGATCACCGCCTTGACCCGCATGCCATGGTCGTAGCGCTCGTTGTAGACCTGCTCGGACTTGGGCAGCAGCGCCTCGACCCGCTCGCGCAGCTGGACCAGCGTGTAGCGCTTGTCGGACTGCTGGATGATCCCGGTGATCAGCTCGCCGACCCGGTCCTGGTACTCCTCGAACATCATCATCCGTTCGGCCTCGCGGATCCGCTGCAGGATCACCTGCTTGGCGGTCTGGGCGGCGATCCGGCCGAAGTCTTCGGGGGTGACGTCGCGGGTCTCGATCTGGTCCTCGTAGGGGGCGATCATCTCCGGGTCCAGCTCGGGGTCCTCGGGCTCGCGCAGCTCACCCGTTTCAGGGTCGATTTCGCGCTCTTCCTCCTCCTGGGCCTCGGCCGCCTCGGCCAGCAGCTTCTCCTCCAGCTCGGGCGGCAGGATCAGTTCGAAGACGAGGAAGTCGCCGGTTTCGTGGTCGAGATCAACGCGGGCGTATTTGGCCGCCCCCGGCGTCTTCTTGTAGGCGGAGAGGAGCGCGTCGGCGAGCGCGTCCATCAGCGTGTCGGCGGAGATCCCCTTCTCCTGCTCCAGTGCCTTGACTGCTTCGACGATCTCCTTGCTCACTGGATCTCCTTGCGATTGCTGTACTTGGGGCCGGGTGAGGAGACCTCCAGCGCGTACTCGGCCCGCAGATGGTTGAGGTGCCGCGTCACCTTCTCGCAGAGGGCGAGGTCGACGCCTTGCGGGTGGTCGATGAAGAGGCGCAGCGCTTCGGAGCCGGGCTGCTCGAGCGCGACCAGGTCGAGCTCGGAGTCGAGCTCGTGAAGCTGCTGCTGGATGTCTTGCTGGAGGTCTTGCATTGGTTGAGGCCGTAAAAAAAGTGGGCCAGGCCCACTTCGAGGTACATCGGGACTAACTAAAGCTTGAAGTCAGTATAGCCCGCGAGGCTCGCTGGGCCGGCGGGTCCTGTCACGGATTTGGAACCACCACCCGCTGCGGGGGCGGCTGCGCCGCCTCCTCGGGGTGGTCCCCCAAATCCGTGCCACCCCCCGGCAGATGCGCCTTGGGCAAGACGGTTTGGCCGCGATTGCCCTACCGAGTGCGAGAGCTTGACTTGCTTCTCAGCTGGTCGACTCTCTCGAGGATCGCCTCCGCGATTACGTCCTTTGAAGCTTGCGGGACGGGGGTTTCGTTTGCTGAGTCGATGAGAGTTACGGCGTTTTCGCTGCTCTCGAAGCCGATCTGGGGGTTCGAGATGTCGTTTAGGACGATCAGGTCAGCTTTCTTGCGTGCAAGCTTTTCTTTTGCCCGCTCGGTGTTCTCTCCGGCTTCGGCGGCGAAGGCGACGATGGTCTGGTCGTCGGTGCGGGATGCCGTGAGGCCGGCGAGGATGTCCTCTGTGGGTTCTAGGTGGAGGTCCAATGCCGCGTCGCGGGTCAGCTTGCCCTTGGCTTGGTTGGCGGCGCGGAAGTCGGCGGGGGCGGCGGCCATGAGGAGGACGTGGGTGTTGGGAAACTCGGCTTGGGCGGCCTCTGCCAGCTGCTGGCCGGTCTCCACGTCTATGCGGTGGGTGCCGGGGGGCTCGGGGAGGGCTACGTTGGCTGCGATCAGGGTTACGTCGGCGCCGCGGCGGGCTGCTGCTGCGGCCAGGGCTATGCCCATGCGGCCGCTGGAGCGGTTGCCGAGGTAGCGGACGGAGTCGATTGGCTCGCGGGTGCCGCCTGCCGTTACGAGGACGCGGAGGCCGTCCCAGGGGCGGTGGCCGGCTGGCAGCTCGGCTTCCAGCAGGGCCAGGAGGCGGGCTGGGTCTGGGAGGCGGCCCTTGCCGTGCTCTCCTCGTGAGGCGAGGGCGCCCTCGTCGGGGTCGATCACGGTGACGCCGCGCTCGCGCAGGGTTGCGAGGTTGGCCTGGATGGCAGCGTCGGCGTACATGCGGTCGTTCATCGCCGGGGCGACCAGGCGCGGTGCGGTGCAGGCGAGGAACGAGGTGGTGAGCATGGAGTCGGCGCTGCCGGCGGCGAGCTTGGCGAGGGTGTTCGCCGAGGCCGGGGCGACGAGGTAGGCATCGCAGTTGGCGGCAAGCTCCAGGTGGCCGATCGGGTCGTGCTCCGGCGCCGGCTCGCCGGGGAAGACTCCGCGCATCGGGTCGCGCTCGAACTCGGAGGTGAGAACGGGGGCGCCGACGATGCCCTCGAAGGAGGCGGCGCCGACGAAACGGGTTGCGCCGTCCGTCATCAGAACGCGTACCCCGTGTCCGGCACGTGTGGCCAGGCGCGCCAGCTCTAGCGCCTTGTAGGCGGCGATTCCTCCGCTTACGCCAAGCAGGATTCTGGCCATGGCTCCTCCTCTTTCCGGCCGCGCCGGCGGCGCGCCTAGGAGCGGTACTCGTACTTGAGCTTGCCCTCGGCGATCTCCTCGAGGGCGATCGAGAGGTAGTTCCGCTCGCCGGGTACGTCGACCATCGGCGGCGGGTACTCGCCGAAGCTGCCCTCGCCGAGGCTGTGGAAGTAGCTGTTTATCTGGCGGGCCCGCTTGGCGGCGACGACGACCGCCGCGTAGTGGGAGTCGGTGTGGTCGAGCAGCTTGTCAACGCGTGGTTTGATCATTCGGCCCGGGAGTCTAGAGATATGCCGAGCTCGGCGCGCACGATTCCCTCCAACTCCTCGGCGGCACGGTCGAGATCGTCGTTGACGACGCCGTGGGCGAACTCGCCCTGCGCCGCCAGCTCCTGCTCGGCCACCTCGAGGCGGGAGTCGATCGCCTCGAGGCTGTCGGTGCCGCGCGACTCGAGCCGGTGACGCAGAGAGGCCGGGTCCGGCGGTGCGATGAAGACCTGGACCGACTCGCGCATCGCCGCTCGCACCTGGCGCGCGCCCTGCACCTCGATCTCCAGCACCACCGAGTGACCCTCTGCGAGCCGGCGGGCCACCTCAGAACGCAAGGTGCCGTAGCGGTTGCCGCTGTAGGTGGCGAACTCGAGAAAGTCTTCGGCCTCGATCCTGCGATCGAACTCCTCGGGCGTGAGGAAGTGGTAATCGCGCCCGTCCACCTCCCCCTCTCGTGGCTCCCGGGTCGTGGCCGAAACCGACAACTCCAAATCGGGCACGCGCTCGAGCAGCCTCGAGATCAACGTCCCCTTGCCGACGCCAGATGGACCGGTGATTACAAAGACCTTGGACATTTTCGATTCTCGAACGGCCGCGAAAACCAAGCAGATCGGCCGGACGCAGGGAGCGTGGCGTGCTCTGCACGCGAGCGACCGAGGACGCCGATATGCGCCGGTTTGCAGCGGTCGCTATCGGCGCAACTGTGAGACAAGCTCGCCGCGCTGCCGCTCGGACAGGCCCCCGATGGTCTTCGAGGGGGAAATCCGACACTGGTTCAAGACCCTGTTGGTCTTGACCCGGCCGTACTTGGGTACGGCCAGAAGCATGTCGAACACCTTGGCGGTGAGGAGGTACTCGGGCGGGTCGAGCAGAAGCGTGTGGATGTTGGCCTTGCCGGCTTTGAGATCCTTCTTCAGCTTGGCTCGGGCGGTGCGGATGTCGTTGGCCCGTTTGAGGGCGTCCATCCGCTGGTCGAGCGATCTCTCGGGCGCCGTTCCGGACGTCTTGACTGGAGGAGCAGGCATCGTGGGCGGCGAGTATAGCCGCGGGATGGCGACGTGCAAGGCCATCTCACCCATTTGCGCCGAAATTCACCTTAACCTCGAGTCGAGGTTTAGCCAGTTGGACCGATTGCACCGGTGCTTCGAACCTTCTTGAGCGCTACGGCAACCTCGCTTGCAACACGGCTTCCAGCGCGAGGATCGCGGAAGCTCTCGGTTCCGACCGCGACCAACGTCGCTCCCGCCGTGATCATCTCCGCCGCGTCGTCTCCAGTGGAGACCCCGCCCATCCCGATGATCGGAACGCGGACAGCGGCGGCCACGGCGCGCAGCTGCGCCACCGCGATCGGCCGCACGGCAGGGCCGGAGAGCCCGCCATGGCCGGCCGCGATCCCCGGCTCTCCTGTCGCGGAATCGATCGCGCTCGCCTTCAGCGTGTTGATCAGCGAGACCGCATCCGCCCCACCTTGCTCGGCGGCCACAGCGACGTCCGCGGGGTTGGCGACGTTGGGTGTCAGCTTCACGATCAACGGCTTCTCGGTCAGCGGTCGCAGCGCTTCCAGCAGCGCCTCGGTCTCACTCGGCTGCTCGCCGACGATCAACCCGGAATGCACGTTGGGGCAAGAGACGTTCAGCTCGATTGCCGCCACCTCGTCCCTCTCCCCCACCCCCTGGACGAGCCGCGAGAATTCCTCACGGCTGGTGCCCATAACGGACACGATCAGTGGCACCGGCAGCTCAGCAAGCCGTGGCAGATCCTCAGCCAAGAACCCGTCCAAGCCCTTGTTCGGCAGCCCGATGGAATTGATCATCCCCGCCGGTGTCTCCCAGATCCGCTCTGGCTCGTTGCCGGCTCGCGGCTCCGGAGTGACCGTCTTCGAGACGAACGCCGAGAACGGGAAGTCGGCCAGCAGGTCGTCTCCGTATACGCGTTGGGCCGCAATCGCATCAAATGTGCCCGATGCATTGACGATCGGGTGCTCCAGCTCTATGCCGCAGAACTCGGTCGTGGTTGGGCCGGCGGGTCCTGTCGCCGCAGGGGACCCACCACCCCCTGCGGTCGCTAAAGCGTCCTCGGGGGTGGTCCCCCCTGCGACGCCACCCCCCGGCAGAGGCCTCACTACCGGGCCGTCTACGCACAAGCGGAGATAGCTGCCATCGCCGCGGGGAACCACGCAGCCGAAACAAGCGCCGTATCCGCATGCCATCGGCGACTCCATGGCCAGCTCACAAGGAACGCCGGCTCCGGTGCACATGGCCCCTACCGCGTCGAGCATCTGAGGCGGGCCGCAGGCGTAGACAGCGGCAGAGCTTGCATCGTCGCCTTCGAGCATGGTTGCCAGGAGGTCGGTTACGTAGCCGTGGTGGCCGACGTGGCCGTCATCGCTGGCGAGGCGCACCTCGCAGCACGAGAAGAGGTCGTCGAGTCCTCCGGAGTGGGCTTTGTCGCGAAAGCCGAGGAGGACCCGGACGGGGATATTGCGCTCGGCGAACTTCCTCCGCAGCAACGCCAGCGGGGCAATGCCGATACCGCCGCCGACCAAGATCGCTCCACCCGGCCGAACTGCATCAACTTCTCCGCCTCTCGGCCCTAGAAGTTGATGCAGTTCGCGAGGGTTGGAGAAGAAGTTGCCGAGGGGGCCGTTGACCCAGGCGTGCTCGCCGGGCTTTAGCTCGCAGAGGCGGTCGGTGCCGGGTCCGATTCCCTCGATCAGGAAATCCAGGCGAACTCCGCTTGCGACAGATGCGGTTTCGGCGACCGAGAGGGCTCGGGGCAGGAAAGGGCGCTGATGGCGCTGCTCCCAATGCTGCTCGGTGGCGAGCATGTAGAACTGGCCCGGTTTTGGCTCAGAACCCTCCTCGTCCAACAGGGAGAAGACCCTGTAGCCGCCGGAGGCGCGGTTCTCGGTCACCTCGCAGAGGCGGCGCCCGAAGGGGGCGGTCATCGGGGCTGCTTCGCCCTTTCCCGGCCGTGGATCTCCTGCAGGGAGCGGACGTCCGCGTCGCCTTCGATCTCGGCGGCGATCGCTCGCACTGCCGCCGAGGCGCCGGTCATCGTCGTCACGCAGGGGATGTTGTGGCGCACCGCGGCAGTGCGGATCTCGTAGCCGTCGGCGCGGGCGCCGGAGCCGGTGGGTGTGTTGATCACCAGGGCACAGCGCCGCTCGCGGATCAGGTCGACGACGTTGGGCGAGCCCTCGGCGATCTTGCTGATCGGGGTCACGGGGATCCCCATCGCCGATATCGCCTGTGCGGTGCCGCCGGTCGCGACCAGCTCGAAGCCAAGGTCGTGGAAGCGGGCGGCGATCTGGGTCGCCGCCGGCTTGTCGGTGTCGGTGACGGTGATGAAGACGGATCCCTTGGTCGGAAGGGAGACCCCGGCAGCCGCCTGGGCTTTACCGAAGGCGGTTGGGAAGTCGGCGGCGATGCCCATCACCTCGCCGGTGCTCTTCATCTCGGGGCCGAGAACCGAGTCGGCGCCGGCGAAGCGGGCGAAGGGGAGCACCGCCTCCTTGACGCTGACCATGCCGGCGGGAGGGTCGCGCAGTTCCTGGTCGGCGAGCTTCTCCCCCAGCATCAGCCGTGCCGCGACCTTGGCCAGGGGCACGCCTGTCGCCTTGGAGACGAAGGGCACGGTGCGCGAGGCGCGTGGGTTGGCCTCGATCACGTAGAGCTCGCCGCCGGCGACGCCGTACTGGATGTTGATCAGGCCGATCACGCCCAGCTCCAGGGCGATCCGCTTCGTCGTGGCGCGGATCTCGTCGAGCATCTCCTCGCCGAGGCTCATCGGCGGGATCACGCAGGCTGAGTCCCCCGAGTGGACGCCGGCCTCCTCGACGTGCTGCATGATGCCGGCGACGTGGACGTCGGTGCCGTCGGCGAGCGCGTCGACGTCGACCTCGATCGCGTTCTCGAGGAAGCGGTCGAGCAGCAGCGGGTGCTCCTGGTCGGCCTTGACGTGGTGGCGCAGGTAGGCCGACAGGTCCTCGTTCGAGTAGCAGATCTCCATCGCGCGACCGCCGAGCACGTAGGAAGGGCGGACCAGCAACGGGAAGCCGACCTTCTCGGCGATTACCGCGGCCTCCTCGGCGGAGAGTGCGGTCCCGTAGGGCGGGTGCTTGATCTCCAGCTTGCGCAGCAGGGCGCCGAAGCGGCCGCGATCCTCGGCCAGGTCGATCGCGTCGACCGGGGTGCCGAGCAGTCGCACGCCGGCCTGCTCGAGCGCCCGGGCCAGCTTCAGTGGGGTCTGACCGCCGAACTGGACGATCACGCCCTCCGGCTGCTCCTGCTCGCAGACCGCGAGTACGTCCTCCGCCGTCAGCGGCTCGAAGTAGAGGCGGTCGGAGGTGTCGTAGTCGGTCGAGACCGTCTCCGGGTTGCAGTTGACCATCACCGCGTCGCGGTCCAGCTCGCGCGCTGTCATCGCCGCGTGCACGCAGCAGTAGTCGAACTCGATCCCCTGGCCGATCCGGTTGGGGCCGGCGCCGAGGATGACGACCGAGTTCCGCGTGCCGCGTCGGATCTCCGTAGCGGCGGTGCCGGCCGAAGGACGCTCGTGGGCTGAGTAGTAGTAGGGCGTCGCCGCCTCGAACTCGGCCGCGCAGGTGTCGACCGCCTTATAGGTGCGGGCCAGGCCGTCGGTGCCGTCGCCTTCGCTGGCCAGTGCCTGCAGCTCGCGCAGGAACCAGCGGTCGACCAGGCAGCGCTCGTGCACGGCCTCGAGGTCGATCCCGCGCTCGAAGGCGGCGAGGATCCAATCGAAGCGCTCCGGGCAGGGCTTCTCGAGGAGGTCGAGCAGGGCCTTTTCGCTTGCCGGGATCTCGGCCTCGGAATCGAGCTCGCGCGAGCGCATCGCCTTGGCGAAGGACTCGCGGAAGGTGCGCCCGATCGCCATTACCTCGCCGACGCTCTGCATGTGGGTCGAGAGCCGCCCCTCCGCCCCGGGGAACTTCTCGAAGGCGAAGCGCGGGATCTTCGTCACCACGTAGTCGATCGTCGGCTCGAAGGACGCAGGCGTGGCCTGGGTGATGTCGTTGGGGATCTCCTCCAGCGCGTAGCCGACCGCCAGCTTTGCCGCCATCTTGGCGATCGGGAAGCCTGTCGCCTTCGAGGCCAGCGCCGAAGAGCGCGAGACTCGCGGGTTCATCTCGATCACCGCTATCTCACCGTCTCGGGGGTTGACCGCGAACTGGACGTTGGAGCCGCCGGTCTCGACCCCGACCGCGCGGATCACCGCGATCGCCTGGTCGCGGAGGTCCTGGTAGAGCTGGTCGGTGAGCGTCTGGGCCGGTGCGACGGTCACCGAGTCGCCCGTGTGGACACCCATCGGGTCGACGTTCTCGATCGAGCAGATGATCACGACGTTGTCGTTGCGGTCGCGCATCACCTCGAGCTCGAACTCGCCCCAGCCGATCACCGACTCCTCGACCAGGACCTGGTTGATCGGGCTGGCGGCGAGGCCCTCGGAGACGACCTGGCGCAGCTCGGTATCGGTCCTCCCCACGCCGCCCCCCTGGCCGCCCATGGTGAAGGCCGGGCGGACGATCGCCGGCAGGGTTATGCGCCCGTCGGCAAGCGCGGCCTCGACCTCGCCGAGAGTCTCGACGGTCATCGACCACGGGATCCGCAAGCCGGCCTCGGTCATCGTGCGGCGGAACTCCTCGCGGTCCTCGGCGCGGCGGATCGCGGCCTGGTCGGCGCCGATCAGCTCCACTCCGAAGCGCTCCAGGGTGCCGTCCTCGTACAGCGACATCGCCAGATTGAGCGCGGTCTGCCCGCCGAGGGTCGGCAGCAGTGCGTCGGGTCGCTCCTTCTCGATGATCCGTGTTACCGGACCCGGCAGCAGCGGCTCGATGTAGGTCGAGGTGGCGAACTCGGGGTCGGTCATGATCGTCGCCGGGTTGGAGTTGACGAGGACGACCTCGTAGCCCTCCTCGAGCAGCACCTTGCAGGCCTGCACGCCGGAGTAGTCGAACTCGGCCGCCTGGCCGATCACGATCGGGCCCGAGCCGATCAGGAGGATCTTCTCGATGTCGGTGCGCCTAGGCATGGGCGAGCTCGAGGAAAGAGTCGAAGAGGTGGCGGGCGTCGTGCGGCCCGGGGCCGGCCTCGGGGTGGTACTGGACGGTCGCGGCGGCGACGTCGCGCAGGACCAGGCCCTCGACGGTGCGGTCATAGAGGTTGAGGTGAGAGAGCTCCGCGACCCCGAAGTCGGTCTCCCAGCGGACCGGTTCGTCCGCCTCGATCCGTGGCTCCCCTCCCGGTCCCTGGACGGCGAAGCCGTGGTTTTGCGAGGTGATGTCGATCCTGCCCGTCGCCAGCTCCTTGACCGGGTGGTTGGCGCCGCGGTGGCCGAAGGGAAGCTTGAAGGTCTCCAGGCCGACGGCGCGGCAGAGCAGCTGGTGGCCGAGGCAGATGCCGAAGACGGGGCGCTTGCCGACCAGCTCGCGAACCGTGTCGACGACGTAATCGAGGGCGGCGGGGTCGCCCGGCCCGTTGGCGAGGAAGACGAGGTCGGGATCCTCGCCGAGAACCTCTTCGGCGCTGCTGGTGCAGGGAAGCAGCGTCACCCGGCAGCCGCGCTCGCGCAGCTGGCGCACGATGTTGAGCTTGACGCCGGTGTCGATCCCGACCACGTGCGGGCCCTCGCCCTCGAAGCGGACCGGCTCGGGCGGGGTGACGGTGCGGGCCAGGTCGGCGCCGTCCATCGAAGGCTCGGCCGCGACCCGCTCGCGCGCCTCGGCCTCGTCCGTTCCGGCCGGGAAGATGCCGCCGCGCATCGCGCCGCGGTCGCGGATGTGGCGGACGACCGCCCGCGTGTCGACGCCGCCGATCCCGGGTACGCCGCAGTCAGCGAGCCAGTCGAGCCAGCCGCCCTCGGCCGTGGCGACGTCCTCGCCGTTCTTCGGGTCGCGCATGACCACCCCGCGGGCGTGGATGCGGTCGGACTCCATCGCCGCGGCCGAGACCCCGTAGTTGCCGATCAGGGGGTAGGTGAAGACGATGATCTGACCCGCGTAGGAGGGGTCGGTGACCGACTCCTGGTAGCCGGTCATCGCAGTGTTGAAGACGACCTCGCCGGTGACCGGTCCCTCGGCGGCACAGGCCACCCCGTAGAACCGCGCCCCGTCCTCGAGCAGCAGAAACCCCTCGGCGCTCATCGTTCCGGTGCGCCTTGTGTGGTGATGGGTGGCATAAAGCGCACCGGAAGGGCGACGTGGGTCATGCGGCCACTCCCATGCTGAAGCTGCGGAGGCGATAGGCGACTTGGCCGCCGGCCAATGTCATCAGCACCCGGCCGGTCAGCTCCCCCCCGGCGCACCAGGAATTGGAGGAGCGGCTCTCGTAGCCCTCCTCGCCGACGGTCCACTTGGCGCTCAGATCGCAGAGGGCGATGTTGGCCTCGCTCCCCGGCGCCAGCGATGAGCGCTCGATGCCGAAGGGCTCGGCCCCACCGCTCATCCGCTCGACCAGCAGGCCGAGCTCGATCGTCCCCGACAGGACGAGGTGCGTGTGGAGCGCGGCGAACGCCGTCTCCAGTCCCGTCACCCCCATCGCCGCCTGCTCGAACGGGACCTCCTTTTCCTCGGCCGCGTGAGGGGCGTGGTCCGTGGCGACACAATCGATCGTGCCGTCCCGCAGGCCCTCGATCAGCGCCTGGCGGTCGGTCTCGGTGCGCAGTGGCGGGTTCATCTTGAAGCGCTGTGGGTCGAGGTTGCGCACCTCCTCGTCGGTGAGGCAGAGGTGGTGCGGCGAGGCCTCGCAGCTGATCTGCACGCCCGCGGCCTTTGCCGCGCGAACCACCTCGACCGACTCGGTTGCCGAGAGGTGCTGGACGTGGATGCGGCCACCCTCGTAGCCGGCCAGGGCGGCGTCGCGGGCGATCGTCGTCGACTCCGAGACCGAGGGAATGCCCTCGAGGCCGAGCACAGCCGAAACGGCACCCTCGTGCATGACGCCCCCTCCGGAGAGGTCGGGATCCTCCTCGTGCAGCGCGATCGTGCCGCCGCAGAGGCGCTGGTACTGGAGGGCTCGGCGCAGCAGGCGGGCACTTCGGATCGGCAGGCCGTCGTCGCTGAAACCGAGCGCGCCGGCCTCGCGCAGGGATGCCATCTCGGTCAGCTCCTCACCCTCCATCCGGTCGGTGACCGTGGCGAGGAATCCGGTGCGGACCGAGGCAGCGGTGCGGGCTGCCTCGCGCAACGACTCGACGTCGGCCGGCGTCGAGACGGGAGGTTCGGTGTTGGCCATCGCGATGACCCCGCAGAAGCCGCCCGCGGCAGCGGCGCGCGTCCCGGTTCCGATGTCCTCCTTGTGCTCGTGACCGGGCACGCGCAGGTGGACGTGGGGGTCGAAGAAGGCGGGGAAGGCGTGCAGGCCGCCCGCGTCGATCTCCTCGAGGCCGTCGGCGGAGGCCCCGCCGGGCGAGGCCAGCTCGGCGATCCGGCCGTCGCGGACGACCACGTCGTGCCGGGCCTCGATCCCGGCGAGGGGGTCGAGCACCGCAACCTCGCGCAGAACCAGGTCCGCGCTCTCCCCGGCGCGCATCTCGAGGCGATGCGTGCTCACGCAGGCTGCCCAATCGGGGTCGGATTGGGGGTACTGTCGCCGCTCGCGGGGATGGGCGACTCGTCGCCGGCTGCGAGCAGCTCGTAGAGGATCGCCATCCGAACCACCAGCCCGGAGGCGACCTGCTCGGCGATCAGCGACTGCTGCGAGTCGATCACCTCGCCGGAGAGCTCGACGCCGCGATTGACCGGGCCCGGGTGCATGAGCAGCTGACGTGGGCCGAGCCGTCGCGAGTCGATCTGGAAGTGAGTCGCGTACTCGCGAATCGAGGGGACGAAGCTCTCAGCCATGCGCTCGTGTTGGAGGCGCAGCGCGTAGACGACGTCTGCCTCGCCGAGCCGGTCGAGTGAGTACTCGACCTCGCAGCCGAGCTCCTCCAGCCCCCGCGGGATCAGCGCCGGCGGACCGCAGACGGTCAACTCGGCGCCCATCGCCTTGAAGGCGATCAGGTTGGAGCGGGCGACACGGCTGTGCAGGACATCGCCGACGATCCAGATCCGCTTGCCCTCCAGGCTGCCCAGCCGGCGGCGCAGGGTGTAGACGTCCAACAGGGCCTGGCTGGGGTGCTCGCGCTTGCCGTCGCCGGCGTTGACCACGGCCGCGTCGGCCCAGCCGGCGACCAGCTGGGCGGCGCCCGCGTGCGGGTGGCGGATCACGATCGCGGCGGGTTCGTAGGCGGAGAGGGTGGCGACGGTGTCCTTCAGCGACTCGCCCTTGTCGACCGAGGACCCCGCCGCCTTGACCGAGACGAGGTCGGCCGAGAGCCGCTTCGCCGCGAGCTCGAAGGAGGAGCTGGTGCGGGTGCTTGACTCGTAGAAGAGGGTGACGACGGTGCGCCCGCGCAGGGTCGGCACCTTCTTAATGTCGCGGCGGCCGACCTCGGCGAAGCTCTCGGCGCGGTCGAGGATCGCCTCGATCTCTGCTTTGGAGAGATCGTCGATCGAGAGCAGGTGCTTCATACCGTCGCCTCGACCGGTTCGGAGATCGTCACCTCGTCGACCTCGTCCAGCTCCTCCAGCCTTACGTTGACCCGCTCCTCGCGTGCAGTCGGCAGGTTCTTGCCGACGTAATCGGGCCGGATCGGCAGCTCGCGGTGGCCACGGTCGCAGAGAACGGCGAGCTGCACCCGTTGCGGGCGGCCGTAGTCGAAGAGGGCGTCGATCGCGGCGCGCACGGTGCGGCCGGTGAAGAGCACGTCGTCGACCAGGACGACGGTCTTGCCGCCGATGTCGAAGTCAATGTGAGAGGCGTGCACGACCGGCTGCGCGGCGGGTGACTTCGCACCCAAGTCGTCGCGGTAGAAGGAGATGTCGAGGTCGCCGATAGGAGCCTCGGAGCCGGTCAACTCGGCCAGGGCCAGATGAAGGCGGCGGGCGAGCAGGGCGCCGCGAGTGTGGATGCCGACGATCGCCAAAGCGTCGGGAGCCGGGTTCTTCTCGGCGATCTCATGGGCGATCCGCCGCAGCGTTCGCCTCAGGTCGTCGCGCTCGAGCACGACCTTCTCACTGGCTGACACTCTTACTTCCTTCCTGGCCTCACAGGGCCGGGTTAAAGGACGGCACGTAGGCTAGCAGCAGGGGCGGCGCAGTTCGCACTCAGCCCGGCCCCGCATACTCGATCTCGCCGGCTGCGATTGCCTTGTTCAGCTCGAGGAGACGGCGATTGGACTCAACCGGATCGTCGGCGACCGAGTCGGGCCATCCGTAGGCGGCCACGACCGCACGATCGAGCTGGCGGTGAAGGTCCTTGAGCTCTTTGTGCATACCTTCATCGACCTCGTTGTAGAGGGTCGTTAGGCCAATTTTCCGAGCAACGCAGAGAGCTTTTCTCGACATGAAAACACGTCCTGGCAGGCTTCCGCGATCAATCGTCGACTCTCTTCATCCTCGGCAGGCCATGCAAAGGTGTCGAACGCCGAAGTAGGCGTATATCGAGGCCGATTCTCCAAGGTCGAGGACTGAGCCATGGCCCAATCGCCGTGAAGTCTTGAACATAGAACCCCCCTTGCGAACTCCTCCTCAAATGCAAAAACGTTAGTCGCATCACTTGCCATAATCGGATGCTGACACCAGCAGAAGTAAAAACGAATTCCATGTCGCGTTCCCGCTATGTAGCGAGAGATATCGCCTATTGCTGTCCTCATCTCACCTCTAGGTCTACCGAACCGCCACCAGTTTTCTCTAAAGCGAGCGTCGTTGTTGGTATCTCGAAACGGCTTAACTCTCTCTCGAACGATCTCAAGTGCTCGGGGCCATTGCTCGGCTTCCTCCAACGAGCACACGCCAAAGTCGATAACCCAACGTCGTGGTCTTTGATGTGGATCCTCAGCTATGTCCTGACTTGTTAGGTACGGCCGAACGACGGTGGCATAGTCGGTATCTGTCTTGCCTATAAGCGCTATTGCCTCATCTGAATCGAGTACGAACCCAGCTCCAACTGGTATCGGACCTTGAAAGGCGTAGCCAGCGTTTTTTTCGAGTCGAGATGCACTGGAAATATCATGATCACCCGACCTCAATGCTGGGGAGATCCAAGAGACCCTGACGCCGTCGAGCGAGAAAGCATTGGGCTCGATCTTTGGCTGCTTGACCCAATTGACAATGCTTACGTCTACGGCGGCCTCGCCAGTCCAGTCTTGAGATGAAATCGCGTCAGTGATCCAGCCTCTAGTTTTGGTAATCCACTCAAGGCTTGGCTCTCGGTTCCGGTTCTGCGTGACGGAATTGGTTGCAACCAGACCGGCTCGCCCGCCAGCGTCGAGTCGGTCATGTGCCTTTCGAAACCAGTACACCGAGTAGTCCTTTACGCCAATCCCGAACTCCTGCTTGAGGAACTCAATCTCCTCGTCACCCACTTGCCCGCGCAAGGTATTTGACCCGTGGTACGGCGGGTTACCGATGATTGCGTCCGCCTGGGGCCACTCGATGCGAAGCGCATGCGCTCGTTGGATCCCCGACATGTCGACAAGGGGCAGCGTCGGCTCATTAAGGCCGTGTTCGTGCATCTCGTCGGCGGCCAGCTTGTGGCCCATCCAAAGGGTCACCCGGGCCAGCTCTGCGGCGAATACCTCGACCTCGATTCCGCGCATATTCGAAATCGGGAAGAACTCCATCTCCTCCTGTGGTGCGATTCCCTCGGCAGAGCGAAGCTCGGCGAGGCGCTCGCGAAGCCGCAACTCGATCCGGCGCAGTTCGCGATAGGCGACATAGAGGAAGTTGCCCGAGCCACAGGCAGGGTCCAAGACCACGTACGACATCAGGTCGCGCCATGCCCCCTCCGCCTCTGCTGCGCTCGAAAGTGTGTCGATGCGCTCGTTCCATGGCTTAACGACCGTGGGCCCGACGACCTTCATGATGTCGGCTTTGGAGGTGTAGTGAGCGCCCAGGGCCCACTGCTTGTCCTTGCCCAGCGCGCCTTGGAGGATCGAGCCGAAGATTGCGGGCTCGACCTGGTGCCAGTCGAGGTTGCAGGTCTCAAGCAGGGTCCCGAGCTCGTTGGCCTCGAGGTGAACCTGTGTAGGTCTTTCGAACAGGCCTCCGTTGGCGAATGGCGTGCCCTCGTAGAAGCTTCCGGCCGCCGGTCGTGGCTCGGCCTCGGCCAGATATCTGAACAGCTGCCCGAGATCGTCGGCGCTCGATCGGGTCCGGTCCTTGATCAGGCCTTCGAGCAGGCGGCTGAGGATGTTGTTGGGCAACAGCTTCAGGTCTTCGGCGAACATCGCCCAGACCACCTGGAGGATGAACACCCGGAGCGTGTCCAGGTCACTCGCGCGCCGCTCTCTCAGCGCCCTGTAAAGATCCGTCAGCGCAGCGATGGCCTCGCGACTGAGGTCGGCTTGCGAAACGCGAAAGTAGGGCTTCTCCTCGGCCAGGAATTTCAGAGAGCTGAGCCGCTCGGGAAGCTCCGCGAGCGGGATCGAGTCAACGGGGCGATCCCAACCGGCGTCCGGGTCGAGAACCTCGAAGCGCTCAAACGCGCAGATCACGATCCATTCCGGCGCCTTCCTGCCGCTGTCACGGGCTTCCTTGCTGACCTCCTTCCAGTAGTTCAGGGCCTGTTCACGGTGATCGGCGAGTTTGTCGGCCTCGCTCGGCCGCTTCATCTCGATCAGGCAGACCTCCGGCCAGATCATGTCGATGAAGCCTCCGGCATCCGTACGCTCCTCGAACGACGCGACGGCTTTGCGCTCGGTGCCGTAGCAGGTAAGCAACTCGTTGCAGAAGGTTTGGGCCTCGGCTCTCTCGGTCCCTTGGTATCCGCCCCAATCCGCCGCGAAGCGCGTCAAATTGCGGCGTATCTCCTCGTCGGAGAGCGCCATGCGTCTCAGCTAAAAACTCGTCTGAGCCTTGGGGGCGGCGAAATAGGTGCGATGCCGGTAGTGGCGTGCGAGTTCGCCGAGGTCGTCGCGGAGCCGCTCGGTGGCCTCGACAAGATGATGCTCGGCGCCGATATCCCGCATCTCTTTCGCGGCGCGCTCAGCTCGCGAGCGAGCCTCCTCCAGGTAGAGCATCGTCGACTCAATTTTCCTGAAGCTCTCCTCGTCGAGCTGCACTGCTGCTGTGTGGGCTGCCTCCATCGTCGTTCCGATGCTAGGGAGCGCTGCGGATGGGTTTGAAGTTCCTCGTCTTGCCCCGATGATTCATCGTTTGACCGTACCTGCTGCGCCCGCGCGGATTGCGCAAAGACGGCAAAGAAAGAGCGCCGCGATTCAGCCCTCCTGCTCCGATTCGGCTTCGTCGCGTTCGCGGGTTCCGTTTGGCACGAACATGGGCTCTCCCCGCTCAGGGAAGGGGATTTCAATTACGTCGAAGTCCCTGGGCGCCACAGCGGGCTCGAAGACTTCGCGAGCCTCGTCGAGGACCGTGCCCACGTGGTAGCGGGAGGAGATGTGGACCAGGGCGAGCATCTTCACGTGGGCCTCGCGGGCGACCGCGGCGGCCTGGCCCACGGTCGAGTGACCGGTATCGGCGGCTCGCTGGGCCTCCTCCTCGGAGAAGCTGGCATCGTGGATCAGCAAGTCGGCATCGGCTGCGGCCGAGACGGTCGAGTGGCAGGGGGCGGTGTCGCCGGTGATTACGACCGTGCGGCCCGACCGCGACTCGCCCATCACGTCCTCGGGACGGACCGGGCCGGCGCCTCCCTCCACCTCCTCCCCGCGCTGCAGCGCCGCGAAGGCCGGGCCTTCGGCTACGCCGAGGCGCTTGGCGGCGGCCGGGTCGAAGCGGCCCGGCCGCTTCTCCTCGACCAGGACATAACCGCTGGCACGAACGCTGTGCTCGACCGCGAAGGCCTGCACTTTGGCCCCGGCGTGGGGTACCGCATCTCCCGGGTCGAGTTCAACCAGGTCGATGTCGTAGTCGGTGCGACCGATCAGCCTGCCCAAGGTCTTGAAGAGGTTCTGAAGCCCGCGCGGGCCGTAGATCGTCAGCGGCTCCTCACGGGCGGTCAGGTCGTAGGTCTTCAACATTCCCGGCAGGCCGAGGACGTGGTCGGCGTGGAAGTGGGTGAGGAAGATCTCGTCGACCTGGGCCAGGCCGACCGAGCGCTGCAGCTGGCGCTGCGTCCCTTCGCCGCAGTCGAACATCATCCGGCGGCCGCCACGCACCAGCATCACGCTCGCGGTCGAGCGCCGCGCCGAGGGCACCGATCCGCCGGTGCCGAGGAAGATCGCCGAGAGGTCCATGCGGCCTGCGAGCCTACGCGAAGGGGCGCCCCGGCCACCCAAAGCTAGACTGGGCCCTGAGCGCCCGTAGCTCAGCTGGATAGAGCGCCACCCTCCGGAGGTGGAAGTCGCAGGTTCGAATCCTGCCGGGCGCGTCCAGGCCGGATCAGGCCGTCTTGAGCCTGGCCAGCCACTCCTCGCGATCGAAGTTGGCCGGATCGTTCTCGGCCAGGAAGCGTTCGAGCACGGCGATGAAGCGCCCCGGCTGCTCCAGCTGGGGCATGTGGCCGGCCCCCTCGAAGATCTCCAGCCGGCTGCCGGGCAGGGTGCGGTGTGCGTCTTCGCCGTGCCGGGCGGGGATGATCTGGTCGCGAGCGCCCCAGACGATCAGCACCGGCACCGACTCGGCGAGGTAGAGCCGGTCCGAGGCGGAGATGCGCGGCCCCTCGGTCCCGACCACCGAGCGCAGCGTCGCCAGGAAGGCCTTGCGGCGCCGGGGCTCGGCGAGCGAGGCGTAGCCGCGGGCGACCTCGGCTACGTCGGGGCCGGGCCTCAGGCCCACGGCCGAGAGCCCCCTGCCGACGACACCGCCGGCCGCCTGGCCGATCTGGGCCGTCGCCGAGATGAAGAGGTCGGCGCCGGGCAGCGCCGCCGCGCGCAGGATCGGGCTCACCTCGGGCCCCAGGCCGCCGCTCGAGACCAGGACCAGGCGCTCGACCATCTCCGGGAACTGGTAGGCGAACTGCATCGCGATGCCGCCGCCCAGCGAGTGGCCGACCAGCGTCGCGCGCTCGTGGCCGAGGGTCAGCAGCAGGTCGCGGAGACCGGTGGCGAGGCTGCCCAACGAGTAGTCGCCACGGCCGCCCGCGGAGACGCCGTGTCCCGGCAGGTCGGGAGCGATGACCGTGTGGCGCTGGGCGAGCGGCTCGATCACGCCGCTCCAGTTGTCGGACGTGCCGGCCATCCCGTGGATCAGCAGCAGGACCGGCCCCTCCCCGCCACCGAGATAGCTGACGGTGCGGCCGTGCAGATCGGTCGTCCTCAGGCTCACCTCTGCCCGATGAGAAGGTTCCACGCGATCGGCCACGCTCTAACGGTAGCTGCCGCCCCTGACCGGCAGGGGAAACCCGCGATTCCGCTGCCGCGTCCAATACTGTCGCGGCCCATGGCCGACGAGCAGCAGACTCGCCCACCGCGGGGAGCCCTGGCGGTGATCGCGGTGGGACTCCTCGCCACCGTGCTGGCCGCTGTGTTGAGCACCGATCAGCCGATCGGGTCGGCGACGCTCGAATGGGTGGAAAAGTCGCCGATGCCCGACTCCAAGGTCGTTTCGATTCCCGGCGGCGGCCGGATGCAGCTCGCTGAAGCCGGCATCCGCGCGACCGAACCCAATATCAGCGACTACACGCTCTATCGCGTCTCCGCGGTGCTGACGATCGATGCGGGCTCGGCTGTCGGGCACGGCCGGTTGCGCTGCTCGGTCCACGTGCCGCACGGGGCGGAAGCCGCGAAGACCCCGAAAAGCCGGGCCGCCTACCCGCGCTCCAGCGAAGACCTGGCCGAACAGGACGCAACCGAAACCTCCCTGGTCGAATTCAGCTCGCACAGCGCCGAACTGGCCTCGGTCGAGATCGGTGACGTGCTGGGGAAGCGCTACACCGACGAACCCGGCATCGTCGTCGAGTGGGCGCCCTACCAGGTCGGCAAGCAGATCTGGCAGCTTGGACTGCCTGCCGGGCAGCCCAGGGCGCCGCTGCAGCTCCCCTTCGTCTCGATCTGGCGGACCACCGTCACCCCGGCGGCGCGCATGGCCTGCACGGTCGAGACGGCGGCAGGCTCGGCCACCGTTCGCACCGCCGGCGCCCTGCCCGGCAGCGCGCAGTCCTGATCAGGGAGCGACGAGGAGCTCGGGGCCCTCGATGCCTTTGCCGACCTTGTTCAGCTTGGGGTTGGCGGGGGCGCTGTCCATGCGCGAGGCGGGCAGCGTCGCGCACATCGTCACGGCGTCCTCGAACTCCAGGTCCGGGCGCAGCCAGGCCGCCTCGGCCTCGGGCCCGGGCAGAATCGCCGGCATCCGGTCATGGACCTTGGCGACCAGCTCGTTCGGCGTCGTGGTGACGATCGTGCAGCTGTAGAGCCAGCCATCGTCGAAGCCACGGTCCTCCGGATCGTCCCACTCCTTGCGGGTGCAGATTCCGGCGAAGGCGAAGGGCTCGCCGCCGTCGACCGTGAAGCGCCAGGGCTGGCGTGGCTGCTTGGGGTCCTCCGCCTTCATCCACTCGTAGAAGCCATCGGCGACGATCAGACAGCGGTGACGGAACTTGCCGACGAGCGGCGAGTAGGCGCGGCTGGAGGTGAGGTTCTCGGCCTTGGCGTTGATCATCCGGTAGCCGACCTTGAGGTCCTTGGCCCAGCGCGGCACCAGACCCCATCGCATCAGCCGCGCCTCGCGCTCGCCACGGGCCGCCTCCTCGGGATCGGGCGAGGAGCGGATCGTCAGCACCTCCTGGGTCGGCGCCACGTTGAACCGCCCCAGCCCCGCTTCGACCTCTTTGACCCGCTCGGCTCGAGGCGGCGGGACGTTGCCGGCGGCGTTTCGCTCCAGCGCCTTCTCCAGCTCAACTTGGAAGCGGTCGGCGATGGACTTCGCGTTCTTGGCTGTGACCGTGAATCGTCCGCACATCGGGCTAGACGCCGGCCTTTGCGGGCCGGGCCCCCGGGTGGGCGGCGTACCACTCGAGCGTGCGCTGAAGGCCGGCTGCCAGGCCGACCTCCGGACACCAGCCCGTCGACTCCCGCAGCTTGGTCGAGTCGACGTACTGGCGATCGATCTCTCCGTCGGGAGTGCCCGTGCCCAGGTATTCGGGCTCGATGCCGGCGCCGGATGCCTCCGCGATCAGGTCGACGACCTCGCGCACCGAGTACGGGCGCTCACCCCCCGCGTTGAAGGCCTCGCCCTGCGCTCCCCCGCTGTCCAGGGCCATCGCAATCGCCAGGTAGGCGGAGACCGCGTCGTCGACGTGGAGGAAATCGCGCTCGGGGCTGCCATCTGAGCGGATCACGGGGGGGCGGCCGTCGAGGACGGCGATCGCGGTCTCCGGGATCAAGCGCGAGAAGTTGAGGTCGCCACCGCCGTAGATGTTGGCGAAGCGGGTCACCGCAAGCGGCACCCCGTAGGCGTGCGCATAGCTGCGGGCGATGATGTCGGCCGCGGCCTTGCTGGCGTCGTAGGGGTAGGCGGCGCGGAGTGGGAAGTCCTCGCGGTAGGGCAGCTCGGGGCTGGCGCCGTAGGCCTTGTCGGAGGAGGCGAAGACGACGCGTGCCGCGCCATGCGCTCGACAGGCCTCGAAGACGTTCCAGGCGCCGCACACATTGACCTCGAACGTTTCGGCGGGTGTGTCGCGGGCGACCCCGACGATCGTCTGCGCGGCCAGGTGAAAGACCGAATCGCAACCGACGACTGCGGCGGAGACGGCATCCGCGTCGCGCAGGTCCCCCTCGGCGAGCTCGACCTCTTTCCGCAGGCCAAGCAGGTCGAGGCCGGAACGGCGCGGGCCGCCGACATCGGCAATGCGCGGGTCTGGGCGATCGAGCACGCGGACGCCGTCTCCCCGCTCGAGAAGAGCGCCAACGAGGTGCGATGCGACAAATCCGTGGGCGCCGGTGACGAGCGCGGTCACGAAACCTGGTCTCCCGCCACCGCATCCGACTTTGACCACACCCCAGGTGGGTCAAAGTCGGATGCGGTGGCGAAGGCCGGCCAAGGGGCCTTGTCGGCGGTCCAGAGATCGTTCAGCTCCACGGCGTCCTTGTATGTGTCCATGCAGTCCCAGAAGCCCCGATGGCGGTGGGCGCGCAGCTGCCCGTCGGCTGCCAGCCGCTCCAGCGGCTCGCGCTCGAGCACGCTGTCCTCGTCCAGGTAGTCGAGAACGCCGGGATCGAAGCAGAAAAAACCGCCGTTGATCCAGTGCCCGCTGCGCGGCTTCTCGATGAAGCCCTCGACCTGGCCGTCGTCGCCGAGCTCGGCTACCCCCCACTGCAATCGCGGCTGAACGACGGTGACGCTGGCGAGGGCGCCATGAGCACGGTGGAAGTTGAGCAGGGCATCGAGGTCCACATCGGCGACGCCGTCGGCGTAGGTGGCGCAAAAGGTCTCGCCGTCGAGCCGTTCGGCCAGACGCGCGATCCGTCCCCCTGTCGGCGTGTCGACGCCCGTATCCACGCACTCGACCTCGATCCCGCCCGGCCACGCTTCCGAAGCGATGAAGTCCTCGACCATCTCCCCGAGGTACCCGGTGGCAAGAATGAAGCTCTCGAATCCCTGCGCGGCGTAGATCCCGATCACGTGCCAGAGAATCGGCCGCCCCCCGATCTCAACGAGCGCCTTGGGCACAGTCTCAGTCCGCTCTCGCAAGCGGGTGCCTCTGCCGCCGCAGAGAATGACGACCGTCGGGCGCGAAGAGCCCATCAGGCAGGGGTAGAACGTCTTGTACTTTTTCGCGAGCGCTCGCCCATTGCGCCAGCCATCAACGATCCTCGAAAAAGTTAAGTGGAACCCCTGCCTGATGGGCTCTACCCACCCGCCACCGCCGGCAAAATCGTGACCTCGGCCCCGTCGTCGATCTGGGTCGCCAACCCGTCCTGAAACCGGATGTCCTCGCCGCTGACGTAGACGTTGACGAACCGCCGCAGATCCCCGTCCTGGGTGATCCGCTCGCGCAGGCTGCCGTGGGCCTCGAAGACCGCGTCGAGGACCTCGCCGACGGTCGAGCCGGCGACCTCGAGCTCTGCCTCTCCCCCGGTCGCGGCGCGCAGCTGGGTCGGGATCTTCACGGTGACTGGCATCAGACGGCTACCTCCTGGCGGAACTCGGCCTCGAAGCTTTCAAGGTCGGGGTCGATCTCGTGCATGCTGAACCTATCGCGAGTGGCGTCGAGGGTCTTAAGACCCTCGCCGGTGATGTAGACGACGACGCGCTCGCCAGCGGCGATGTCGCCCCGTTCGGCTAGCTTCGCCAGGACGCCGACCGTGACTCCGCCGGCGGTCTCGGTGAAGATCCCGGTCGTCTCCGCCAGCAGGCTGATCCCGTCGCGTATCTCGTCGTCGTCGACCGAGTCGATCGCGCCGTTGGTGCGGCGGGCGTGCTCGACCGCGTAGGGCCCGTCGGCGGGGTCGCCGATCGCCAGGCTCTTGGCGATCGTCTCCGGCCGCTGCGGCTTGCAGACGTCCCAGCCTTCGGCGAAGGCGGTGGCGACAGGGCTGCAGCCCTGTGCTTGCGCGCCGTTGAAGACCGGCTGTTCCCCTTCGAGCAAGCCCAGGTCGAGCCACTCCTGGAAGCCGCGCCCGACCTTGGTGAAGAGCGAGCCCGAGGCGATCGGGCAGACCACCCGGTCGGGCAGCTTCCAGCCCAGCTGCTCGGCGGTCTCGTAAGCAAGCGTCTTCGAGCCCTCCGCGTAGTACGGGCGCAGATTGACGTTGACGAAGGCCCAGGGGCGAGTTTCGGCGAGCTGCGTGCAGAGGCGGTTGACGTCGTCGTAGTTGCCGCGGACGCCGACCAGGTTGGTGCCGTAGATCGCGGTGGCGAGGAGCTTTTGCTCCTCGAGGTTGGCGGGGACGAAGACGTAGGAGCGCAGCCCGGCCGCGGCGGCGTGTGCCGCCACCGCGTTGGCGAGGTTGCCGGTCGAGGCGCAGGCGACGGTGTCGAAGCCCAGCTCCTGGGCCTTGGCGACCGCGACCGCGACGACGCGGTCCTTGAAGGAGTGGGTTGGGTTGGCGGCGTCGTTCTTGATCCAGATCTCGGCATCAACCCCGAGCCGCTCGGCCAGGCGGTCGGCGCGCAGCAACGGCGTCAGCCCGGGCTCGAGCGGATCGCCGGGACGGCCCTCGAAGGGAAGGAAGTCGGCGTATCGCCAGATTCCCTGCGAGCCGGCCTGGATCTTCCGCTTGGCCTCCACCGGGTCCAGCGACGAGTGGTCGTAGGCCACCTCGAGCGGGCCGAAGCAGTTCTCACAGGCGAAATGGGCCTCCAGCGAGTAGCTCGCTCCGCACTCCTTGCATCTCAGACTCTCTACCGCCATCCGATCCTTCTTTCCGTAGCCAAAAGAAAAAACCTCCGCCTTTTGTGGGGCAGAGGTCCGATCGGACTTTCCCCACATCTTCCAGGCCCTTTACATGACCTGCTGGAGTTGGCACCTCCCCCCGGACCGATGGTCCGAGGTGGTTGCCGGGGCTTCACTGGGCCAGTCCCTCCACCCCTCTTGATGTGGCGCTTATGTAGTTGTGGACCATAGCGAAACCGTTGACGCGTGACAACCATTGACGGCCGGCACGGTCGTGCTTGGGATCGATCACCCACGATTTTCCTTGCGTGGGTCTAATCTTGTGCGCCCATGCCCGACGAGACGATGAGCGTGAACGATGCCGAACCTTCCGAAGCCGAGGCTGCGGCGCGTCGGCCGGCGCGGCGAGCTCATCACCGCGGCGCCTCCGGCTGAGCCTCAGGCACCCCGCGTCGAGCAGATCGACTCCTCCGGCCTGCGCTGGGTCAACATCGAGCGGCCGGGTGCGCAGGAGCGCGAGTGGCTGGAAGAGAACTTTGACTTCCACGCCCTCGACCTCGAGGACGTGCTCTCCCGCAACCAGCGGCCGAAGATCGACGTTTATGACGACTACCTCTTCATCGTCCTGCACTTCCCCGTCTTCGATCCGGCCGCCGGGCGGCTGGGCACCGGTGAGCTCGACCTCTTCGTTGGGCCCGGCTACTTGGTCACGATCCCGAACCAGCCGCTGCAGCCGGTCGAGTACCTGTTCGAGCGCTGCCGCGCCAAGGAGGAGCTGCGAGAGCAGCTCCTCTCGCGCGGCTCGGGGTACTTGCTCTACCGCCTCGTCGACGACAGCTTCGACTACTGCTTCCCGATGCTGCGCAAGATCGGCAACAAGCTCGACGCGCTCGAGGACGACATCTTTGAGGGGCGCTCGGAGGAGGTCGTGCGCGACATCTCCAACGTCAAGCAGGAGATCATCAACTTCCGCAAGGTGATCCGCCCGCAGCGGCCCGTCCTGCGCGACCTGGAGAAGGTCAAGCAGCGCTACCTCGCCACCGACCTCGACCTCGAGATCTACTTCGACGACATCGTCGACGCCCACGAGCGGATCTGGGACATGCTGGAGAACTACAAGGAGGTGGTCGACTCGCTGGCCGAGACCAACGAGTCGGTGATCTCGCACCGGGTCAACGACATCCTCCGCGTGCTCACCTCGATCAGCGTCATCGTTCTGCCGCTGACCCTGATCGCGAGCATCTGGGGGATGAACTCGGGGGTGCCCGGCGAGCAGAGCCTGACCGCCTTCTGGGTCATTGCCGGCGTGATGTTCGCCCTGCTGGTCGGCATGGTTGTCTACTTCCGTCGTCGCGGCTGGCTGTAGCGACACGCCGGCGATTAGCCTTCTCGTTCACTCAATCGCCGGTGTGTCCCCATAGGATCAGGCCGTGGCAAATTTCCGCATCTGGGCGCCCTGGCGCCTCGCCTACGTGAAGGACGCTTCGAAGGACATCAAGGAGGAGTGCATCTTCTGCGCCAAGCCCGCGGCGGGCGACGACGAGACAAACCTGATCGTCCACCGTGGCGAGCGCTGCTTCGTCATCCTCAACCTCTTCCCGTACACGAATGGGCACCTGATGGTCGCCCCCTACGAGCACATCGGGCGGATCCAGGAGCTGCCGGCCGAGACCGTGGCGGAGATGATGGGCCTCGCCCAGCGGGCGATGAGCCGACTCGAGGACGTCTACGAGCCGCACGGCTACAACGTCGGCTTCAACCAGGGCCGGGTCGCCGGCGCCGGGGTGGAGCACCACATCCACATGCACGTCGTGCCGCGCTGGGGCGGCGACACCAACTTCATGCCGGTGATAGCCGACACCAAAGTGATGCCGCAGACGCTGGAGCAGAGCTATGCGGCGCTGAAGGGGGCGTTTTGAGCGAGCAGCCGACCCTGGCGCCGCCGGGGATCTTCAAGGCCTACGACATACGCGGTCTCTACGGCGAGGAGATGGACGAGACGACCGCGCACGCGATCGGGCGTGCCTTCGCCCGCGTGCTGGCCCGCCTGCGCGGCAAGCAGCCGAGCGAGCTGCGGGTCGGCCTCGGCCGCGACATGCGCCTCACCGCGCCGGCGATGGCGGCGGAGCTGCGCGACGGCCTGATCTTCGAGGGCGCGACCGTGCTCGACGCGGGGATGATCCCCACCGAGATGCTCTATTTCCTCGTTGGCTCGCGCGAGCTCGACGGCGGCGCCATGGTCACCGCCTCGCACAACCCCAAGGCCTACACCGGCGTAAAGCTCGTCCGCGAGGGAGCGCTGGCGCTCTCCGGGGATGCCGGAATCGGGGACGTGCGGCGCGAGATAGAGGCCGGGCTCGGCCACGCACCGGGCGGTGGTTCACTGGAGGAGGTCGACGTCTGGGAGGGATTCCGCGCCCACGCCCTCTCCTTCATCGACCCGGCCAAGGTGAAGCCGATGAAGATCGTCGTCGACGGCGGCAACGGGATGTCGGGCCCGATGGTCGGTCCGATCCTGCGCGACCTCGGCCTCGAGCTGGACGAGATGTACTTCAAGCCCGACGGCGAGTTCCCCGATCACGAGCCCAACCCGCTGCTGTCCGAGAACCGGCGGATGATCATCGACCGGGTGCGGGCGAGTGGCGCCGACCTCGGCATCGCCTGGGACGGCGACGCCGATCGTTGCTTCTTCATCGACGGCAACGGCGAGTTCTGCGACGGCGACTTCGTCTGCGCCCTGCTGGCCCGTGCGGCGCTTGCCAAGAACCCCGGCGCGACGATCCTCTACGACCCCCGCTCCAGCCGTGCCGTGCCCGATCTGGTCGCCGCCGAAGGCGGCCAGGCGGACCTCTCCCGCGTCGGCCACGCCTTCTTCAAGATCCGCATGCGCGAAGAGGGCGCGGTCTTCGGTGGCGAGGTCTCCGGCCACTACTACTTCCGCGACTTCTGGTGCGCGGACTCAGGCACGATTCCCGCTCTGCTGATGCTGGAGTTGCTTTCGGTCGAGGGACGCAGTCTGGGCGAGCTGATGAGGGAGTTTCGCTCGCGCTACTTCATCTCCGGCGAGATCAACTCCGAGGTCGGCGATCCGGAGGCGAAGATGGCCGAGATTGCCAAGCGCTACGGGGACGGTGAGCAGGGACATCTCGACGGGATCTCGGTCGACTACCCGGACTGGCACTTCAACGTCCGCCCCTCCAACACCGAGCCGCTTCTTCGCCTCAATCTTGAGTCGCTGGTCTCACCCGAAGACATGGAGGCGAAGCGCGACGAGGTCCTGGGGCTCATCCGAGCGTGACCACCCTGAGTCCCGAGCAGGCACTCGAGCAGGCGGCGCTGGCCGGGATCCACTGCCTGCGCATCCCCACGCCGTTCGCGGTCGGCCGCGTCAACTGCTACCTGATCGAGGACGAGCCGCTGACCCTGGTCGACACCGGCCCCAACTCTGGCAAGGCACTGGACGAGCTGCAGTTCCAGCTGGGCGAGCGGGGATACTCGATCGACGACATCGAACTGTTGATCGTCACCCATCAACACATAGATCATCTAGGCCTGGCTGAGATCGTCGTCCAGCGCTCCGGCGCCGAGGTGGCCGCGCTCGGCATCGCGGCCGAGCGACTGGCGAACTTCGACGAGGACGCCGAGGCCGAGGACCGCTTCGCCGTCGACTTGATGCTGCGCAACGGCATCCCCGAGGAGGTAACGGCGGCGCTGCGCAGCGTCTCACGCAGCTTCCGCGGCTGGGGCTCGCACGTGACGGTGACAAAGCCGCTCGAGGACGGCCAGACCCTGCCCTTCGCAAACCGGCTGCTGCAGGCGATCCACCGCCCCGGCCACAGCCCCTCCGACACGATCTTCCGGGACGAAGACCGGAAGATCCTGATCGCGGCCGACCACCTGATCGCCCACATCTCCTCCAACCCGCTGATCAGCCGTCCCCTCGATGGCTCCGACGAGCGCCCCCAGGCGCTGGTCACCTACATCGACTCAATGCGAAAAACCCGCGAGATGCCAGCCGAGATAGTCCTCTCCGGCCACGGCGAGCCGATCACCGACCACGTAGCCCTGATCGACGACCGCATCGCCAAGCACGACCGCCGCAAGGAGAAGATCTACAAGCTGATCGACGAGCGACCCCGCAACGCCTACGAGATCGCCCAGGCGATCTGGGGCAACGTCGCCGTAACCCAGGCCTTCCTAACCCTCTCCGAGGTGATCGGTCATGCTGACCTCCTGCTCAACGAGGGGCGGGTGCGTGAAGTGGGTGACGGCGACGTTATTCGCTATGAAGCTACCGAATAGAACTCCCCGATCGAGGGATCACCTTGGTCGGGGATGCATATGACTTGACTGAACTGACCTCAGAGGATCTATAACCAATCAAACTTAACGGCTCTGGACATTACCTGTACACCCTGTGATGCACACACGTGGCATCACAGGGGATTAAGTATATTGGTATTAACGGCGTCTTTTTGATGTCTAATTTGGCCGTGCTGGGGCAGAAAGTGCCTTTTGTCTTTTTGTCTGTCTGTTCCTGAAGCGAAACTTCCCCGTTCGCCGCGGTCGATAATAAGGGCCCCTTGGCAGTGGCGACGAGTCCTTTGCCGTTGTAGTAGCAGTTGATACCGATGCAGTTGACGTGGAATTCGCCTTCGCCGACCACGTTGGCGGTTTCGTGCCCTGTCTGTTCGACTTCGATGACGGAGGAGGTGCTTTCTTCGGTGACGGTGCAGCCGGAGCCGCAGTTCGAGTAGGTGAAGTTGCCTTCGATTTCCGCCTGGCCTGCTTCGCCCTCTCCTACTACTTCGCCTAAGAATAAGACGCTGCATTCGATTTTGGGGGTGGCTAACAGGACCCCTTTGCCGACAGAGGTTTCGTGGAAGTGGGTGATGATGTTGCCTTCTGCGCATTCTGCTTCGTCAGCTCCGCACAGCGCGGTTCCCGCCATCGCCGAGCTGGCGCCGACGAAGGCCATGGCCATCAACGCGGCCAGCGCGGCGAGGCCGAACATCTTGATCGGTTTCACTTGATTCTCCTTTGTGATTGCGCCCGGAGCCTGCCTGGGCCTTTCGCTCTTTATACGTCCGGAAATACCGCGTTGTAAGTACACAAGATATTTCGTAATAAGGCAATCGACAAGAGCCGAAGATACTCGTTTTACCTGCACATGGCTGCACGACTGCTTGGCGCGTGCGCGAGGTCGCGCTCCCCGGATTTGGCGCAAGCGTGAGCTCGAAGATCACCTCGGCCTTGCCAAGATCGTCGACCAGCGCTCCGGCGACGAGCAGCCTCGCAACGCCTACGAGATAGCCCAGGCCATTTGGGGCAACGTCGCCGGCACTCAAGCCTTCCTCACTCTCTCCGAGGTGGATCGGTCATGCTGACCTCTTACTCAACGAGGGGGGTTGCGGAAAGTACGGCGACGCTATTCACTATGAGCGGTCAAGTAGCAACCCCTAACCCCGGGTGGTCATCCGGGTTAGGGGTTGCTGGTCCCTAACTTGCGTCAGGCGTCCTGTGTTCAAAGGTCCTTCTAAGACTTATTGACTTACTTGACCTTTTCGTATAATGATGCATTGTTTGTGTCGTCTTGCGTGCAGGAACTGTCTTTCCATAATCCCCTAGGTTCAAGGATCTGGTGGTAACATTCACCTGAGTTCCCTGGGCCTACCACTAACATGTACCGGTAGTTCCGTTCAAATGGAGCTCCTAGTGTTGTGCATGCGGCGTCTGTATAGAAACCCTTGTTGGCGTGTTCGTATTCCACGCAAGCATGCGCGGCCCCGCCTTTACCGATGTAGGTCGGTTCTAATGGAGTCGTCTTGATGTCTAATTTGCCCGTGGCGGGACAGAAGGTGCCTTTTGTCTTATGGAGCGTCTGTTCCTGAATTGAGACTTCGCCGTTTGCCGCGGTCGATAATAAGGGGCCCTTGGCGGTGCCGACGAGTCCTTCGAAGTTGTAGAAGCAGTTGATGCCGAGGCAGTTGCTGTGGATTTCGCTTTCGCTGACCTCGCGGGCGGTTTCATGCCCTGTCCTTAAGACTTCGATGACAGAGGGGCCGCCTTCTTCGGTGAAGGTGCAACCGGAGCCGCAGCTCGAGTAGGTGAAGTTTCCTTCGATCACGAGCGGACTGCCTGTTACGACTACTCCGCCTAAGAATAAAACGTTGCATTCGATTTTGGGGCTGGCTAACAGGATCGCCTTGCCAACCGAGGTTTCGTGCACGTGAATGACGGCATCTACACCATTTGGACACGGTGCTGATGCCGCGGTCCCCGGGTCTAAACCGCACAATTCCGTGCTTTCCGCCATCGCCGAGCCGGCGCCGAGGAATGCCATCGCCATCAACGCGGCAAGCGCGACGAGGCCGAGCATCTTGATCGGTTTCACTTGATTCTCCTTTGTGATTACACCCGGAGCTTGCTTAGGCGTTTCGCCCCTTTATACGCCCGGAAAATGCCGCGTTGCAAGTTACTCAAGCTATTTCGCGATAAAGGGCAATCAGCAGGAGTCGGAGATGCTCGTTTTGCCTGCACATGGCTGCACGATTGTTTGGCGCGTGCGCGAGGGCGTGCTTTCTCGGATTTGGCGCAAGCGGGCTCAAATTCGTTTCTCCAAACTTCGACGAGCCGCTGACCCTGGTCGACACCGACCCCAGCTCGGGCAAGGCCCTGGATGAGCCGCAGTCCCAGCTGGGTGAGCACGGCCACTCGATCGATGACATAGAGCTGTTTATAGTCACCCCCCGCGAGATGCCAGCCGAGATAGTCCTCTCCGGCCACGGCGAGCCGATCACCGACCACGTGACCCTGATCGACGACCGAATCGCCAAGTACAACCGCCGCAAGGAGAAATCTACAAGCTGATTGACGAGCAGCCCCGCAACGCCTACGAGATCACCCAGGACATTTGGGCAACGTCGCCGTCACCCAGGCCTTCCTCACTCTCTCCGAGGTGATCGACTATGCCGACCTTTTGGTCAATGAAGGACGGTAGACGGGCGTGGCGGCGACGTTATCGCTATGAAGCATTCAAGTAGCAACCCCGGACCCTGTCGGCTGCCGAGGTCCGGGGTTGCTGTGCCTAACTCTAAGTCGAGTTGGGTGATTCGCCACACTCAGTTACTGAATCGTCTTAATTGCACCCTTTTCGTAGACTTCTTCGTCGTTGTTAGGATCATTCGTGCATGCGCTGTCACTGTATAATCCCTTATGAAGGAGTGGCACTTGCAGGAAGCACTTAATTTCATTTACAGCCCAGCCATTAGCTGGACCAATCACTAACATATACCTATAGTTTCGTTCTCTTGGGTTACCTAGCGTTGTGCATGTGCTGTTTGTGTAGAAGCCGTGGGTGATCTTTTCGTACTCCACGCAATAATGTAATTCACCCGGTTTACCGATGTAGGTCGCTTCTAACGGGGTCGTCGTGATGTCTAACTTGCCCGTGGCTGGACAGAAGGTGCCTTTTGTCTTATTGACTGTCTGTTCCTGAATCGAGACTTCCCCATTTTTCTGGGTCGCTAATAAGGGGCCTTTGGCAGTGCCGGCGAGTCCTTCCCCGTTGTAGTAGCAGTTGATGCCGATGCAGTTGACGTGGACTTCGCCTTCGCCGGTCACTTTGGCGGTTTCATGCCCTGTTCTTAAGACTGCGATGGCTGAGGGGCCGCCTTCTTCGGTGACGGTGCAGCCGGAGCCGCAGCTTGAGTAGGTGAAGTTTCCTTCGGTCACGAGCGGATTGCCTGGCGTGACTTCGCCTAAGAATAAGACGTTGCATTCGATTTTGGGGCTGGCTAACAGGATCGCCTTGCCGACCGAGGTTTCGTGTACGTGAGTGACGGCCTCTGTGTTATTTGGACACGGTGCCGATGCCCCGGTCCCCGGATCTTGACCGCACAATTCCGTGGATTCCGCCATCGCCGAGGAGGCGCCGACGAATGCCATCGCCATCAAGGCCGCAAGCGCGGCAAGGACGAACATCTTCGGTTTCATTTTGACTCTCCCTTTTCGACGGTTATCGCCGAGATCGATTTGCTCATGAGCCCGGGTTGTCCCAGGCTCTCCGCCTTCTTATATGGCCAGGTCCTTAGAAATGCAAAGTATTCGAAAGGAATTGTTTGCATTTGCAGCATCGGGGCAACGAAACTGATGCGTTTGACCTGCAAATGCCAAGATGCCCGATCGGCAAACGTGCGAATTCGCGCTTTCACAAACTCGCGCCCGAGACACCAGATGGGCGGGTGAAGGGCGCCGAGGGAAGGGAGCTGAGACCCCGGCGGAAAAGCTATCCAGGAGGCGGTGCTGGTGCTCATTTCGTCACTGCTTGCCCAGTGTGCAGGTCAGACGCGACCGCCCGGAAGCTACCGGGCGGTCGCGTTGCTGTTTATGGCTATGCGTTGGCGCTATTCGGTTATATACGTCGCGCTTAACGGCGTAGTCGTGATGTCTAACTTGCCCGTGCTGGGACAGAAGGTGCCTTTCGTCTTATGGACCGTCTGTTCCTGAATCGAAACTTCCCCGTTTGCCTGGGTCGATAATAAGGGGCCCTTGGCGGTGGCGATGAGTTCTTTGCCGTTGTAGAAGCAGTTGATGCCGATGCAGTTGATGTGGACTTCGCCTTCGCCGAACACGTCGGCGGTTTCGTGCCCTTCCTTTGCGACTTTGAGAACGGAGGGGCCACCTTCTTCGGTGACGGTGCAGCCCGAGCCGCAGGAAGAGTAGGTGAAGTTGCCTTCGACCACGAGCGGACTGCCCGCGTGGGCTTCGCCTAAGAATAAGACGTTGCATTCGACTTTGGGGCTGGCTAACAGGATCGCCTTGCCGACCGAGGTTTCGTGGACGTGGGTGAGTGGTTTGGTGCATTCTTCTTCGTCCGACGCGCACAGCGCGGTCCGATGGGGCCCCACGCTCGTCGAGATATACGTCGCGCTTAACGGTGTCGTCGTGATGTCTAATTTGCCCGTTGCGGGACAGAAGGTACCTTTTGTCTTATGGACTTCCCATTCCTGAAGCGAGACTTCCCCGTTTTTCTGGGTCGATAATAAGGGGCCCTTGGCGGTGCCGGCGAGTCCTTCGCCGTTGTAGTAGCAGTCGATCCCGGGGCAGTTGACGTGGATTTCGCCTTCGCCGACCACGCTGGCGGTTTCGTGCCCTTCCCTTAAGACTTCGATGACGGAGGGGGCACCTTCTTCGGTGACGGCGCATCCGGAGGTGCAGTTCGAGTAGGTGAAGTTGCCTTCGACCACGAGCGGACTGCCTACTGTGGCCTCGCCTAAGAATAAGACGTTGCATTCGATTTTGGGGTTGGCTAACAGGACCGCCTTGCCGACCGAGGTTTCATGGACGCGGGTGATCGGCGAGGTGCATACTGCTTCGTCAGCTCCACACAGCGCGGTTTCTTCCGCCATCGCCGAGCCGGCACTGAGGAAGACCATCGCCATCAACGCGGCAAGCGCGGCGAGGCCGAGTGTCTTGAGTGCTTTCATTTCGCTTCTCCTTCTCGACGATTACGCGGCCGCCGACGTGCCGAAGCTGAGACCCAGCGAAAGGGCTATCCAGAGCCTTTACGGCAGGTGACCTTGAGAACCGGCTTCAGGGTGGCCCGGCGCCCGTTCTGACCGGTGAGCTTGGCGGTGACGCGGTGAGGTTTTTCGCAGAGGTTGGTCGA
>DASSMU010000139.1:0-7990 GCA_035701465.1 Solirubrobacterales bacterium
CAACGGTCCCGACGACCTCTACGTCGAGCGCGGCGGCCGGATCGAGCCGGCAGGAGTCTCCTTTCCTGACGAGGAGGATTTGCGCAATGCGATCGAGCGGATCCTGGCGCCGCTGGGGAGGCGGATCGACGAGCTCAGCCCGATGGTCGACGCGCGACTCGCGGACGGCTCCCGGGTCAACGTGGTGATCCCGCCTCTGGCGATCGACGGGCCGGTGCTCTCGATCCGCCGTTTCGGCGCCAGCAGGCCGGGTCCGGGCGAGCTGGTCGAGCTCGAAACGCTGACGCCGTCCCAGTACGATCTGCTCGAGGAGGCCGTCGCCGGGCGTCGCAGCGTCCTCGTCAGCGGCGGCACCGGCTCGGGTAAGACGACCCTGCTCAACGCTCTCTCCAGCTTCATCGCCCCGGGCGAGCGGGTGGTGACGATCGAGGACGCCGCCGAGCTGCGCCTGCAGCAGCCGCACGTGGTGAGGATGGAGAGCCGGCCGGCGAGCGTCGAGGGGCGGGGCGAGGTGACGGTGCGCGACCTGCTCCGCAACGCGCTGCGGATGCGGCCGGACCGGATCGTGATCGGCGAGGTGCGCGGGCCCGAGGCGCTGGACCTGCTGACCGCCCTGAACACCGGACACGATGGGGCACTCTCCACGGTCCACGCCAACTCTCCCGGGGACGCCCTGAGCCGTTTGGAGACGCTGGCGCTGATGGCCGGCTTGGGGCTGCCGCACGCGGCGATCGCCGAGCAGGTGCAGCGGGGGGTCGACCTGGTCGTCCACATCGAGCGACGCCGCGACGGCGCCCGGCGGGTCACCGAGATCGCCGAGGTCGTGCGGGCCGCGGGTGCGACCGCGGTTCGCTCGGCCGAAGCCTCTTCGGTGGGATGAGCGCCGAGCCGGGCCTGGCGCTGACGCTGATCGGCGCGGCGGCGGGTGGGCTCGCCGCCGTTGCGGCGCGAGAGGCGGTGCTGGCGACCCCCGCGCTCGCCGCCTGGGTGCGGGTGGCGCTGGAGCCGCTGCGGCGTGCCGGTCGCGAGGGCTACTCGCCCTCGGTTCCGGAGCGCCGCCGGCTCGCGGCGCTCGGCACCCTCGCCGCGATCATGGGTGGTTGGTTCATGGCGGGAGTCACCCTTGCGCTGCCGCTGGCGGTCGCCGGCCCCGCCCTGGCGGCAGCAGCGATCAACGTTCGCCGCAAGCGCTATCGCGGCGCGGTGGAGCGGGCGCTTCCCGACGTCGCCCTGGCCGTCGCCGACTCGCTCACCGCCGGTCGCTCGCTGCGGGCCTCGCTTCCGGCCGCCGCTGGCTCGCTCGACGGCCCGGCCGCGGTCGAGCTGGCTCGCCTCGGCGCCGACCTCCAGCTGGGCTCGCCCACGGCAGACGCGATCGCCGCCTGGCGCGGTCGCATGCGCTCGCCGCGGGTCGACGCCTTCGCCGCGGCCCTGCTCAGTCAGCGCCTTGCCGGCGGCGACCTCGCCGGCCTCCTGCGGCGCTTTGCCGAGGGCGCGGCGGAGCGCGACCGGGTCGCCGAGGACGCCAGGGCGGCCACGTCGCAGGCGCGCTTCACGGGCCTGCTCGTCGTCGCGATGCCGAGCGGCGGCGCTCTCTTCGCCGAGTTGATCCAGCCCGGCTTCCTGGTCAAGGTTCTCGCCGCTCCCGCCTCAGTCGTCCTGCTCGCGATGGCGGCAGCGCTGCAGCTGGTCGGATTCGTCGCGATCCGGCGCCTTTCCCGGGTGGCCGGATGAAGCCGCCCCCGCTCGCCGCCAAGCTGGCGAGCGGGGCGGTGGCGGGTCTCGCCGCGCTCCTCGCCGCGCCGGCGGCGCCCGGTCACCTCTCGCTCCTGGTCGCGATCGGCATGCCGCTGGCAGGGTTCTTCGTTCCGGACGCGCTGGTCGAGCGACGGACCCGGCTGCACCGCCGCCGTCTCGTCGCCGCCCTCCCGGACGCCCTCGACCTGCTTGCCGTCGGCGCTGCCTCGGGCCGCAGCCCAGCGGCCGGCTTCGCCGAGATCGCCCGCTCCGGAGTCGGGCCGCTGGCCGACGAGTTGCGGATCACGGTTGCAGAACTGGAATGCGGCAGCCCGCTCTCTGAGGCGCTCCAGGCCCTTCGCGCTCGCGTTCCCGGCAGCGAGGTCGCAACTCTCTGCGCGGCGATCGAGCGCTCCCGCCGCTACGGCTCGCCCCTGACCGACCAACTACGCCGCCAGTCCAGCGCCCTGCGCCGCGACCAGCGTCGTCTGGTCGAGGAGCACGCCGCCCGCGCCGCCCCGAAGATCCAGCTGGTCGTCGCCCTCGTCCTCGTCCCCTCGGTCCTGCTGATGATCGTCGCGGCGCTGATCGCCAACGCCGACGTCCTGCTCGCCGGCTTCGGCTAGCTGGTTTCGAGCGACTCCTCGCGCAGCCGCTTGGCGACGGTGGCAGCGGCGGCGCGGACGGTGTCGAGGTCGGCGGCGTTCTCCTTGTGGCCGCTGACGTAGCAACAGAGGGTGCCGCCGACCAGCTCGAAGGCGAACTTCTTCGGCGCTTCCTCGCCCAGCCAGACGATGAAGGTGGGGGAGAAGAAGCGGCGCAGCCAGACCTGGTCCTGACCGGGGTCGGCGAAGATCTCGTAGCGCTCGTCGAGCGCCTTGCTCTCCAGCTCGACCCGCTGTTTGGAGCGGCGGAAGGCGTCCTCGAGCTTCTCCAGCGAGTGCAGGCCGAACTTGCGCTGGCAGAACAGCTCGGGGAGGTGGGCGGCGCACTCGGGCACCTCGACCAGGCCGACCGTGTAGCGGTAGTAGTTGGTCTGGCGGTTGCCCTCGCTGTCGGTCGTCTCGTCCTCGTAGGTGTAGAGGGCGAGGACGCCGTCGATCCCCTCGGCAAGCGGGCCGGCGAGGGAGCGCTCGGCGTAGCGGTCGTCGCCCTTGCGCAGCAGCGGCGTCGCCGGCGGCAGCGGTCCTTTGCCGGACAGCGCCAGGCCGCGCTGGGCGGCGTAGGTCTGGAAGAAGTCGTCCTCGGCCTTCGAGTCGGCGATCGCGAAGACGATCAGGAGCGAGATCAGGAAGACGCCGCCGGCGGCAGCGCCGCCGATCGCCGCGCCGAGGAAGACGGCTGCCGCGACGCCGGCGGCGATGACCGCGACCACCGTCGCGATCCAGGTCGCCGGCTTGCGCAGCAGCTGCCGGAAGTGGAAGCCGCGCAGGTCGTTGGCGTCGTCAGGCACGGCCATCAGGGGTGTCTGAGCTTAACCCCCCGTATATGACCCCCTTAGCTCAGACACGCCCCCAAAAGGGCTGGCTTCCGGGGGGTGGCGGGGATGCAAATGGGGTTGCAGGGTGGGGTCGTGTTGCAAAGTGGGAGAAAGTGGGGTACAGTGCCCGCGAGTTGAAGCCCAGGACCGGGGTGGTGAGGTTCCTCCCACCTCATCACTCCGGTCCTAACTCACTTCCCAGGCCAGAAAGGAACCCGCGGTGGCATTTCGGGGCCTCTACGAGCACAGTCTCGATTCCAAGGATCGCCTCACAGTTCCTTCCAGGTTCAGGGCAGCCCTGTCCGACGGGGTTGTTCTGTCCAAGGGCTTCGACCCCTGCGTCTGGGTGCACACGACCGAGGAGTTCGAGCAGCTCTCCGACCGCTTCCTCTCGCCGCACAGCCCCTTCGGCCGCGACGCGCGCCAGCTGCGCCGCCGCTTCCACGGCGGCTCCTTCGACGAGAAGCTCGACTCCGCCGGGCGCATCCGCGTCCCCAAGCCGCTGATCGAGCACGCCGGGCTCACCGGTCCCTGCGTCGTGATCGGGGCGGGGGAGTACCTGGAGATCTGGAACGCCGAGGCCTGGGCGAAGCAGGAGACCGAGCTCGACGCCTCCGCGCCAGAGATCGCCGAGGGCCTGGCCGTGAACGGAGCGCCTGAGTGAGATGGCCGTACGAGCGCAGCGAGCCCCGTCACCCGCGACCGCGTCCCTAGATCGCGCAACCCTTTTCTTCATGCCGACCGAGCACAAGCCCGTTCTTGCCGCAGAGCTGACCGAGTTGCTCGCGCCCCAGCCGGGCCAGACCGCCGTTGACTGCACCTTCGGCGGCGGCGGTCACGCGAAGCGGATCGCGGATGCGATCGGGCCGGAGGGGACGCTGATCTGCATCGACCGCGACCCCGCCGCCGAGGCCCGCTTCGAGGCCTTCGCGGCGGAGACCCCCTGCGCGACGCGCTTCCTGGCCACCGACTTCGCGGCAGGGCTTCGCACCCTCGGCGGCGAAGGCATCCGCCCAGAGATGATCTACATGGACCTCGGAATGTCCTCGATGCAGGTCGACGCCTGGGAGCGGGGCTTCTCTTATTCCTACGACGCGCCGCTCGATATGCGCATGGACACCCGCCAGCAGCTGAGCGCCGCCGACCTCGTCAACGAGTGGCCCGAGTCGCGGCTGGCCCAGGTGCTGCGCCGCTTCGGCGAGGAGCGCTACGCCGGCGGGATCGCTCGCGAGATCGCCCGCCGTCGCCCGCTCGCGACCACCTCCGAGCTGGTCGACGCGATCAAGGCCGGAATGCCGGCCTCCGCCCGCTTCGGCGGCGGCCACCCGGCCAAGCGCACCTTCCAGGCGGTCCGGATCGCCGTCAACGGCGAGCTCGACTCGCTCGACGACGCGCTGCCGACGGCCTGGGAAATCCTGCCTCTGGGCGGCCGCCTCGCCGCGATCTCCTTCCACTCGCTGGAGGACCGCCGGGTCAAGCGCTTCCTAGCCGAGCGCGCCCGCGGCTGCGTCTGCCCACCCGAGCTGCCGGTCTGCGTCTGCGGGCGCGAGCCCGAAGCGGAGCTTCTGACCCGCCGCGCCGTCGCCCCCGGGCCCGACGAGGTCGCCGCCAACCCGCGCTCCAAGTCGGCTCACCTGCGCGCGGCGACGAAGGTCGCCGAGTACGCCGGGGCGGAGGCCTGATGGCCGCCGCCGCGACCGCACGCAGGGCTGCCGCCCCGGCGCGTCGCAGGGCGCCCGTGCGGCGCCCAGGCGGGCAGCTGATCCCGATCGCCGTCGGCACCGCGACGGCGGTCCGTCACCTTCCCGACTCCAGCCTGATGGTGCGGATGACGCGCGGGCGCGCCTGGATCGGCGTGCTCGGCGTGCTGCTGACCGGGATCGTCGCCGTCAACGTCGTCACCCTCAGCCTCGCCGCCTCGGCCGGGCAGATCGATCGCAACGTCGCGGCGCTCGAATCGGAGAACTCCCTCCTGCGCAGCCGCGACGCCAAGCGCTCGGGCGTGGCGCGGGTTCGCCACGAAGCCGCCGCGCTCGGCCTCGCGACCGCTACCTCCGACCAGATCGGCTACGTGCGGGCAAGCGCCCGCGACGTCGCCGTCGCAGCCCAGCGCCTCGCCGCCGCGGGCACGGGCTACTAGAGGCCGGCGCCGGTGAAGGTGATCGAGCGAAGGATCGGCCTCCTCTTCGCCGGTTTCCTTCTCTGCTTTCTGGTCATCGCCGGCCGCGCCTTCTGGCTGCAGGGGGTGCAGGGATCCAAGCTCGCCTCCGAGGCGATCAGCCAGCAGACCCAGTCGATCCCGCTGCCGAGCCTGCGCGGCAGCCTGCTCGACCGGCACGGCAACGCGCTCGCCTCCTCCGAAGACGCGGCGACGATCTTCGCGATCCCGGCCGAAGTCGAGAAGCCCGCCCGCACGGCCGAAAAACTGGCGCCGATCCTCGAACTTCCCGCCGACAAGGTCTTGAGTGAGATTTCGGGCGAAACGAGCTATGTCGCGCTGGCCCACAAGGTGGACCTGCCGACGGCGGCGCGGGTCGAACGGCTCGGGCTGCCGGGGATAGGCGAGGATCCGGACAGCCGCCGCACCTACCCGCAGGGCGAGCTTGCGGCCCAGGTGATCGGCGCGGTGGGGGCCGAAGACGAAGGGCTGACCGGCCTCGAGGCCGGAGAGGAATCGGTCCTGCACGGCACCGACGGCGAAAGGCGGATCGTCACCGACGCGAAGGGCGAACCGATCCGCCTCGAAACCGCGCAGGAAGCCGAAGACGGCAGCAACATCGAGCTGACGCTCGATCCGGCGATCGAGGCGAAGACCGAGCAGGTCCTGGCCGAAGTCGGCGAAACCTACGCGCCGAAGGGCGCGACGGCGATCGTGATGGACCCGCGCAGCTCGCAGATCCTGGCGATGGCCAACTGGCCGCCGGTCGACCCCACCGACCTCGCCGCCGCCAGTCCCGAAGACCTGATGAACCGGGCCACGGGCTTCACCTACGAGCCCGGCTCGACCTTCAAGGCGTTCACGGTCTCCGCTGCCCTCGAGGAAAAACTGGTGACGCCGGAAACGTCCTTCTACCTGCCCTCCCAGCTGCACGTCGCCGACCGGGTGATCGAAGACGCCGAGGAACGGCCACCGATCGATCTCACGGTCGCCCAGATCCTCGCCCAGTCCTCCAACGTGGGCGCGGTGGAGATTGGCCTCAAAGTTGGTGCGACCCGCTTCAGCCGCTGGATCGACCGCTTCGGCTTCGGCCGTCCCACGGGGGTGCAGTTCCCCGCCGAGGAGCAGGGGATCGTGCCGGCGCTGGACGAATACTCGGGCTCGACGATGGGGAACCTGCCGATGGGCCAGGGGCTCTCGGTGACGCCGATGCAGATGATGGCCGGCTACGAGGCGATCGCCAACGGCGGCATTCTGCGGCGGCCGCAGCTGATCGAGAAAGTCGGTGAAGAAACCGTGCCCGAGCCCAAGGGCCACCGCGTGATCGAAGCCGGCGTCGCCGCGCAGGTGCGGGAAATGCTCGAGGGAGTGCTGGCCGCCGGGGGAACCGCGTCGGAGGTGAGCGTGCCCGGCTACAAACTGGCGGGCAAGACCGGCACGGCGCAGGTGGCCGAAAACGGGACCTACTCGAAAACCAAGTACGTGGCCTCGTTCATCGGCTTCGCCCCGGCGCAGGACCCGAAGCTGCTCGTTGGGGTCGTGGTCGACCAGCCGCAGGGGGAAATCTACGGCGGGTCTGTTGCCGCTCCCGCTTTCGGCAAGATCGCGGCTTATGCGTTGCCGTATCTCGGGGTGGCTCCCGAATAGGGGCTAGACCGCCGGGTGCCCTCCCCAAAACGCGCGGCGGAGCCGCGCTTGAGTGTTTTGGGGAGGGCACCCGGCGGTCTTCCTAGAATCGGCCGCGTGAGATTGGGTGTGTTGACCGCGGAGCTTGCTGGGGCCCGGATCGTTGGGGATTCCGCCGTTGAGGTGGGGTCTCTTGCTTATGACAGCCGAAAAGCTCGGCTCGGGACGCTTTTTTTCTGCGTGCCCGGGGAGAAGGTCGATGGTCATGAGTTTGCCGCTGGTGCTGTGGAGGCTGGGGCGGTGGGGCTCGTGGTTGAGCGGGAGTTGGATTTGGACGTGGCGCAGGTGGTCGTCTCCGATGCACGGGCGGCTATGGCGCCTTTGGCGGCTCGGTTCTGGGGGGATCCGACGGCGGAGTTGCGGGTGGTAGGGGTAACCGGGACGAATGGGAAGACCACGACGGCGTTCTTGATTCGGGAGGTGCTCGAGGCGGCTGGGGTCCAGTGTGGGTTGATGGGGACGGTGCGACAGGTTGTCGGTGGGGCCGAGGAGGAGGTTGAGCGGACCACGCCGGAGGCGATCGACCTGCAGGCGACGTTCAGGCGGATGCTGAAAGCCGGGGACCAGGCCTGTGCGATCGAGGTGTCCTCGCACGCCTTGGCCCTGCACCGCTGCGACTCGATCCACTTCGAGGCGGCCCTCTTCACCAACCTCACCCAGGACCACCTCGACTTTCACGGCACGATGGAGGACTACTTCCGCTCGAAGCGGCTGCTCTTCGAGATGGGCCCTAGGGTGTCGATCGTCAACGTCGACGACCCCTACGGCCGCCGCCTGGCCGACGAATTCGACTGCATGACGTTCTCCGCCGAGGGCGCCGAAGCCGACTTCGTCGCGAGTAACGTCACCTTCGACACCGCCGGCGCCCAGTTCACCGCGACCTGGCCGCCGACGGGCCGATACGTCAAGTCAGACTTGACGTATCGGCC
>DASSMU010000140.1:0-9329 GCA_035701465.1 Solirubrobacterales bacterium
GCAGCGAGGGCAAGCGCCACCACCAGGCCGTCATCTCCTTGGCTCGCCGCCGGGTCGACGTCCTCCACGCGATGCTGCGCAACCGCACTCCCTATGAGGTGAGAACCGCCAGAGCGACTTGACAAAAGCATTAGGCAGCCAACACTTCGCGCCCCTCCCTGATGCAGCGACTCACCTTGGTGTAGGTCCAGCCCTTGATCTCGGCGATCTCCTCGTAGGAGTAGCCGGCTGCCTGGAGGCTGAGCGCGGTGCGCTGATCCTCCTTCAGGGGAGAGAGTCGCCGCCGCACCGACTCGCAGCGGACCATCGACTCGTCCGCGGCCGAGCCAAGCGCCGGCACGGACTCGAGGACGCTCCCCGCTTCTTCGTAGTCAGCCTCGGGGTCCCAAGCGACCTTACGCCGATCCCACTGGCGCCGATTCAGCCGAAGCCGGCGCCAGCACTCGCGCTTCAACGTCAGGATCAGCCAGGGAAGCGGCGGCGACTCTCCCTGGGGGTCATAAGCCCTGACGAAGGCGCAAAGAGCCTCCTGCAGCGCCTCCTCGGCATCGAGCCGACAGGCCGAGTTGTTGTAGGCAATCGCCAACAGGTAGCGGCGCTTTTGCCTGTAGATCGCGGTGACGATCTCGCCCGCCCCGCTCTTGGTTACTGAGTGCATCCGGACCTCCGTCCGTCGTGGGTTGACGGAGGCCAGGAGCACCGCGCAGCGGTGCCAGGATTGGCCGGAGCAAGTCGCGACGGACGGAGGTCCGTAGAGGAGAAAAGGGGCGAGGAGAAATGCTGGTGGTGCTGTCTGCGTAGCCTGCCCTCGGCTAAACAGCCGCCCGATTTTACCATACGGATTTTGAGCGCTGTCAAGTTGCGTAGTGGCGGCCGGTTGACGAAATCGCCAATGGCCGCTACATCAGCCACCCTCCCTCCTGTCTACAAAGCGGCCGTAGCGCGTCCCTCCGGGCGTCCAGTCGATCCCCTCAAGGAGGTCGTCGGCTGAGACTTCAAGAGAGCCGAGCAGCTTCACCCGCGTGTCGATGCGAGCGATGCGCAAGCCACGCTCAAGCTGGCTTATCTCGGTTCGGTGGAGGGAGGCGCGAACCGCAAGCTCCTCTTGAGATAGATCAGCCGCCTTGCGAGTGCGAACGAGGTTGTCACCGAAGTGAGCAGCAATGTCGAACATGGATCTCAACCCCCCAACAGCTCGTCGAAGCGAAGGGCGGCCCGCGAAGGGACGGCGAGGCCGCCGGGGCAATTCAGAAGCCCCGCGCCGGTCAGGTCGCGGATCGCGCGCTCCATGCGGTCGTTCTCCCTGAACTCCGTTGCTCCGGCCGTGACCTCGCGGACGAGATCGGGGATCGTCAACTGAGCGGGGTGCAGGGCGAGGACGTAGGCGAGAGCCGCCGCCTGGTCGCGATCATCCAGGTCAAGCGGCGAATCAACAGGTGGGTCGGTTGCCGCTCTAGGGTCTTTGCAGGACATGAGGAGCATGCCTCCTTGTGTCTCAGGCGGCCCGTTCGTGTTAGAGCACGGCGGGTCGCCGCTTTCTGAGGCCGGTAGCTCGCTACCGTTCCCGCTGCGGTCGGACTGGGAAACTTGGCCGACCGCCACGGGGCCGGCGTTCCAGCGCGCGGCCCCACTTATGTGGCCGGAAAGCCTAGCAGTGCTGTTGTCAAATAGTCAACAGCAGAGGCTATTCGCCCCGGATGATCTTGCGAACCCACGTGTGATCCAGGCCGACCAGCTCGCCTATGTCTCGCAGCGAAAGACCATCCTTCTGAGCTTGGGCAAATGCCTTACGCCGCGCTTCCCGCGCAACATTGCTGTCGCGCTCGAACTGCCTCTGAGCAGCCTTTACCGCTTTGCTGGCGGCTTTGCGCTTGGCGTCGTCAGGCATCAAAGAAGCCTGTCAGCGCACAATCAAGCAGCCGCCGGATCACGGCGCTCCTCAAGCACGTCAGCTTCGTGAAACACATAGATCACAACGTGTCGCCATTTTGAAGGGGCAGCGGCAGTTCCGCCTGTGAGCTTCATCCGGCGATGCGCGGCATAAACAAAGAGTCCCGCTTCCCGCAGGGCGTCGATTAGTTCCTGCATCCTGTCAGCGACTTCAAAGCGCCCCTTCGCACCAACGATGTCGTGTGCATCGCCCCATTCTTCGGCTTCTTGGAAAAGGTCGCCCAGGAGATCGCGCTGCTCTGAAGTGAGATCCGGCGGGTGTCCATGACTGAAGGAAAGCGCTGATTCAAGAGCGCCGATCAGCATGTCGCCGGTGGACATGTAGCGAAACTTCAGATCCTGCATGCGGTCCTCGTACACGAGTCGGACCGGCTCGGGAGGGTCCGACCGGCGGGCGACGTTGCGCTTGTGTTCAGCCTTGATCCGCAGCAGCTCGTTTCGGGAAAAGAGGTCGGGACGAGAATCGACGAGGACGTGGCAATTGGGGCAGAGGAGAATCAAGTTCTCAGGCCCGTCGATCTTGACCTCGTTGGCTTCATCAGCCCGTGGCCCACTCTGCTTTCCAGACACTATGTGGCACTCTTGGCCAATGACGGTCGGCATCGGCGCCGAACTTTCACCGGGCTCGACAAGCACAACCTGACACCGCGCACATTCATTGCCAGATTGCGCCCAAAGAATCTTTCGGGTCTGGACTGAGATCGCCACCGGGTGAAGCCGCTCGACTAAGCCGCTACGTGCTCGCCCGCCGGAACGAAATGCTCCAGCTTGGCATCGTGCTCAAGGGCAAAGGGGATGCCCTCCTCGGCTTGCTTCACGACCTCCGCATAGCTGTCGCCAGCGGCAGACCAGCCCTCAACATCGGGCGACTCGGCCCACCAGCCGTCGCTTTCGTGGTGATAGATGACGCGGACGATCTCCATGATTGCTCCGATTCAGAGTAGCTTCCGGGCCTCGTCTTCGGCAAGGCCCACGTCGCGGACAAGGATCTTGCGCACGAGCCCAGCTGGGATCGTGGCCTTATCGTGAAAGGCGAAGGTCAGCGGGGGGTAGCCGGGTGACTCCATCCGACGATGCGAACCGGACTGGCGCGCTACGCGGTAGCCGAGTGGTTGCCGTTCTAGAATGGCCAGTAGCCGCTTGGCCTTGATGGAGGGAAAAGGACTCACGGAAGCGGACCATAATTCCGCCCTCGGACTCCCTGTCTCGTGCGCCAGTTATGCGCCAGTCCGACCCCGAAATCTCCGGAAACAACCGGCGATAACCGGATTCGATTTGGCTCTGGAATGCGGATTCCGCTCTAGCAAGCCACGCATCCTCAGCTTGAGGGCCTTGTGCCCCTTACGGGGCGTGATGGTTCGACTCCATTCAGCCGCACTCGGAAGCCCCCGCAAATCGGGGGTTTTTCGGGTTGGGGTTTGACTCAGGGGTCGGCGCTGACCCTCGCCAGCTCATTCCACGGCTCGATGTCCCAAAAGCGGCGCGCCGCGCCGCGTCGGAGGTGGAGGGAAGGACCCAGACCGCGGCGCCGCCGATGCGCTCGGGCTGGAGGCCGTAGCCGACTGCCCGGTCCAGGGCGGCGCGGGCGGCGTTCTTGCCGTTGAAGGCGAGGTTGCCGGGTTCGACATCGGCGATCCGTGATTCGAGGCCGGAGACGTCGAACTCGACCGTGCCCACCTCCTGGTCGGAGCCGTGGAGCACCTTGCAGATGTCCGTCAGGCCGAGGCCGAACTCGGGCAGTCGTTCGAATTCGGATGGTGACAGCGGGACCGGGGTCAGGCCGGTCGAGTGCAGCGTCGCCCAGAACGCGTTGCCTGGGCCGGCGTAATAGGCGCCGGCGCGGGCCGACGCGGACCCCGCGGCGGTCAGAAGACGATCCTCAGGCCGGAGGGCAGATGTCGGGCAAGACGTCAGCCATGCCAAGACGCTATCGAGCAAGCCCGGCTCAGACACTTTTCGCAATGAAATGTCTTGTCGTCAATTTTCCGGCGGACGCACCCGCTACCATCGCCTGCGATGGAGCCGATCCGAACCGACTTCAAAGGCTATGAGGGTAAGTTCGTGGCGCTCGACGCCCGAACCGGGAAGATCGTGCTCGCCGACGAGGACCCTCGCGTCGTGCTCGAGAAGGCCAAGGGGCGCAATCACGTTGTTGTCCGCGGCCGCGTTCCCTACCCCAATGAGCCGCTCTATGTCGGCCTCGGTTAAAGCACATGGGATCCAGCATGATCTTCAGTAGCTGAGTCTCGCTGCCGATCCCATCCCCGATGACTTTCCGGATACCGAGCAAGTGGTGGTTTCTGTTGGTGACGTTCGCCGCTGTGGTAGCTGGAGGTGTCAGCGCAGGTCGGTCGCTCTCAGTCGTTCTCCCCATCGCGGCTCTGCTTTCTCCACTTGGGCTGGGCTTCTGGTTCGCTATGCGGCTAGGTGGCCGTTTCGAATCCAGGGACTGACGCACCCGTATCCGACATTGACCACCCCATGGTGTAGTCAATGTCGGATACGCAACGTTTTATCTGCGCTCAGCGACCTACGATTCTGGGTCTGCCCTACGCCGGTAGGCGAGGCGGGATGATCACAGCGTGGAGCTGGCGCTTGCCATCGCTTTTTCCATCGCCTTTGCGCTGACTAACGGGTTCCACGACGCTGCCAACGCGATCGCGACGCTCGTCGCCACCCGAGGGGCGAAACCGGGGCAGGCGATCGTCCTCGCCACCGTGTTCAACATGCTGGGGGCGCTGCTGGTCGGGTCCGCGGTGGCGGACACGATCGCGGGGATCGTCGAGGTGCCCGCTGCCGAGGCGGTCGAGGTGATCGGGGCCGGGGTGCTCGCGGCGACGCTCTGGAACCTGCTCACCTGGTGGCGGGGATTGCCGTCGAGCTCGGCGCACGCGCTGGTCGGGGGACTGGTCGGCTCGGCGATCGCCGAGGCCGGGATCCATGCCGTCCAGTGGGGCGGGCTGGACGGCTGGAAGCCCGTCGGCGTCTTCGGGGTCCTGATCGCCCTCGCCGTCTCGCCGCTGCTCGGGCTCGGCTTCGGACTCGGCTTCTCGCGACTCGAGATGCGCCTGCTGCGACGCGCCACCCAGCGGGTGAAGGCGCCGATCCGCGGCGCCGAGTGGGCGATGTCGGCCGCTCTCTCCTTCGGCCACGGTGCCAACGACGCGCAGAAGGCGATGGGAACGATCGCGGCGCTGCTGCTCGCCAGTGGCCACATCGAGACGCTCACCGTGCCGCTCTGGGTCAAGCTCACCTGCGGCGCGGCGCTGACGCTCGGCACCGCGATGGGCGGCTGGCGGATCATCCGCACGATCGGGCGGCGGATCTTCCGCCTCGCGCCGGTCGACGGCTTCGCCAGCCAGAGCGCCTCGACGGCGGTGATCCTGCCCGCCTCCTACCTCGGCGCCCCGGTCTCGACCACGCAGGTGGTCGCCTCCTCGGTCGTCGGCGTCGGCGGCGGACGCCGCCGCTGGCACCACGTCCGCTGGACGGTCGTGCGCTCGATCGCCTTCGCCTGGCTGCTGACGCTGCCCGCATCGGCTTGCATCGGCGCGATAATCCTGGTGATCTGGAGGGCGGTTTGAGCAAGAGAACTCACTGGTTCTTGCCGCAGGCGCCCGACGTGCTCGGGATGCTGCGTCGGCAGACGGCGATAACGGTCGAAGGAATGGACGAGCTGGTCGCCTGGGCCAAGGGCGATGCCGGGGCGGCCGACCGGCTGCGCAAGCACGAGCACAGCGCCGACGACAGCAAGCGCGAGCTGCGCGAAGCGCTGACCGAGGCGTTCTCGACGCCGCTGGCGCTCGAGGACATCTTCGAGCTCTCCCGCGGAATCGACGAAATCGTCAACGACGCCAAGAACCTCGTCGGCGAGGCCGAGGCGATGCAGACCGAGCCGGACGCCGCGATCGTCGAGATGGCCGAGGAGATCTCCGCCGGCACGAAGCGACTCGCCAATGCGCTCGAGCTGCTCGAGGCCGGCGACCGCGCCGGGGCCACCGCCGCCGCCGACCGCGCGGTAAAGGATCAGCGCCACCTCCAGCACACCTACCGAGCCTCGATGTCGGCCCTGGTCGAAGTGCAGGACCCACACGAGCTGACCGCCCGCCGCGAGCTCTACCGGCGCCTGGCGCGCACCGGCGACGAACTCGTCAGGGTCGCCGAGCGGATCTGGTACTCGGTGCTGAAGGAAAGCTAGGCGGGGACTTCCGCCACTTCGATTCGACCGTCCTCGGCGGCTGACCGCAAGGCCTCGTAATCGCGTTCGTTCTGGTCGGCGTAGGTCTCGGCGAAGGCGGCGATCGCCTTGTCGAAGGTGTCGCTCTTGCCAAGGTAGGAGGCGATCGCGATGCGGTCGCCGCTGCGGGCGTGGGCGTGGGCCAGGGTGGTGCCGCAGATCTGGGCGTAGGCGGTGAGGGCCGTCGGGTCCATGCGCTCGACCTTCGCCGAGCCCTTCTGGTCCCAGAGCTGGCGCACGTAGAAGTCGCGCTGCTTGCCGTCGAGGCCCCTCGCTTTGACCCAGCCGAGCAGGATGTCGCTGGCCGCCTGGGTAAGACGCTGGCCCTGCACGACCCGCTCGCCCTGGTTCTCGAAGGCGCTCGGCTCGGCGTAGGGCTCGAGCACCGAGCGCTGGGCTTCCTTGACCTGGAGGAAGAGCGGGTCGCCGCTGTCGCGACCCAGCAGCAGGGCGACGAAGGCGCGGGTGCCGACGCTGCCGACCCCCACCACCTTGAGCGCCGCGTCGACGAAGCGGTAGCTGTCGAGCAGAACACGACGGTCCTCTGAGAGCGTGTCTCGGTAGGCGCCGAGGACCTCCAACACTCGCGTTTCCACGTCGTCGCGGGTCTCGTCGACCAGCTCGCTCATCGGCACGATCAGCGGCGGTTCGCTGACGATGCGCAGCTCGCCGTCGACTTCATGGGTGAGCTTGGAGAGGGCGCGCATCCTGTCCTTGGCCTGGGTCTTGGCCAGGTTGCGGCGGAAGGCCTCGCGCTCTTTCTCACCGGCCGCGGCGCCCCAGCGCTCGGCGACGGTCGGCACGTCCATCTTCGTGTACCAGACGTCGAGATTGCCGATCTCGGCCAGGCGCCGCATCGCCCCCCGGTACTCCTCCGCCATCGCGGCGACGATCGCCAGCCGCTCACGCCTCTTGAAGGCGCTCGCCCGCCCGGCGACGGCAAAGCTGGCGGCGAGGCGCATGATGTCCCACTCCCACGGCCCCGGCAGCGTCTCGTCGAAGTCGTTGACGTCGAAGAGCAGCTCGCGGTCGGGGGAGGCGAAGGCGCCGAAGTTGGAGAGGTGGGCATCGCCGCAGAGCTGCACCGTGAAACCGCTTTGCGGCATGCTTGCCAGATCCGCTGCCATCACCGCCGCGGCGCCGCGGTAGAAGGCGAACGGCGAGGCGAGCATCCGCCCGTAGCGCAGCGGGACGAGCTGGCCGACCCGCGTGGTGGCCTGGGCCTCGAGCAGCTCGACCGGGTCCGGCCGATCGCTTGCGGGCACCCAGTCGCCATGGCTCGAGCGCGACGCCTCGGTCCGCGCTGCCTTGCCGGCGGCGGCGCGTTCGTCTGGCGATTGCGAGCTCTTCAGCGGATCGAACATCAGGCGATCGCCGGTTCGGGCTCAGGACTGGGCGGATCGGGCCCCGCCTGCAGCTCGTCGAAGCGCCGCACGGGCAGGCGCCGGGTCATCCAGAACGAGGCCAGCGTCAGCATGGCAGCAAAGAGGAAGGCGGTCTTCAACGCGTTCAGCTGGGCGTCTTCGTAGTGCCCGACCAGGGCGTCGGTGGTCGCGGCATTGAGGCCGGCGGCCGTCGCCCCAGCCCTCACCTCTGCGGAGGAGACGAAGCTCACGCCCGCGCTCAGCTTCGTTTCGATTTGGCTCTGCACGTCGCTTGAGATGTTCGGGTCGTTGGCGACGTTGGCGGTGAAGGCCGCGATCAGGCCGGTAATCACGATCGCGCCGAGCAGCGCCGTGCCGAGCGAGGAGCCGAGCTGCTGGGAGGTGCTCTGCAGGCCACCGGCCTCGCTGCGGTCGTCGTCGCCGACGGCCGACTGGACCACGTTGCCGAGCTGGGAGACGATCAGGCCCATCCCGATCCCGAGCACGCCCATGGCGAGCAGGAAGGAGCCGTTGTCGAGTTCGGGCTCGATCGTCCCCAGCAGCATCAGGATCGAGACGAAGACGACGGCCAGGCCGGTGCGGACCAGTGGCCGCGGGGCGAAGCGCTTTGCCAGGGCCGAGCCGGCGATCGCGGCAAAGAAGAGACCGGCCGAGGCGGGCAGCATCCGCACCCCGGTTTCGAGCGCATCGAGACCGAGGACGACCTGTAGGTAGAGCGGGATCGTGAAGAAAACGCCCATCAGGATCAGGTTCTGCGCGAGGAACATCGCGACCCCGCCACGCAGCTGGGGAATGCGCAGCAGCGGCAGGTGGACGAGCGGTTCGAGGCCCTGCTCTTCGCGGCGCCGCTCCCAGGCGACGAAGCCGGCGAGCAGCAGCCCGCCGGCGGCGATCACGAACGGGGTCAGCGAGAAGCCGAAGGGCTCGAGCGGAGAGTTGCTCGGGCGCAGCCAGCCCCAGTTGCTCGCCTGCAGGACGCCGAGCACGACCAGGGAGAGGCCGGAGGCGGAGAGCACGCTGCCGACCCAGTCGAGCATGGGGACCGCCCGCTCGCGGGCCGGCTCGCGGATCAAGCGCGTCCCGAGCAGGATTCCCAGCGCCACCACGACCTCGCCGACGAAGACGACACGCCAGCTCAGCTCGGTCGTCGCCCAGCCGCCGAGGATCGGGCCGACGGCGATGCCGGCGCCGGCCACACCGCCCAGCACCCCGTAGGCGATCGCCCGGTCGGCGCTCTTGTAGTTGCCGGCGACGAGGGCGATCAGGGCGGGGATGACGAGTGCCGCGCCGATACCCTCGAGGATCGACCAGCCGAGCATCAGCGAGGGCACGTTCCAGGAGGCGGCGGTCAATCCGGAGCCGACCCCGTAGATACAGAGGCCGATCGTGAAGGCACGGCGCCGTCCCCAGATGTCGCCGAGCTTGCCGCCGGTCAGCATCAGGCCCGCCATTACCAGCGCGTAGAAGGCGATCACGGCCTGGATCGTGGTCACGGTGGTGTCGAAGTCCTCGACCAGCTGCGAGATCGCGACGTTCATCACCGCCTGGTCCAGGACCATCAGGAACTGGGCGGCGCTGAGGACGATGAGCACTCCCCACTTGGCCACGGTCAGGCCACCAGCTCGACGCCGCCACCGTCCCGACGGCCCTGCTGGTCATAGGCTTCTGCCTGGTGCAGCAGACCATTCTCGAGGTGCCGCTGGTCGGCTACGCCCTGGCGCCGGAGCGGACCCAGAGTGCGGTCAACGGCTTCCGCG
>DASSMU010000141.1:0-6568 GCA_035701465.1 Solirubrobacterales bacterium
CGGAGCGGCGCCGCTGCCGTCGAGGTTGATCGCGAGGATTTGCCCTTTCCCGGTTTCGTCGGCCACGAAGAGCCTGCCGGTGACGCTGTCGTAAGCCATGCCTTCCGGCGATTCGATCGCCTGGCTGCCCATGTTGAGCAACCCGCCGCCGCTGCCGTCGACGTTGGCGAAACCGACGTTGTCGGGGTCGTATCCGTAGTTGTCCCAGTAGATGAGTTCGGCCGCCCGCGCGCTGGACGCCATCCAGAGCACCGCCGCGAAGGCGATGGCAAGAATGGCGGCGCCAATAGTCGAGGTCCGTCGAGAGATACCGCTCCTGGAGATCGAGGCCACGCTCGTTCCTTTCCTAGCTGTCTTGAAGGACGGAAATGGTTCGGCCCCTGCGGGCCGGCTTGAAGTCAACCGTGCCCGGCCGGGTTGCGAAGATCGTGTGATCGCGTCCGAGCCCGGTTCCGTCGCCGGGCCAGAAGCGGGTGCCGCGCTGGCGGACGATGATCTCACCGCCGCTGACCTTCTGGCCCGCGAAGACCTTGACCCCGAGCATGTTGGGGTTGGATTCGCGACCGTTGCGGCTGGAGCCGAGTCCCTTCTTATGAGCCATCGTCAGGATCCTTTTTAGCAGCAGGTTTCGCGGCGGGTTTTTTCGCCGCCGCTTTTTTGGCTTTGGCGGCCGGTTTTTTCGCGGCTGCTTTTTTAGCAGGCTCTTTTTTCGCCGCGGGTTTTTTGGCCGCTGGTTTTTTCGCAGGCGGTTTTTTCGCGGCTGGTTTTTTGGCCTCAGCCGGTTTTGCGGCAGCCGGTTTTTTGGCTTCGGCAGGCTTCGCCGGAGCGGGTTTCGCAGCGGCCTCCTTCTGCTCGGCCGGCGCCTCTTTGGCCGGCGCCGGTTTCCGCGTCAGCAGTTTGACCTCGGTCACCTCGAGCTTGGTCAGCTCGGAGCGGTGGCCGGCGCGGCGGCGGTAGCCCTTCTTCGGCTTGTATTTGAAGACCTTGATCTTCTCGCCGCGCAGGTGCTCGGTCACGGTCGCCTCGACCTTGACCTTCTCCAGCTCCTTGGCCCCGGCGACGACTTCCTTGTCGCGGAACATCACCGGGCGCAGGGTGACCTTGTCGCCTTCTTTCGCGCTCAGGCGGTCGACGAGCAGGGACGTGCCCTTCTCGACCTTGTACTGCTTGCCACCGCTCTCTATGACTGCGTACGTGTTCATTCGTCCTTGCTCTTGGTTGAGCTCGACCGGCCCCGACCGCCCCTGCGGCCACGACGGCGACTGCGCGAGGGCGAGGATTCTAGCTCGGAGCCGTTTTTGCCGCCGCCAGCGACCCCGTTGGTCGCCTCGACCCCCGGCAGCGAGGCCACCGCGGCGGCTCGCTCGACCCGCTCGATCCGCACCAGCTTGCGCTCGCCCACGAAGCGACCGCCGCCGGTGACGCTGACGATGTAGGAGTCGACCCGGGCGACGGCGTCGTCGGCGTTGTACATGTGGGGCTCGTCGATCTTGACCAGCACCTCCTCGCCGACCTTGAACGGCAGCGCCCGCTCCTCGATCTCCGCCCGGCTGCCGGCCTCGACCATGTCGAAGGTGTCGATCGGCAGCGCGTCGCCGCCCTCGAAGTGGAACTGCTTGCCGGTCTGTGCCTCCAGCTCCGCGAGGCCGCTATCGGGATCGATCAGCTCGGCCGCCACCTTCGGATGAACCTTGATCAACAGGGCCTCGGCGTCCTTGGCGCCCGCGGCGATGTCGGGCAGGCGCCGCATCGCGTCCAGCGCCACCGTCTCGGCGGAGAGGACGACCCCTTCGCCCTCGCAGGTCGGGCAGGGCACGGTGAGGATCTCGCGCACCCCGTCGGTGACGTTCTGGCGCGTCATCTCGACCAGGCCCAGGGGTGAGACCTCGACCACGTAGCTCTTCGACTTGTCGGCGTCGAGCGCTTTGCGCAGCGTTTTCAGCACTTTGTCGCGGTTGCGGGCCCGCGCCATGTCGATGAAGTCGATGACGATGATGCCGCCGATGTCGCGCAGGCGAAGCTGCCGCACGGCCTCCTCGGCCGCCTCGGTGTTGACCCGGGTGATCGTCTCCTCCAGGCCGCCTTTACCCCGGCCGGTGAAGCTGCCGCTGTTGACGTCCATCACGGTCAGCGCCTCGGCGTAGTCGATGATCAGGTAGCCGCCGGAGGCGAGATCGACCCGCTTGCCGAGCGTCGACTCGATCTCCTTGTCGATCCCCCACTTCTCGAACAGCGGCTTGCGCTCCTTGTAGAGCTCGACCCCGTCGACCAGCTCCGGCGCGGTGCGCTGGAAGAAGCCGGTCACCCGTTCGAACTGCTTCTCGGAGTCGATGATCGCCTTCTCGAAGTCGCTGAGGAAGACGTCGCGCAGGACCCGGACCGGCAGGTCGGCCTCCTGGAAGACGAGGTCGGGCGCCGCGATCTGCTCGGTGCGCCGTTCGAGCACCTCGTTGAGCTTGTGCAGGTAGCCGACCTCGCGCACGAAGTCGGCCTTTTTCGCCCCGTGGGCGGCGGTGCGCACGATCAGCCCACCGGGCCCTTTGTAGGTGCGGTCGACCATCTTGCGCAGGCGGTCGCGCTCGGAGTCCGAGAGGCGCCGGCTAACGCCGACCCCGCTGCCCTGCGGCGCGTAGACCAGGTAGCGGCCGGCGATCGAGACGTTCATCGAGAGCCGCGCGCCCTTCGACTTCAGCGGGTCCTTGACCGCCTGCACGACGATCTCCTGGCCGGGTTTGATCAGCTCGTCGATGCGGCGGCCTTTGCCGCGGCCGCGCCTCGGCGCCTGTTCGCCGTTGGCCATGAGGATCTCGTCGACGTGCAGGAAGCCGTTGCGCTCGAGGCCGATGTCGACGAAGGCGGCCTCCATTCCGGGCAGGACGTTGTCGACCTTGCCCTTGTAGATGTTGCCGACGATGGAACGCCGGCCGCGGCGCTCTATGTAGAGCTCCGCGACATCGCGCTTGCCGCCTTTCGTCTTCGACTCGAGCACGGCCACGCGGGTCTCGCCGCGATCGGCGGAAACCAAAATTGTCTTTTTCATGAATTCAGCTCAGTTCAGATAGGTACGCATTGCCCGCGCTCCTTCTAGGAGTCACCAGGCGAACCTGCCCCTCTGGCTGAGCCGCGCTTGCATGTGGATGCTCTGAAGGACGCCGATCGCCAGGAAGGTCGCCAGTACCGACGACCCCCCGTAGCTCATCAGCGGCAGGGGGATCCCGGTGATCGGCATGATCCCCAGGTTCATCCCAACGTTGACGAAGACCTGGAAGAGCAGCATGGCGGCGATGCCACCTGCCACCAGGGTTCCGTAGGAGTTCTTCGAGAGCGTCACAATCCGCAGCGCCCGCCAGACAAGCAGGGCGTATAGGGATAGGACCAACGCGGCTCCCATGAATCCGTAGCGCTCACCGATCACGGCGAAGATGAAGTCGGTGTGCCGCTCAGGGACGAAGTCGAGCCGCGTCTGGGTGGCCCGATCGCCTCGGCCGGTCTTTCCCCCGGATCCGATCGCGATCTTGGCCTGGTTCTGCTGGTAGCCCGCGTCGCTCGGATCAGCACTTGGGTTCAGGAAAGAGGTGAGCCTCTGAGCCTGGTACCCCTTGAGCACCGGCGTCCCAACCGCGGGAGCCAGAACCAAGACGATCGCTGTCACTGCGACGAAGGCCGCGCCGATCACCGCGAAGTGCGTCCAGCGGACGCCCCCCACGTACATCACGGCGAGGGTGATTGCCCCGAACACCAGGGCGGTGCCGAGGTCCGGCTGCAGGAAGACGAGCGCAGCCGGTGCCAGGCCGAGGCAGAGGTAGCGCACCGTGCGCTGCCAGTCTGACCCGCTCCTGGCGCCATCGATGACGAACCCGGAAAGGGCAAGCACAAGCAGGACCTTGCCGAGCTCAGATGGCTGGAAACTGAAGAAGGGAAGTTCGAATGCGCGCCGCGAGCCGCGCGCCGCGAAGCCGAATACGAAGACAAGGGAGATGCTCACGCAGAGGAAGGTGTAGATGCCGACCCGCAGCTCGCGGAAGCGCGAGTAGTCGACGCGGGTGAGGAGGTACATGCCGACGATGCCGAGGGCAGCGTAGAGGCCCTGACGGTCGGCGTAGTAGTAGGGGTCGCCGGGCACGTCGTGCAGCGTCGCCTGGGCGAGCACGAAGACGCTGAAGACGGCGAGAGCCGCGGCGGAGAGCGCCAGGGTGCCGTCCATGTAGGGAAGGCCGAGGCGCTCGGCGATGCCGGGATGGACCGCGAAGGGCTCGGGCCGAGCCTGGCGGGCGCGGGTCGCGTACATCAGCCTTTGCCTCCTTCGGGAGCTGCTTCCTTCGCCAGCCGGCCGGCGAAATACGCTTCGAGAATCTTCTTCGCGGCGGGCGCCGCCGATTCGTCGCCGAAGCCGCCTTCCTCCATCGTCACGAAGGTGACGATACGCGGATTCGGATACGGAGCGAGGACGCCGTACCAAGACTGTTCGTTGTGCCCCGTCCGTTCGGCGGTGCCGGTCTTGCCCGCGACGGGGATCGGGAAGCTGCCGAAGTTGTCGAACGAGGTGCCGCCGCCGTTCTGCGCGGCGTCGTGCAGCCCTTCCAGGATCGCGGCCCTGTAGGCCGGGTCCATACGGACGTGCCGGCGCGGCTTGGGGTCGAATTCCTTCAGCACCCGGCCGGCCGCGTCGTCGATCTGCAGGCCGAGGTGCGGGGTGACAATGGTGCCTCCGTTGGCGATCGCGGCATAGGCGATGGCCATCTGCAGCGGGTTGGTCTGCAGGTCGCCCTGGCCCGTAGCCAGCTGGACGTTGTCGCCGACCGACCAGGGCCGTTCGGTTCCGCCTTCCTTGCCTTCCTTGTAGAGCTGGTAGAGCTGGTCGCGCCAGTGTTTACTGGGCAGCAGGCCTTCCACGGCACCCGGCAGGTCGATGCCGGTCGGCCGTCCGATGCCCAGCGCGTGCGCCCAGTGCTGCAACTGGCCCGTGTTCCACATGCGGTCGCCGAGCGTGTAGAAGAAGACGTCGGAGGAGACTTCGAGCGCGCTGGTCAGGGTGACCAGGCCGTGGGCCGCTTCGCCGGCGTCCTTGAACGTCTCGCCGCCGATGACTATCTGACCGGGGTCGTCTATCGCTTCGCCCAGGCTCAGGTTGCCGCTTTCGAGTGCCGCGATCGCCGTGATCGGCTTGAAGGTCGAACCTGTCGGGTAGAGACCGGCGACCGCCCGGTCGGTCAGCGGCGCCGCCGGGTTGCGGATGAATTCGTTGACCTGCTTCTGGGTCAGGGGCCGGGTGAAGGTCGCGGGGTCGAAGGTCGGGAACGAGCCGAGGCCGAGGATTTCGCCGCTGTGGACGTCCATCGTGACGAAGGCACCGGGCAGCCCCCTTTCGGCGAGCGCGGCCTCTCCCGCTTCCTGAACCTTGCCGTCGATCGAGAGCTCGAGGCTGTCGCCGGGGGCGGGCGGCTTGGAGACGAGCCGGCCGTTGGGCGTCGGCTCGCCGAGGGCATCGACCTGAACCCGGGTAAGCCCCGGCTTTCCGCGCAGGTAGCGGTCGTAGGTGTACTCCACCCCGTCCTGGCCGATCTCGTCGCCCGGCTGCAGGCCGCGGTACTGCCGTTCCTTCAGCTGTTTTTCGGAGATCTCGCCGACGTTGCCGAAGATATGGGCGGCCAGCGTCCCGTCCGGGTAGTCGCGGACGAAGACCCTCTGGATCTCGACACCGGGAAAGCGATCTTGGTTTTCCTGCAGGTAGTAGACGAGGTAGTGGCCGACGTCGCGGCGCAGCGTCACCGGCGCGGCGGGCGCGAGCGTCAGCTCTTTGCGCATCGTGCGGCGCAGATGGCGCGGCGTGCTGTGGGTCAGTTCGGCAAGCTGGGCGAGCTCGGCCCGGCGCCGGGCCGGATCGGCGGGCAGTTTGCGCGGATTGACCTGGAGCGCCAGGCTGGTGCGGTTGGTGACCAGCACTTTGCCGTTGCGGTCGAGGATCTCGCCGCGCGGGGCGCTGACGCGGTAGGAGCGGGTGCGGTTGTTCTTCGCTTCGGCCAGGTACTTTTCGCCGTCGAGCACCTGCAGCAGCCAGAGGCGGAAGAAGAGGACCGCGAAGAGCACCACGGCGAAGCCGCCGAAGATCGCGATTCGCAGAGCCAGACGATTGTTCATCGCCGGGCCTCGCTCGTCGGAGCGCAGGTACATCAGGTGCTCCTCCTGGGGTGGTCGATTCCGCGATCTGCGGAGGTAGTAGGGGGAGCCTGGCCGCCCTCCAGTCGAATTGAGGCACCACGCGCTTTGCGCGTGGTGCGATGAGGAGCGCGGCCTGCGGCCGCGCAATAACCGGATTGCATTTCCGCCGCCTTCGGCGACATTCGCCTGGAGGGCGGCCAGGCTCCTCTCAACACGCCCCGATGAACCGAAGCTTCGAGGCCCAGGGATAGCTCCCGAAGCGTGAAAGCTTCAAGCGAGGATGGCGCCTCCTGCGATTGCTTGGAAGCTTCGAGCGAAGACGGCGCCCCGGGCGGCAGCTCGAAGCTTGAGAAGCTTCGAGAGGGATGGCGGGCGGGCCTCTGCGGGAATGTCGCGAAGCGGCGGAAAT
>DASSMU010000142.1:0-5179 GCA_035701465.1 Solirubrobacterales bacterium
GTGATGCAGCTGCTCTACCGGATCAACAAGACCGGCACGACCGTCGTCGTCGTCACCCACGACCGCGAGATGGTCGACAACATGCGCCGCCGCGTGATCGAGCTCTACGAGGGCCGCGTCGTCCGCGACGAGGTCAGCGGCGGCTACACCGAGGAGTCGACGACCGAGTTCGGGGTGCGGATGCGCGCCGAGATGGGCGTCGCCCCCGAGGGCCAGACCAACGGACACGACTCCCACGACTCGCTCTTCTAGATGTCGCAATTCTTCTTCTTCACCCAGGAGGCATTCCGCGCGTTGCGCCGCAACGGCGCGCCGAGCATGGCGGCGATCGTCACCACGGCCGTGACCGTGACCCTGCTCGGCGTCCTGATCCCGGTCTTCCAGACCGCGCAGGCGAAGAGCGACGAAGTGCGCAACCAGCTCAACTTCCAGGTCGGCCTCTTCCCCGATGCGACCAAGGGCGAAATCGCCGCGCTCGAAACCAAGCTGGAAGCGATTCCGCACGTGGACACGGTCAAGTTCATCAGCAAAGCCCTTGCCCTGGAAGAACTAAGGGAAGGGCTGGGCAAGGAGAAGGCCAAAGAACTGACCTCGGAGCTGCAGGTGAACCCGCTGCCGGCGAGCATCAGGATCACGCCAGACGACGCCTCGAACCTTTCCGCGGTGAAGGAAGCGGTGATCGCGACTGGCCCCGACGGCAAGCCGCAGCCGATCTCTCCGATCGTCGACAACATCTTCGAACGCCAGGAAGCGGCGAAGAAGATCGTCCAGGTGACGAGCGCGCTGAAGATCGTCCTCACCGTGATCACGGCGCTGCTGATCGCCGCCTCGCTGATGCTGGTCGGCAACACGATCCGGCTCTCGATCTACACCCGCCGCCGCGAGATCGAGGTGATGCGGCTGGTCGGCGGGACCCGCTGGTTCATCCGCTGGCCGTTCATGATCGAGGGGGTCGTGGTCGGCTTCGCGGGGGGGCTGGTAGCAATACTGATCCTGTGGCTGGGCAAGATCACCGTCGTCGACCCGCTGAGCGGCTCGATCTCCATCTTCGCGGCGCAGGACAGCAGCACCCTCGCCTTCCCGGCCCTGATCGCGATCCTCTTCGCCGCCTCGGTGTTCGTCTCGATGCTCGGCTCCGGCGTCACCCTGCGGCGCTTCCTCAAGGTCTGAGCAGCGCGCCATGAGGAGTTGGGGGTGGGGGATCGCGGGCATCGCGGTCGCGATCTTGGTCGTGCTCTGCGCCGGCATCTGGCTCGGCGGTCATCCCGGCAAGCTTCCCGAATTCCTCCGCGATCGCTTCGTCGACGACTCCGCCGGGCTCAACCTCGAAGCGACCGAACTGATCGAAGACAACTACTACCGGCCGGTCGGCTCGAAGGAGCTGACCAACGCCTCGCTGCAGGGCATGGTCCGCGAGCTGCGCCTGCGCCACCACGACCGCTTCTCCGACTACTTCTCGCCGGAAGCGCAGGAGCGCTTCAACGAGGAGATCTCGGGTCGCTTCTCGGGGATCGGCCTGACCGTGACCCAGGTGAAGCAGGGCCTGCGGGTCGAAAGCGTCTTCCCTCACTCCCCTGCTTCGGAGGCGGGCCTCGCCCCGGGTGACCTGATCGTCTCGGTCGACGGCAAATCGATCGCGGGAGTGAGCAGCGAAGTCTCGACCGAGGAGATCAAAGGCCCGGAAGGGACCGAGGTGACGATCGGCGTCAAGCCGGCCGGCGGCGGCAAGGTCCGCGAGCTGAAAGTCGAGCGCGCCCAGATCTCGCTGCCGGTCGTCAGCAGCAAAGTCACCAAGGTGAAAGGGCGCACGCTCGGCTACGTGCGCCTGATCTCCTTCAGCGAAGGCGCCCACGCGCTGGTCCGCGAAGCGGTCGAAAAAGTCGAGAAGCAGGGTGCCGAAGGGATCGTGCTCGACCTGCGTGGCAACGGCGGCGGCTTGCTCGAGGAGGCGGTGCTGACGGCCAGCGTCTTCCTGCCCAAGGACGAAATCGTCGTCACCACCGACTCGCGCACCCAGGGCCACGCCGTCTACAAGACGGTCGGGGGCGACCTGCCGGAGGTGCCGGTGGTCGTCCTGATCGACCGCAACACCGCCTCGGCGGCGGAGATCCTCACCGCGGCGCTGGCCGACGACGCCGGTTCCATGGTGGTTGGCACCCGCTCCTACGGCAAGGGGGTCTTCCAGCAGGAGGTCGGCCTCTCCAACGGTGGGGCGCTGAAGCTGACGATTGGCGAGTACTTCACCCCGGAAGGGGTCAACCTGGCCGAGAGCAACGGCATCCACCCCGACGTGAAGGCTCCCAACCTGCCGCAGACGGCACGCGACGAGGGCCTCGAACGCGCCCTCGGCATCCTCGCGGCCCAACGATGAGCTTCCGGTGCGCCTTTTCTCCTTATAACGGGGGTAAGGCGCAGCGGAAGGGGTGGTTTGGGTGAGCAAGCGCGATTGGCGCTACTACCGGGAGCGACAGCGTGGGCGCGGGCGAGGGCGGCGAGAGGCGGAGCCGAAGAACGCCCGCGAGGCGCTGGAGCGGCTGCTGGCGGAGCGCCTCGGGCGGCGCGGCTTCCCCGCGGCACTGGAGGTCGAAGCAGGGTGCGCTGCGGATGCTGCCGAGGCAAGCGACCGCCCTCGCCGCGACCTCACCGAGCTGTCCACCTTCACGATCGACCCGGCCACGGCGCGCGATTTCGACGACGCGATCTCGGCCCGGCGGGAGCAGGACGGGGTGCGGCTCTGGGTCCACATCGCCGACGTCGCCGCCCATGTTCCGCCCGGCTCGCCGCTCGATCGCGAGGCGCGGCGGCGGGCGAACAGTACCTACGTCCCGGGTGTGGTGGAGCCGATGTTGCCGCGGGCGCTAAGCGAGGAGGCCTGCAGCCTGGCGCCGGGTGTGGAGCGTCTGGCTGTCACGGCCGAGATCGAGCTCGATGCCGGCGGTCGCCCGCGCGCTGCGAGCTTCTACCGCAGTCGCATCTGCTCCGACGCCCGCCTCGACTACGACCAGCTCGACCTGGTCTTCGCCGGGCGTGACAGCGCCCCCGAGAACGTCGCCGAGCCGCTGGCGATTGCGCGCGAGGCAGCGGCGTCCCTGGGCGAACACCGCGGCACCACTAGCCTCGACATCGAGTCAACGGAGCCCGAGTTCCGTTTCGACGCCGCCGGCAACGTCGTCAGCGCCCACTCGGTGACGCAGACCGAGTCGCACCGCCTGATCGAGCGCCTGATGATCCTCGCCAACGAACAGGTCGCGCAGCTGCTCGAGCGCAAGCGGGTGCCGGCCGTCTACCGGGTCCACGCCCAGCCCGACCCGCTGCGGATCGAGCGCCTGGTCGAGCAGCTGCACGGGCTCGGCGTGCCGACCCCGCCGCTGCGGCAGGGGCGCGCCCCCGGGCAGGCCGGCGAGGTCGCGGCCGAGGCGAGCAGGTTGGTGCTCGAGGAGGCGGCCCGGCGCGGACACGGCCGCGAGGCGTATACATCGCTCGTGCTCCGCTCCTTGATGCAGGCCTCCTACAGCGACCGCAACAGCGGCCACGCCGGCCTGGGCAGTTCCGCCTACTGCCACTTCACCTCGCCGATCCGCCGCTATCCCGACCTTCTGGTGCACCGGGCCCTGCTGGCGACGCTGGGCGAGGGGGAGGAGGCCCCGCGCGCCGCGGAGGCGCGTGAGGTGGCCTGGCACAGCAGCGAGTGCGAGCGCGAGTCGGCGCGGATCGAGCGCGACGCCGACGACGTCTGCGCCGCCTACCTGCTCGAGCGCGAGCTGGCCGAGCGCGGCGCCGAGACGGCCTTCGCGGGCGAGGTCTCGGGGACGATCCGGGCCGGGGCCTTCGTCTCCTTCGGCGGCGAGCTGGGCGACGTCTACGAGGGCTTCGTCCCGGCGCGCACGATGGGCGAGGAGCGCTTCGAGCTGAACGAGACCGAGACGGCGCTGGCCGGCCGCGAGTCGGGCGCCACGGTCCGCCTCGGAGATCCGATATCCGTCCGGGTGACGGGAGTCGACGCTCCCCGTGGAAGAGTCGACCTGGAGCTTGCCGGTGGCTAAGAAGGAGAGGCCATTCGGAACCCCCCCGCGCACGCCTGGCGGCGGCGGACGCGGCGCGGTGCTGCGTCCTCGGGTTTGCCTTTGGCACCGCCAAAGGCTGCACCCTGCGTCCTTGCCCCGCTTGGTCCGGCGCGCGCCAGTCGCACACGCGGGGGTTCCGAATGGCCTCTAAGAAGCAGCGCACGCCGGCCTCCGGCGACGTCGCCACCAACCGCCGCGCCCGGCACAAGTTCGAAGCGGTCGAGAAGATGGAGGCGGGGGTCGTCCTGCAGGGATCCGAGGTGAAGTCGCTGCGCAACGGCAAGGCCCAGATGACCGACGCCTACGCCGTCGTCGACCGGGGCGAGGTCTGGCTTCGCAACCTGCATATCCCGCCCTATGAGCCGGCAAGCCGCGAGAACCACGAACCCGAGCGGCCGCGCAAGCTGCTCCTGCACAAAGCCGAGATCGAACGGCTGATCGGCAAGACGGCGGAGAAAGGACTGACCCTGATCCCGACCCGGATCTATTTCAAGGGCTCGCGGGCGAAGGTCGAGCTGGCCCTGGCGCGGGGCAAGGAGGGGCGCGACCGGCGCCGTGAGATCGCGGACCGTGACGTGCGCCGGGAAGTCGAGCGGGAATTCAAGGGCAGAATGAGGTAGCTTCGGGAACGATGCGTTCCAGGATTGCCCTGCTTTGGTCCGCGGTCACCCTCGCCGCGCTGGCACTGGCCCTCCCGGCGGAGGCCGATGCCGAATCCTTCCCGAGCAGCGCCGGCAATTTCGTCAGCGACAACGTCCAGTACTTCGTCGCCGGTCTCGTGGCGGCGATCCTGCTGCTCCTGCTGGTCGTCAGCATCAGCCAGCGACGCAGCAAGGAAAAGGCGAAGAAGCAGGCGCCGACGATGCCGGCGATGATGCCGACGCCCCCGCCCACCCCCGAGCCTTCACGGCCCAAGCCGCCGGCTCCCTCGTCGGCCCAGACCGCGGAGATGCCCGCGACCCCGCCGGTCGGGTCAGGACCTCCGACCGCCGGCGCGCCGCCCCTGAACGCCAAGGAGAAGCGCAAGCAGGCGCGCGAACAGCAGCGCGCCGCCCGCCTCGAGCACCGCGAACGGCGCCAGGCCGAGGCAAAACGTCGCAAAGAAGAGCGGATGG
>DASSMU010000143.1:0-13589 GCA_035701465.1 Solirubrobacterales bacterium
CACCTTCGGCCCGGTAGCCGACAGCCCCTCCGGCGCCCACGCCACGGTGACGAACTCCTCCGGCACCGCGACCAACTTCGCCACCGCCACCGCGATCAGCTTCAGCGAAGGCGTCGCCACCGTCACCTCGGGCAAAAACGGCCAGATGGTCCTGGTCAAAGCCGGCTCGACCTCGGTTACCGTCTCCGACGGCTCGATCACCAACGGCTCGGGCCTGGCGATCACGGTCAGCCCGGGGCCTGGGGCGCGGATTGCCTGGACGCACGCAGCTGTGAGCGCCGGCAAACTCAGCTCGCCCTGCCTGTTCACCTGCACGGGAACCGAAATGGGCAGCTCAGGCACCTTCAAAGCCAACGTGAGCATCACCGATGCCTCTGGTAACACTGTGACCGGCCTCGGTAGCGGTCACACGGTTACGGTTACGTCGACGGCTGGCGGCACCATCACCGGTAGCCCCCTAACGATCGCTACCAGCGGCTCGGCCGAGTCCACAACTCAGTTTACCTATACCTCGAGTAAAGGCGGTGCCATGACCCTCACAGCGGCAACTGCAAGCGGAACGGTCTATACGTCGGCGACTGCAACCATGTCGCGGTAGATCAACGCGACCATTGACACACCTGGTCTCTTTAAAGATCCGGCGATCGAACGCTTATGCGCCCGGGGTCAGGGCGGTCAGCACGATCCGCTCCTGCTCCTTCGCGTGTGCGGCCGAGTAACCCTCGCCTGGGCTTGCCCGGGTTGGGCGGCCGATGTAGCCGAGCTCGACGCCCTCGGGGAGGATGTCCGGGAGGCGGCGTGACATCACCTTCCAGCAGCCCATGTTGCGCGGCTCCTCCTGGACCCAGGTGACTTCCCTCAGGTTCGGGTAGGAAGCGATCAGCTCGTCGAGCTGGTCCTTGGCGAAGGGGAAGAGCAGCTCGACGCGGGCGATCGCGACGTTCTCTGCGGCCTCGCGGCGCTCGCTGGCGTCGAGGTCGAAGTAGACCTTGCCGGTGCAGAGGACGAGCCGCTCGACCTTCTCGCGCCGCTCTGCCGCGGTCGGGTCGTCGAGGATGAAGTGGAAGTGTTCCTCGGTCAGCTGCTGCGGCGTCGCGGTGGCGCGGTCGAGGCGCAGCAGCCCCTTGGGGGTGAAGACGACCAGCGGGCGCGGCTTGCGGATCAGTGCCTGGCGGCGCAGCAGGTGGAAGTACTGGGCGGCCGTGGTCGGGTTGGCGATGCGGATGTTGCCCTCTGCCCCGAGGGCGAGGAAACGCTCGATCCGGGCGCTGGAATGCTCGGGCCCGGAGCCCTCGTAGCCGTGGGGGAGGAGCAGGGTGAGGCGGCTCGTCTGCCCCCACTTGGCCTCGCCGGAGACGATGAAGGTGTCGATGATCACCTGGCCGGCGTTGGCGAAATCTCCGTACTGGGCCTCCCAGATGATCAGCGCGTTGGGGGTCGCCGCCGAGTAGCCGTACTCGAAGCCGAGACAGGCGATCTCCGAGAGCGGGCTGTTGTAGAGCTCGAAGGGGGCGTTGGCGTCGGCGAGGTTCTGCATCGGGCAGTACTCGAGGCCGGTGTTCTCGTCGTGGAGGACGAGGTGGCGGTGGGAGAAGGTGCCGCGCTCGGTGTCCTGGCCGGTGAGGCGGATGTGGACGCCTTCGGTCAGCAGCGAGGCGAAGGCGAGCGCCTCCGCGTGGCCGAATTCGACCCCACCGTCCTCCAGCGTCTCGATTCGCTTGGCGAGCGGCTTGCGCAGCTTGCGGTGGATCGTGAAGCTCTCCGGAACCTCGATCAGCGCTTTGTTCAACTCGCGCAGCTTCTCCGCCGGCACCGCGGTCGCAACCGACGGGCTGGCGCTGCGGTCGAGCTCGCCGGTGCTGCTGGTGGTCACCGTCGGGTCCTCGTAGTCGCCCAGCTCCATCTTGTGGCGCAGGTCCTTCAGCGCCGCCGACATCTCGTCGTGGCGCTGCTTGGCGGTGGCCTCGACCTCCTCGCGCCCGATCACGCCCTCCTCGATCAGCTTCTCGGCGTAGATCTCGGAGGCCGGCGGGTGGGCCTTGATCTTGGCCGCGATCAGCGGCTGGGTGTAGGCGGGCTCGTCGGTCTCGTTGTGGCCGTAGCGCCGGTAGCCGATCACGTCGATGACGATGTCGCGGCCCCAGCGCTCGCGGTAGGCCATCGCCAAGCGCACGGCGGCGGAGCAGGCCTCGACGTCGTCGGCGTTGACGTGGACGATCGGCACGTTGAACCCCTTCGCCATGTCGGCTGCGTAGGGCGTGGAGCGGGCGTCCTCGGGGTCGGTTGTGAAGCCGACCTGGTTGTTCTGGATCACGTGGATCGTGCCGCCCGTTGTGTACCCCCTGAGCGCCTGCAGGTTGAGCGTCTCGGCGACCACGCCCTGGCCAGGGAAGGCCGCATCGCCGTGCAGCAGCACCGGCACCGCCCGCTTCGGCTCGTGCGCGACCTCGGCGCCGTCGAAGCTGGACTGGATGAAGCGGGTCGCGCCCTCGACCACCGGGTTGACGAACTCGAGGTGGCTCGGGTTGGGGTAGAGGCGAACGGCGATCTTCTCGCCCTCGCTGGTCTCATACACGCCCTGGTGGCCGTAGTGGTACTTGACGTCGCCGGTGCCGCCGTGCGGGATCGCAGCCACGGCCTTGACCGCGTCGATCTGCTTGGCGCCCTCGAACTCGGCCAGGATCGACTCGACCGAGCGGCCGAGGTTGTGGGCGAGGACGGCGAGCCGGCCGCGGTGCGCCATGCCGAAGACGACCTCCTCGGCGCCGCTGCGGTAGGCCAGGGTGACCAGCTCGTCGAGCATCGGCACCACCGCGTCGAGCCCCTCGATCGTGAAGATCTTCTGGCCCAGATAGGCCTTCTCGATGAAGCGCTCGAACTGGAAGACGTCGATCAGCCGGTTCAGCAGGCGGCGCTTCTCCTCCTCGGCGAGCGGCTGGCGGTGGGCGCCGGTCTCGACCATCTCGCGCAGCCAGGTGCGCTGCTGGTGGGAGGAGAGGTGCTCGAACTGGTAGGCGATCGGCCCGCAGTAGGCCTCGCGCATCCGCGGCAGCGCCTCCAGCAAGGTCTCGCCGGGAACGCCGATGCGGAGGATCGAGGCCGGGATCCGGGCCATCAGCTCCGGTGTCAGGTTGACGTTCTCCGGCTGCAGGGAGGGGTCCCCCTTGGGCTCGCGGCCGAGCGGGTCGAGGCGGGCCGAGAGGTGGCCGTGGGTGCGGTAGCCCTTGAGCAGCGAGGTCGCGGCCTGGACCGCCTGCAGCAGCTCCTCGTCGGGCTGGGTCACGGTCACGGCGTGCTCGCCGGTGCCGGCAGAGGGGGCGCCGAGCGGCGGTGCCGAGGCCGAGGCGGGATGGGCGGAGGTGATCGGCGCCGTGTCGACGCCGAGGTCCGACGCCACGCTCTCGTAGAAGCCGTTCTCGCCCTGGAGGCGCTGCTCGATGCTGCGCAGGAAGGCGCCCGACTCGGCTCCCTGGATCACGCGGTGGTCGTAGGTCGAGGTCAGCGTCATCGTCTTCGAGACGCCGAGCTGGCGCAGGCGGTCGGGCGAAGCATGTGCCCACTCGGGCGGGTAGGCGATCGCGCCGGTGGCGACGATTACGCTCTGGCCTCTCATCAGTCGGGGGACGGAGGCGACGGTCCCGATCCCGCCCGGGTTGGTCAGCGAGATGTTGGTGCCCTGGAAGTCGTCGGCGGTGAGCTTGCTCTCACGCGTCTTGGTGATCAGGTCCTCGTAGTAGCTGTGGAAGGCGGCGAAGTCGAGTCCCTCGGCGCCCTTGATCGCCGGCACCATCAGGCTGTGCGAGCCGTCCTTGCGCTCGACGTCGACCGCGATCCCAAGGTTGACCGGCCCGCCCTCGAGCGCAAATGGCTTCCCCTCTCGCTGCTCGAAGACCCGAGTCATCACCGGATGCTCCTTGGCAGCCCCGACGATCGCCCAGGCGACCAGGTGGGTGAAGGACACCTTCATCCCCCGCTCCTTCAACAGCCCGTTCAAAGCCTTTCGCTTCGCATCCAACGTATCCACGGCAACCGTCCGGAACGAGGTAGCCGTGGGAACCTCCCGACTCTCGTCCATGGCCTGAGCCAACATCGCCGCCGGCCCCCGCAGAGCCTTGGCTTCGCCGACAGCGGCCGGCGCCCCACCGTTAGCGGCCCCAAGCACGTCCTCCTTGGTCACCTTCGCCCCCGGCCCCGAACCAGCAACCGAGCCAAGGTCGACGCCATTGGCTTCAGCAACCCGTCGCGCGACCGGCGTCGCCCGGACTCCGTCGGCTCCGTTGGTCCCGCTCTCGGACTTTGACGCTCCATCCGCGGGTGGCGTGGGGGTTGGGGGGGTCGAGGACGGACGCTGTGCGTCCGCCCGCAGCGCCCCCCCTTCCCCCACGACAGGACCCGCGGCCCCTGCGTCCGAGCCCTCGCCGGGCTCCATCTCCGCCAACGCAGCTCCAACAGGCACCTCGTCGTCCACGGCAACAAGCAGCTTGGTAATGACGCCATCCGCAGGCGCCGGCACCTCGGCATCGACCTTGTCGGTCGAGACCTCGACGACCGTGTCCCCCTCGTTGACGAAATCGCCAACGGCGACGTGCCACTCGAGCACGATGCCCTCGGTGACCGACTCGCCCATTTCAGGCATTGCGATCTGCACGGTCGCCGTCTCCGTCATTTCTGTCATGAGTCTATGAAAACGGGTTGGCGCGCTTCCGAGTCGAGGTAGGCTGCATGCGATGAACTACTTCGTCACCGGAGCCACCGGATTCATCGGCCGCAACCTCGTGCAGCGGCTCCTGCAGCGCGACGGCACGATCTACGCCCTGGTCCGGGCCGGCTCGCGTGGACGTTTGGAGGAGCTGCGGACCTCCTGGGGTGCGGACGGGGCACGGGTCGTGCCGATCTCCGGCGACCTCGCCCAGCCCGGCTTGGGCGTCTCCGAGGAGGACCTGCTGACGCTGCGCAGCGACGTCGACCACTTCTTCCACCTGGCGGCGATCTACGACATGACCGCTGGCGCCGAGGCGCAGGAGATCGCCAACGTCGAGGGCACGCGGCACGCGGTCGAACTCGCCGGCGCGATCGAGGCGGGCTGCTTCCACCAGGTCAGCTCGATCGCCGCCGCCGGTCTCTACCGCGGCGAGTGGCGCGAGGACATGTTCGAGGAGGCCGAACGGCTCGACACCCATCCTTACTTCCGCACCAAGCACGAGTCCGAGCGGGTCGTGCGGGAGGAATGCCGCCGGCCCTGGCGGGTCTACCGGCCCGGGATTGTCGTCGGCGACTCGCGCACGGGTGAGATCGACAAGGTCGACGGCCCCTACTACTTCTTCAAGCTGCTGCAGCGGGCGCGCAAAGTCCTGCCCGGCTGGCTGCCCGCGCTGGGGGTCGAAGGCGGCGAGATCAACATCGTCCCGGTCGACTTCGTCGCTGACGCGATCGATCACATCGCCCACGAGCCGGGACTGGACGGCCAGGTCTTCCACCTCACCGACCCGGCGCCGAAGAGCGCCGGGGAAGTGATCAACCTCTTCGCCCACGCGGCCGACGCTCCGCAGGCGGTGTTCCGATTGGACTCCGGCGTGACCGACCCGGCGACCTCGCTGGCGAGGACCGGCCTGCGTTTCTTCCCACCGGCGAAGCGGGCGGTGAAAGCGGCGCTGGGCGAGCTGGGCGTCCCCGCCGGGATGCTCACCTACGTCAGCTACCCGACGAGGTTCGACTCGACGAACACGCAGATGGCGCTGGAGGGAACGGGGATCTCGGTGCCCCCTCTGGAGTCCTATGCGGACCGCGTCTGGGACTACTGGGAGCGGAACCTCGACCCGGACCTGTTCAAGGACCGCTCGCTGAGCGCCGCGGTGCGGGGCAAGGTGGTGCTGATCACCGGTGCCTCCTCGGGGATCGGCAAGGCGACCGCGGTAAAGGTCGCCGACGCGGGCGCGACCGTGCTGCTGGTGGCGCGCTCGATCGAGAAGCTGGAGGAGACGAAGCGCGAGATCGAGGCTGCGGGGGGCGTCGCCCACATCCACCGCTGCGACATGTCCGACGTCGAGGACATCGAGCGGATGGCCGATGAGGTCCTCGCCTACCACGGCCAGGTCGACATCCTCGTCAACAACGCGGGCCGCTCGATCCGGCGCTCGGTCGGGCTGGCCTACGACCGCTTCCACGACTACGAGCGGACGATCCAGCTCAACTACCTAGGCGCGGTGCGGCTGATCCTGGCGCTTTTGCCATCGATGCGGGCCCGCAAGTCGGGGCACATCGTCAACATCAGCTCGATCGGGACGCAGACCAACCCGCCGCGCTTCTCGGCCTACGTGGCCTCGAAGGCCGCGCTCGACGCCTTCAGCCGCGTGATCGCCTCCGAGGTCTTCGACGACGGCGTGCGCCTGACCACGATCCACATGCCGCTGGTGCGGACGCCGATGATCGCGCCGACGCGGATGTACGACGTCTTCCCGGCGATTTCGCCGGAGGAGGCATCGGAGATGATCGCCAAGGCGATGGTCGACCAGCCGAAGAAGGTGGCGACGCGGTTGGGGACGTTCGGCGAGCTGTTGTACGCGGTGGCGCCGACTGTCTCGGATCGGATCTTGAACCAGGCCTACCGGTTGTTCCCCGAGTCGCAGGCTGCGAAGGGGAAGGGCGAGGAGGCTCCGGACAGGGCGCCCTCCACCGAGGCGGTTGCGTTTGCGCATCTGATGAAAGGCGTTCATTGGTAGAGGGTGGGGTCCCCCTCTGCCGTCCAAATGCCGGGCTAATGAGCCCGGCATTTTGAGTATCCGCCCGTCAGAGGGGGACCCCACCCTCTATTGCGGAGCGCTGTCATGAGCACGAGAAAACTCAAGCACTGGGGGTGGGGGTACGAGGATCAGGTGCCTTCGCGGGAGGAGCTTGAGCAGGCCGCAGCGGGGATCAGGGCGCGGTTCGGGTTTGGCGAGGAGCCTGAGGAGCCGGTTCCTCTCGATGCGGTGGATCTGCGCAAGCCCCGGTTGAAGGTCCCGAGCGCTTTTGGTGAGCTTTTTAGGGACGACCACTATCAACGGGTTTCGCATGCTCTGGGGAAGGCTTACCGAGATGTGGTGCGGGGGTTTCGGGGGGAATTCGAGAACCCGCCTGATCTTGTGGCGTTTCCCCGGGATGAGTCGGAGATTGAGGTTGTGCTCTCCTGGGCTGAGGCCGAGGGGGCGGCTGTGGTCCCGTTTGGGGGTGGGACCAGCGTGGTCGGTGGGGTCGAGGCGCGGTTGGGGGATCGGCCGGTTGTCTCGCTCGACCTGCGGCAGTTGGATCGGGTGCTGGAGGTGGATGCGGAGTCGCTGGCGGCTCGGATTCAGGCCGGGGCCACCGGGCCCGGGTTGGAGGATCAGCTTCGGGAGCATGGGCTGACGTTGCGGCACTTTCCGCAGTCGTTCGAGTACTCGACGCTCGGGGGCTGGGTGGCTACGCGGGCCGGGGGGCACTTCGCGACGCTCTACACCCACATCGACGACCTGGTCGAGTCGGTGCGGGCGATCACGCCGCGGGGGACCTGGGAGAGCCGGCGGTTGCCGGGATCCGGGGCCGGTCCGTCGCCCGACCGGGCGCTGATCGGCTCCGAGGGCATCCTCGGCGTGATCGCCGAGGCCTGGGTCCGGGTCCGCCCGCGACCCGGGTTCAAGACCTCGTGTGGAGTCGAGTTCGACGACTTCCACGCCGCCGCGAGGGCGATCCGCGAGATATCCCAGTCCGGCCTCTACCCCTCGAACTGTCGCCTCCTCGACGCGATGGAGGCGGGAACGACCGGCGCCGGCTCGGGCGAGAAGAACCTGATGGTGCTCGGCTTCGAGTCCGCCCATCACCCGGTCGATGCCCCCATGGCCCAGGCGCTCGACATAGCCCGAACCCACGGCGGCACCCCGGGCACCCCCCGCACATCGGGGCCGATGGGCCGAAAACCGGACTCCGGCTCCGGAAATAGGCCCGTCGGCGGCGGAGGCTCCGACGCAGTGGGGGCTTGGCGGGGGGCGTTTCTGCTGGCGCCTTATTTGCGCGACACGTTTGTTGCCTGTGGCGTGCTCTCGGAGACCTTCGAGACGGCGATCACCTGGGACCGTTTCGAGGAGTTCCACGCGGCGACGATGGAGGCGGTGCGGACCAAGGTCGCGGAGGTCTGCGACGCGCCTGCGGAGGGAACCGGAGCGCCCCGGGTCAGCTGCCGCTTCACCCACGTCTACCCCGACGGCCCAGCGCCCTACTTCACCGTGATCGCCCCGGCTGTCCGCGGCGGCGAGGTCGAGCAGTGGGACGAGACCAAGGCCGCCGCCGCCGAGGCTGTGATCAAGGGCGGCGGCACGATCACCCACCACCACGCGGTCGGCCGCGACCATCGGCCCTGGTACGACCGCCAGCGCCCGGCCCCGTTCGCTGCCGCTCTGCGGGCGGCAAAGGCCGAGCTGGACCCGGCGGGGATGCTCAACCCCGGAGTCCTGATCGACCCGTGACGCTTCTGGCCCTCACTCGCCCCCCGTTCGAGGCGCGCGGTTCGCGGTTCGGCTCTCGCCCACTTCCGGACGCAGGGCAGCTACCCTCACTCCCGTGACAGCCAATCCCAAGCGCGATCCCTGGCGCGCAAACGAGGAGGCCCGTAGGCGCCAGGTCCGCGAAGATGCCAAGCGCCCCCTCGCGGTCAATCTCGCCGAAGGACTCGCCCTGAGCGAATTCCTCTCCACGTTCACCGGCGCGGCGCGACAGGCCTGATGTCCGAGCCTCTGCGCCTGCGGCAGCTGCTGGAGCAGCTCGTCGCCGCGGATATCCGCTTCGTGCTCGTCGGCGGCCTTGCGGTCAATGCCTGGGGGTATATCCGCGCCACCCGAGACGTCGACATCGTTCCCGATCCGTCGCCCGTCAATCTGGAAAGGCTCGACACTCTCCTTGCCGGTATCGGAGGAAAGGTCGACGTAGACGGGCGCCTGCTCGACTCGAATGCAATCTCGCCGTTTCTGAGAACAGGGGATCGGACGCTGGTGATCACCGATCTCGGTCGGGTTGACATCCTCCAAGGCCTGCCGCAGATCCCATCGTTCGCGGCTCTGGATGCCGAGGCGACCGATGTCGACATGGATGGTCTCGCCGTTCGTGTCTGCTCACTCGACCATCTGCTTGCGATGAAGCGGACCAGTGAGCGACCGCGAGACCGCGATGACCTCGAGGCGCTGGAAGGCACCCAAGACCCCGGCGACCCCGGAGGCTGACAGGCGGCAGCGATACCCTGTCGCGACTGAATCTCCCGGCCGGAAGCGGGATTCTGCCTCTTCCCGGCTTTCCAGCGTGGAAACCATTACTTCGGAACAGCCGATCGTGCCGGCAGCCGCCGACGCCAGTTCATCCATGGACGAGCCCGTGGTGCCGCGGCGATCGCCGCTGCGCGCGGCGATCAAGACCGGCCGGCCGCAGGAGTGGATCAAGAATGTCTTCGTCTTCGCCGGCCTGCTCTTCTCCGGCAAGTTCAACCATCCGCACGACGTGCTGGAGGCGACGCTCACATTCGTCTCGTTCTGCTTCGTCTCCAGCGCCGGCTACTACGTCAACGACCTGATCGACGTCGAGCTCGACCGCAAACACCCGAAGAAGCGATTCCGGCCGATCGCTGCGAGGGAGCTCTCGGAGGGGACGGCAAAGGCGATCGCGCCGCTGCTGGCGGCCGTGGCGATCGGCCTCGCCTTCGCCACGGTCAACTGGGAAGTCGGCGTGATGGTGATCGGCTACGGGATCGTCCAGCTTGCCTACAGCTTCTGGCTGAAGCAGGTCGTGATCGTCGACGTGATGACCCTGGCGACCGTCTTTATCCTCCGCGTCGCCGCCGGCGCCAGCGCCGTCGACGCGCACGCCTCGGAATGGCTGCTGCTCTGCACCGGCATGATCGCCCTCTTCCTCGGCTTCACCAAGCGCCGCCAGGAGGCGGTCTCCGAGCTGCACGAGGGCACCAGCAGCCGCCCGGTGCTCGAGCACTACTCGCTGCCCTTCCTCGACCAGATGGTCGCCATGGTCACCACCGGCACCGTGATCAGCTACTCGATCTACGCCGTCAACTCGCCGCTCGTCGGCAACGAGATGATGTGGACGATCCCCCCGGTCGTCTACTGCATCTTCCGCTACCTCTACCTGATCTACGACCGTGCCGACGACCGCTCGATCGCTGCCATGGTGTCCAAAGACAAGGGCATCCTCGTCGGCGTAGCCGCCTTCGCCCTCACCGCCTTCGCGGTGCTCTACGTCTTCAACTAGCCGGTCTGCACAGGCAGGTCCGAGACCAGCTCGGTCTTGCCGCCGCGCTGGAACTGGAGGTCGATCGTCTCGTTCTTGCGGTAGGTGCCGAAGAGGCCGAGGTACATCGCCAGCCAGCGGCCCTTGCCGACCTGCTCCTTGACGATCTGGCGGGCGAAGACGATCTCTCCAGCGCGCACCTCGTAGTCGGCACCCGCGCGCTGCTCCACACCGTTGATGAAGACCACATACGGAGCTTCGGCACCGGCCGGCAGCTTCACCCGCCGCCCGGCGGCATAGCTGCCCTTGGGAATCTCGGTATTGATTTCGTTCACAATCTCGGCCTCTGGCGACTTATGCGCCTATACGGTGCAAAAGTCGCCAGGCGTCTATTCCAGAGTCTCGCGCACCAGGTCGAACGGCGTCTCGTGCCCGCTCGGGTCCAGCTCCTCGCGCCTGAACCTGCCCCGAAACGGCATGAACGTCCCGTCGCCCCGCACGTCCACCCCCGCCACCGGCTTGCGCAGCCACCCCCTACCGCTCAACTGCAACCGCGCCCTCACCAACTCCTCAGGCCCGAAGTCCCTCAGGCCCGAAACCGGCTTAGCCGGCCCCTCGGCCCGAATAGCCAACGCCCTTTCCCGCATAGCCGCCACAGCCTCCCCAAGCTCATCAAAGCTCAGGTGATCCACATCGGACCCATCCCGCACAGTCAGCTTCCAAGCCCCCAAGGCCCGCAGCGTACGAAATCTGGAGGTGTGCCGGGGGTGCCTCATCGGGCGCGGCGTCATGTTGTCGCCCCACTACCTCAGCGAATGCCGACGCCCCTGCGGCGAACAACCCAGCGCCCGATGAGGCACCCCCGGCACACCTAACCCTGCTGGCTTAAGCAGCTATGCCCCGCGCCGCGGCCGCTTCGGCCTGCGAGCCGGAGGCCCAACGATCTTTTCCGGCCCCTCCCGATCCTCAATCCCAACATAGTCCCGCCCCCGCGCACCGGTATAGATCTGCCGCGGCCGCGCAATCTTCTGCTCGGAGTCGTCAAGCATCTCCATCCACTGCGCGACCCAGCCCGCGGTGCGGGGAATCGCGAAGATCACGGTGAACATCTCGGTCGGGATCTCCAGCGCCTCGTAGATGATCCCCGAGTAAAAGTCGACGTTCGGGTAGAGCTTGCGCGAGGTGAAGTACTCGTCGTCGAGCGCCCGCTTCTCCAGCTCGCGGGCGATCTCGACCAGCGGGTTGTACTCGGTCGCCTCAAAGACCTCGTCCATGTGCTGCTGGATGATCCGCGCCCGCGGGTCGTAGTTCTTGTAGACGCGGTGGCCGAAGCCCATCAGCTTCGCTTCGCGGGCCTTCACCTTCTCGAGGAAGGCGGGGATGTTCTCGACCGAGTCGATCTCCCGCAGCATCCGCAGCACCGCCTCGTTGGCGCCGCCGTGCAGCGGCCCGTAGAGCGCAGCCACCCCGGCCGCGACCGCCGAGTAGGGATCGACGTCGGAGGAGCCGACCCCGCGCACGGCGTTGGTCGAGCAGTTCTGTTCGTGGTCGGCGTGGAGGATGAAGAGCACGTCGAGCGCCTTCGAGAGGCTCTCCTTCGGCACATGCTTCATTTCCGTCTTCTTGAACATCATCGAGAGGAAGTTCTCGGCGAAGTTGAGGTCGTTTTCGGGGTAGACGTAGGGGAGCCCCATGTTGTGCCGGTATGAGAAGGCCGCCAGGGTCGGCACCTTGGCGATCAGGCGGACTGCCGCCATGTAGCGCTCCTCGGGGTCATCGATCTTCTTCGCGGCCGGATAGAAGGTCGAAAGCGCGCCGACCCCGGAGAGCAGCATCCCCATCGGGTGGGCGTCGTAGCGGAAGCCCTCGAAGAACTGCTTCAGGTCCTCGTGGACGAAGGTGTGGTGGGTGATGTCATAGGTCCAGCGCTCGAGCTGCGGGCCGGTGGGCAACTCGCCGAAGACCAACAGGTAGGCGACCTCGAGGAAGGTGGAGCGCTCGCAGAGCTGCTCGATCGAGTAGCCGCGGTGTTCGAGCACCCCGGCCTCGCCGTCGATGTAGGTGATCGAGGAGCGGCAGGCCGCCGTGTTGGTGAAGGCGGGGTCGTAGGCCAGCATCCCGAATTCGTCCTCGGCCACCTTGATCTGGCGCAGGTCCATCGCCCGCACGGTGCCGTCGGAGATCGGCAGCTCATACGTCCTGCCGGTGCGGTTGTCGGTAACGGTGAGCGACTCGGTGCCGGTGGCGGTGCCCCCGTCTGCGGCTGCGTCTCTGATCTGCTGCTCGGTGGCCATCACCCCTCCTCGAGCCGTTTGAACTGGAGCGCCCAGTATCGCAGTTCGGTTTGTCCCGCCTGTTGCGCTTCCGAGAACGGGCGGTGTTATTCGGCTGCCGCCGGCAGCGGCTCGAAGCGGGTCATCGCGTGCAGCTCGGCGAAGCGTTCGTCGATCTCCTCACGGGTGAGGGCCGCGACCCGCTCGGTGCCGAACCGCTCGACGTTGAAGGAGGCGAGCACGGTTCCGTAGCCCATCGCCCGCCGCAGGGAGGCCGCGTCGAGGTCGCCGTCGACGCTGTCGAGGAAGCCGAGGAAGCCGCCGGCGAAGCTGTCGCCGGCGCCGGTCGGGTCGCGCACGTCCTCGAGCGGGAAGCCGGGCAGGGCGAAGAAGCCGTCCTCGGTGAAGAGAGCGGCACCGTACTCGCCCTGCTTTGCGACCACGGCTCGCGGCCCGTGCGCCATCACGGCGCGGGCGGCGCGGGCCAGGTTCGACTCGCCGGTCAGCTGGCGGATCTCGGCGTCGTTGACGATCAGGCAGTCGACCTCGCCGATCGCCGCCAGCAGCGAGTCCTTGGCGGTCTCGATCCAGAGGTTCATCGAATCCAGTGCCGAGAAGCGCGCCGAGCCGCACTGGGCGCGGACCTGGCGTTGCAGGTCGGGCTGGATGTTGGCGAGGAAGAGCATGTCGGCCTCCTGCGAGGCGGCCGAGAGCTTCGGCTCGAACTCGCCGAAGACGCCCAGCCTGGTGTCCTCGGTGTGGGCGACGTTGAGGTCGAACTCGTAGCGGCCGCGCCAGAAGAAGGACTCGCCGCCCGCGACCCGCTCGATGTCGTCGGTGAGCACGCCGCGGCGCTCCAGGATCTCGACCTCGGCGGAGCCAAAGTCGTCGCCGACCGGGCCGACCGGCCGCACCTCGGTGAAGAAGCTGGCGGCGAGGGAGAAGTGCACGGCGGCGCCGCCGAGCATGCGGTCGCGCTCGCCGAAGGGCGTCTTGACTGAGTCGAATGCGATTGAGCCGACAACTGTCAGGGACATAGGGTCGGCAGCGTAGCGGCGCGCGGGTCCTGTCGTGGGG
>DASSMU010000144.1:0-9770 GCA_035701465.1 Solirubrobacterales bacterium
GCCGATGCGGATCAGGACCGACGACATGGTCAAGGTGATCGGCGGCAAGGACTCCGGCAAGACCGGCCGCGTGCTGCGCACCGAACCGAAACGCAGCTTTGTCTACGTCGAGGGCATCAACACGGTCAAGCGGCACGAAAAAGCGCGTCCGAGCCAGGACGTGCAGAAAGCGGGCCAGCAGCTCGGCGGCATCGTCGAGAAGGAGGGGCCGATCCACGTCTCCAACGTGATGCTGCTCGACCCCAAAGACAACAAGCCGACGCGAGTCGGCGTGCGCCGCGACAAAGGCGGCAAGCGCGAGCGCTTCGCCAAGCGGAGTGGGGCGTCGTTCTAGTGGCGACTCACGCAAACACGACCCGTTCTGACGGCGTCTGGACGCGCCTGGCGGCGCCCAGTGAACTTGACGATGCGCTGCATCGCCTTCGTCCCCTGGCCTTGCCAGTCACGCCCAGCCACTCGTCAGAGCCGGCCCGTGCTTACGAGAGGCGCCACTGATGGAGGCGACCGTGGACGCGCAGACCCAGGCAGCGCCGCCGCCGCGCGTGCGCGAGCGCTACGAGCAGGATGTCCTGCCGGCGCTGATCGCCAAGTTCGGCTACTCGACGCCGATGCAGGCCCCGCGCCTGGAGAAGATCACCCTCAACATGGGGCTGGGCGAGGCCAAGCAGAACAACAAGATGCTGGAAGCCGCCCAGGAGCAGCTGGCGAAGATCGCCGGCCAGCAGCCCAACGTGCGCCGCGCCCGCAAGTCGATCGCCTCCTTCAAGGTTCGCGAGGGGATGCCGGTCGGCGTCTCGGTGACGCTGCGGCGCGCCCGCATGTGGGAGTTCCTCGACCGGCTCTGCTCGATCGCCGTGCCCCGCATCCGCGATTTCCGCGGGCTCAACCCGCGCTCTTTCGACGGGCGCGGCAACTACTCGATGGGCGTCAAGGAGCAGCTGATCTTCCCCGAAATCGACTACGACTCGATCGACGAGGTGCGCGGCCTCGACGTCACGATCACGACCAGCGCCGCAACCGACGAAGAGGCTTTCGAGTTGCTGCTGGCCCTGGGCATGCCTTTCGCCAAAGAGGGCCGGCCAGGCAAACCCGATGCCGATGTCGAGGCCCAGGAAGCCGCCGAGGAGGAGAAGCGCAAGGAGGAGGCCCGCCTGCGTGCCGAGGCCGAGCAGGCTGCGCTCGAGCAGCTCAAGGAAGAGAACCCCGACGCCTACGCGAAGCCCGAGCCTGAGGCCGAGGCCGAGGGCGGAGAGCCGGCCGCCGAGGGCGACCAGGACGCCGAGAACACGGCTGACGAGGAGAATCAGGAGAATGGCTAAGACTTCGCTGAAGGTGAAGCAGGGGCGCAAGCCCAAGTACAAATCCCGCGCGTACAACCGCTGCCGCCGCTGTGGCCGGCCGCGTGCCTACTACCGCAAGTTCGGCCTCTGTCGCATCTGCCTGCGGGAGGCCGCTCACGAGGGGTACATCCCCGGCATGACCAAGTCCAGCTGGTGAGAGACGAGGAACGATGCTGACCGACCCGATAGCCGATTACCTGACCCGTATCCGCAACGCGCTTGGCTCCGGCCACGACGAGGTGGAGATCCCCGCCTCGCGGCTGAAGATGGAGATGTCGCGGATCCTCAAGGAGCAGGGCTACATCGTCGACTTCGCCAAGAAGCCGGCGACGGTCGGCGAGGCGATTGAGATCCGCCTCAAGTACACCGAGGACCGCCGTCCGGTGATCGCCGGGCTGGAGCGCGTATCGCGCCCGGGCCGCCGCCGCTACGTCGACCACAAACAGGTCCCCCGTGTGCACGGCGGCACCGGTACGGCGATCGTCAGCACCTCGGTCGGCGTGATGACCGGCCACGAAGCGAAGGCGAAGGGCGTCGGCGGCGAGGTAGTCGCCTACGTCTGGTGATTGAGATGAGCCGGATCGGAAGAAAGCCCATCCCCGTGCCCGAGGCCGTGACGGTCGAGGTCGCCCCTGGCCGGGTCGCCGTCAAGGGCCCCAAGGGCGAGCTCGCCCAGGTGCTTTCCACCGATATGAAGGTCGAGCAGTCCGACGGCGTCCTCACCGTGGATCGCCCGACCGACCGCGGCGAGCACCGCGCTTTGCACGGTCTCACGCGCAGCCTGATCGCGAACATGGTCGAGGGCGTCACCGAGGGCTTCGAGAAAAGGCTGGAGATCCAGGGCGTCGGCTACCGCGCCCAGCTCAAGGGCAAGAACCTGGAGCTGGCGCTCGGCTACTCCCACCCCGTCTCGGTCGAGGCGCCCGATGGGATCGAGTTCGAGGTTCCGCAGCCGACCGAGATCGTCGTCCGCGGCATCGACAAGCAACTTGTCGGGCAGGTTGCCGCGGACATCCGCAAGCGTCGTCCGCCGGAGCCGTACAAGGGCAAGGGAATCCGCTACCGCGGCGAGCACGTCGCGCGCAAGGTGGGCAAGCGCGCATGACAGTCGTCACGAAGAGGCAGGCCCGCCTGCGTCGCCGTCGCCGTGTCCGCGCTCGCGTCACCGGTACGGCCGAGCGCCCGCGTCTGTCCGTCTTCCGCTCCAACCGCGGCGTTTTCGCCCAGCTGATCGACGACGGCAAGGGCCACACCGTGGCCGCCGTCAACTGGATCGAGCCCGACCTGCGCAAGCTCTCCGCTTCCGAGCAGGCCAAGCGGGCGGGAGAGCTGCTGGCCGAGCGTGCCAAGGCGGCCGGAATCGCGAGCTGCGTCTTCGATCGCGGCGGTTACCAGTACCACGGCCGCGTCAAGGCCTTGGCCGAAGGAGCGCGAGAGGGAGGGTTGGTCTTCTAGTCCGCTACCTTGGACCGCTGCTCATGAAGGGAATGGACACAACCAACGTCGAGACGGTCAGCCCGCGCGGGCTCGACCTGCAGGAGCGCGTGATCGAGATCAACCGCGTCGCCAAGGTGGTTAAGGGCGGCCGGCGCTTCTCCTTCACGGCGCTGGTCGCGGTCGGCGACGAAGAGGGTGTCGTCGGGATCGGCTACGGCAAGGCGCGCGAGGTGCCGCTGGCGATCCAGAAGGGCGTCGAGAACGCCCGCAAGGACTTGATCCGGATCCCCAAATACGGCCAGACGATCACCCACAAGATCATCGGCCGCTTCGGCGCCGGGCACGTGGTGCTGCGCCCGGCCAGCCCTGGTACCGGCGTGATCGCCGGCGGTGGGGTGCGGGCGGTGCTCGAGCTGGGTGGGGTCAAGGACGTGCTTACCAAGAGCATCGGGACGCAGAACCCCATAAACCTCGTCAAGGCGACGATGGACGGGCTGATTCGGCTGCGTAGGCCCGAGGAGGTTGCCGAGTTGCGCGGGTTGACCGTGGCTCAGGTGCTTGGGGTTCAGAAGAGCAATGGCAATGGGGTTTCGGCTGAGATTTCAGGCGTTGAGGCCGCGGGGCCCGTCGCGGCCTCGGGGGGGCCTGCGGGCGGGGGCTCCGCCTCCGTTCTCGGCCCCCCCGAGTCCACGCCACCCGCGGGTGATGCGGCTGAGGCCGAGGCCGCTCCGGCTGAGCCTGCAGCTACTGAGGTCCCGGCCGAGGAGGCTAAGGCTGAGGAGCCTGTGGTCGTTGAGGAGAAAGCTTCCGAGGCTCCTGCGGAGGGTGAGGCATCGTGAGCGCGGTGAAGATCAAGCAGGTTCGGTCTGCCAATGGCACCAATCCCGCTCAGAAAGCGACGCTTTCCGCGCTTGGGCTTGGGCGGATCGGGAAGTCTGTTGAGCGCAAGGACAGCCCCCAGCTGAAAGGGCAGCTTCGGGTCGTCTCTCATCTTGTCGAGGTGGATGGCTGATGGCTGCCGAGACGCCACGGTCTGAGGAGATTGGGCTTCACAACCTGAGGCCGAAGCCTGGGTCGCGGAAGCCGCGTAAGCGGCTTGGTCGCGGTGAGGGCTCTGGGTTGGGCAAGACTTCGGGGCGGGGTCACAAGGGCGCCGGCTCCAGGTCCGGGTCCAAACGGAAGGCCGGCTACGAGGGCGGGCAGAACCCGATCCACATGCGGATGCGAAAGCTTCGCGGCCCGCACAAAAAGCAGTCGATGCCGTTCGAGAACTTCCGCACGAAATCGCAGCCGGTCAACCTCGCCGACCTCGAGGAGCGCTTCGACGCCGACGCCGAGGTGACCCCGGAGACGCTGAAGGAGAAGGGGCTCGCCAAGCGCTCCGACCCGATCAAGATCCTCGCCCGCGGCGAGATCTCGAAGAAGCTCACGGTGCGGGCGCACGGCTTCAGCGCGGCGGCCAAGGAGAAGATAGAAGCGGCGGGCGGTTCCTGCCACACTCTGGAGCCGTAATGCTCCGGACTATTGCGAACGCCTTTAGCGTCGCCGACATTCGCAAGAAGCTTGCCTTCACTGCGGCGATGCTCTTGCTGTACCGGCTTGGCGCCTACATTCCCGCCCCCGGCGTGGATATCAACGCGGTCAAGGAACTGCAGGAAAACTTCGGCGGCGGCGGCATCCTCAACCTGCTCAACACTTTCTCCGGCGGGAGCTTCTCGAGACTCTCGCTATTCGCCCTGGGGATCATGCCCTACATCACGGCCTCGATCATCCTGCAGCTGCTGACCGTCGTCGTTCCGTCGCTGGAGAAGCTGCAGAAAGAGGGTGAGGTAGGACAGCAGAAGATCACCCAGTACACGCGCTACCTCACCGTCGGGCTCGCTTTCGCGCAGTCCTTCGGCTACGTCTACCTCTTCCAGTCCTTCGGTTCCGGGCCAGGCGGCAACAACTTCCTCGGCAATCTCAACGGCGGCAAGCTGCTGCTGATCGTGATCTCGCTGACGGCGGGCTGCACCCTGCTGATGTGGTTCGGCGAGCTGATCACCCAGCGCGGGATCGGCAACGGCATCTCGCTGATGATCTTCGCCTCGATCGTCTCCAGGCTGCCGCAGGGGATCCAGTCCTGGTGGGAAAACCCCGATCAGGTCTTCGTTGTGATGATGCCCTTCCTCGCGCTCGCGGTGATCGTCGCGATCGTCTTCGTCCAGGAGGGCCAGCGCCGCATCCCGGTCCAGTACGCGAAACGGGTAGTCGGACGCAAAATGACCTCCGGCGGCTCGACCTACCTGCCGCTGCGCGTAAACATGGCGGGGGTCATCCCGGTCATCTTCGCCGCTTCGATCATGGCCTTCCCGGCCACGGTCGGTCAGCTCCTCAACACTCCTACGGCGCTCGAATTCGCCTCGTTCTTCAGTCCGAGCGGCTGGGCCTACGTCGTCGGCGAGGTGTTCTTCATCGTCATCTTCACCTACTTCTACACGGCGGTCACATTCAACCCGGTCGACCAGGCCGACAACCTGAAGAAGTACGGCGGCTTCATCCCCGGCGTGCGTCCGGGGAGGCCCACGGCCGAGTACCTGGACCGGATCCTCTCGCGCCTGACTTTCCCCGGCGCCCTCTACCTCGGCGCGGTGGCGGCGCTGCCGACGATCCTCCTCAGCCAGACCTCAGCCAACTTCGCCTTCGGCGGCACCTCGATCCTGATCGTGATCGGGGTCGCACTGGAAACCGTCAAGCAGTTGGAGGCGCAGCTGATGATGCGGAACTACGAGGGATTCCTCAAATAGGCGCCGGACGATGTCCGAGTTGAACCTAGTCCTTCTCGGCCCCCCCGGGTCGGGCAAGGGAACGCAGGGGGAGCGGCTGCAGGCGGACCTGGAGTTGCCCTACTGGGCGACCGGAGACATTCTCCGGGCCGCTGTCCGCGAGGGGACCGAGCTGGGCAGGACCGCGAAGGGGTACATGGACCGGGGCGATCTGGTGCCCGACGAGGTGATCGTCGGCATGATCGGTCAGCGGATCGACTCCCCGGAGGCAGCGGACGGGTTCATCCTCGACGGCTTCCCACGGACGGCGCCGCAGGCCGGGGCCTTGGCCGAGAAGCTCGAGGAACTGGGCCGGGAGTTGACCGCAGTGCTCTTGATCGACGTCGATGACGAGGAGGTCGTGCGCAGGCTCGGCGGTCGCCGCACCTGCGTCGAGAACGGCCACGTCTTTCACGTCGAGTTCAGCCCGCCGCAGGAAGAGGGCGTCTGCGACATCGAGGGCAGCGAGCTGGTCATCCGCAACGACGACAAGCCCGAGGTGATCCGCCACCGGCTCGAGCAATACCACGCGAAGACCGCGCCGCTGATCGAGCACTACGACGGCCAGAGCCTACTGCGGCGCATCGACGGCGCCTCCCCCCCGGAGTCGGTCGCCGAGGAGATCCGCCGCACTCTGGCGACGCTGCGCCTCGAGGCCGACGAGGCCATCTAATTTGTGTACGGGATGATCGTCAAGAAGACCCCCGCTCAGGTCGACGAGATGGCGGTCGCGGGGGAGATCCTCGTCCGCTGCCTGCAGATGCTCGCGGCCAAGGCGCGCCCCGGGGTAAGCACCAAGGAACTTGATCTGGCGGCAGAGAAGCTGATCCGCGCACAAGGCGCTGAGCCGGCCTTCAAGGGGTACCGCGGGTTCCCGGCCTCGATCTGCGCCTCTCCCAACTCGATGGTCGTCCACGGGATTCCGGGAGCCGACAAGCTGAAGCGCGGCGATGTGCTCTCGATCGACGTCGGCGTGATCAAGAACGGCTGGGTCGCCGATGCGGCGATGACGGTGCCGATCGGCTCCATCGACCCCGGGGCGCGCAAGCTGCTCGACGTGACCAAGGGCGCGCTGTTCGCCGGGGTCGAGCAGATGCAGCCCGGCAACCGGCTCGGCGACGTCTCGGCGGCGATCCAGCGGGCGGTCGAGATCGAGGGCCTCTCGATCATCCGCACCCTGGTCGGCCACGGGATCGGCCGCGAAATGCACGAGGACCCGCAGGTGCCCAACTTCGGCACCCCCGGCAAGGGACCGCTGCTGGAGGAGGGAACGGTGTTGGCGATCGAGCCAATGGTCAACGCCGGCGGCCCGCTGGTGCGGATGGGCGACGACGGCTGGGCTGTCTATTCCGACGACGGCTCGCTTGCCGCCCACTTCGAGTTCACCGTCGCCGTCACCGCCGACGGCCCGCGGATTCTCACCCCCTGGCACGAAGACGAGTAAGCGCTACGCTTTTCCAACGCGCCGTATTTCGACACTCCTGCTGTTGGCTGCCGCCATTGCGGCACCGAGCGCCCAAGCGGCGGCGCCGCAGCCCTACGGGGCCAACGACGCCGGCGGCTTCCGCAACGTCCTCCCCCCGGGTGAGAACGGGCTCGACAACCTGGCTCAACTCTTCGCCTTCCGCGGCGCCGGCACGCTGCCGCCTCATTTCGCCGACCAGCAGCCGCTCTACGAAAACCTCGTCTACGGCGCGCCAGAACTCACCGACGCTGGGGTCTCCAACTACTTCAAGGACGCGACCTTCGGCGTCCAACCGGGCGAAATTGAATCGACGATTGAACCCAAACCCGGGGTGACGATCGTCCGTGACTCCGCTTATGGAATCCCGCATATCTACGGCACCACCCGCGCTGACACGATGTTTGGTGCCGGTTACGCTGGCGCCGCCGACCGACTCTTCCTGATGGACGTCCTGCGCCACACCGGTCGTGCCGAACTTGCCTCCTTTCTCGGCGGCTCTAACGCCGGGGCTGATGCGAGCCAGTGGGGATTTGCTCCCTACACCGAAGCCGACCTCGAACGGCAGCTTGCCGAAGCACCGCGGCTCTACGGCCAGGCCGGGCAGCAGGCTGTGGACGACGTGCAGAGCTACGTCGAAGGCATCAACGCCTACATCGCCGCCGCCAATGCCGACTCCGCTTTGAAGCCGGCCGAATACACGCTGCTGGGCAAGCCGATGGAAGCGTGGAAGCCGACCGACGTGGTCGCGATCGCCTCGCTGATCGGCGGCATCTTCGGCCGCGGCGGCGGCAACGAGGTCGGTTCCGCCGAAGCTTTGCAGGCCCTCGAAGCGCGCTTCGGCCGCAAGGCGGGCCGCAAAGCATGGCTCGGCTTCCGTTCGAAGAACGATCCCGAAGCGCCGACCACGATCTCAAAGCGATTCCCCTACGAGACGCGAAGCGCATTTGCCAAGCGTGGTCTGGCGCTGCCGGATCCCGGGTCGGTCCGTGACACCAAGACCGCAACCGCTTCGAGCAGCCCTGCCAGTGGGGGTGGCTTCGGGGCCGCGATCCAGCGTGCCCTGAGCGAAGGGGCGCACGCCTCCAACTGGGAGCTGGTCTCGGCCAAGAACTCGGCCACCGGCCACCCGATCGCGGTGATGGGCCCCCAGGTCGGTTACTTCGTGCCGCAGATCCTGATGGAGGAGGACCTGCACGGGCCCGGCATCGACGCCCGCGGCGCCTCCTTCGCCGGGGTCAACCTCTACGTCGAGCTGGGTCACGGACGCGACTACGCTTGGAGCGCGACCAGCGCCGGCTCGGACAACGTCGACACCTTCGCCGAGGTCCTCTGCCGCGACAACTTCCACTACCTCTACCGCGGCAAGTGCAAGCCGATGGAAAAGCTGGAAAAGACCGAGAGCTGGACGCCGAACGCGATCGATTCGACCGAAGCCGGCTCGCAGACCCTGACCGCCTACCGGACGGTGCACGGGATCGTCTTCGCCCGTGGCAAGACGGGCGGGCGCAAGGTCGCCTTCGTGCACCAGCGCAGCACCTACTTCCACGAGGCCGACTCGGTGGTCGGCTTCGGACAGCTGAACGAACCGGGGTTCCTCACCGGCGTCTCCGCCTTCAAGAAGGCGGTCTCCAACATCGGCTTCACCTTCAACTGGGCCTACGTCGACTCCGAACACATCGCCTACGCGCTCTCGGGGGCGATGCCGCAGCGGGCCCGTGGCGCCTCTCCCGACTTCCCGATCCTGGGCACGGGCCAGTACGACTGGAAGGGCTTCAAACCGTCCACCCAGACCGCCGAATACCTGCCCTTCGCCAAGCATCCCCAGGCGGTCGACCCCGCCTTCCTCGTCTCCTGGAACAACAAGCAGGCGCCCGAATGGGCGGCGGCGGACGACCGCTACTCCTACGGTCCCCTGCAGCGCTCGCAGATGATTTCCGACAAGGTGCGCGCGGCGACAAAAGGCAATCGCAAGATGACGATCGTCCAGCTGGTCCAGGCGATGGAGGAACCGGCGAGCCAGGATCTGCGCGGCTACCGGTTGCTGCCGACGATCTTCAAAGCGATCGGCAGTCCGAAGCAGCCCGCGCTCCGCAAAGCGCTCGCCACGCTTAGTGCCTGGCACAAGACCGGGGCGCACCGGCGTGACCTCAACCGCGACGGAACCGACGAGGAAACCCCGGCGATCGAGCTGATGGACGCCTGGTGGCCGAAGCTGGTCGAAGCCGAGTTCAAGTCGTCGCTGGGCGACGAAGCGTTCGAACGCCTGCAGGCAATGCTCAAGCTCGGCTCCTACACGGGCGGCTCCCCGACCGAACCCGATTTCGAGGAAGGCTGGTGGGGCAACGTCTCCAAGGACCTGCGCGACCTCTTCGGCCCCAAGCCGAAGTCCCCATTCAGCCGCATCTATTGCGGCAAGGGCTCAAAGTCCCGCTGCCGCCGGGCGCTGCAGCGCAGCCTCGGCCGAGCCCTCAAGGTCACCCCGGCGGAACTCTACGGAGGCGGCAACGGCAAGTGCGCCACAAACCCCCAACCGGCCTGCTTCGACCAGAACCGGCCGACGGTGACGTCCGGCGTGGAACTGGGTCCCTTCCCGTACCAAAACCGCCCAACCTTCCAACAGGTGGTGACGCTGACCCAGAGGTTGCCGCGGTAGGTGGTTAGAGGGACGGCGTCGGTACCCCCAACCCAAAACGCGCGGCGGGAGCCGCGCGGGAGTGGTTTGGG
>DASSMU010000145.1:0-3593 GCA_035701465.1 Solirubrobacterales bacterium
TGCTCTTCAACACCGGGTCGCCGAACTTGACGACCTGGGCAAGCGCCGCCTCGCGGCGCTCCAGCAACTCGGCTTCGAGCGCGCTCTCGCGACTCTCCTCGGTCTCCGTTTCCGGCCGGTCGGACATTCTGGACCTGAGTCTAAGGATTGCCCGGCTACGCCTCGGGGCCGGTCCTATTGGGGGTCGACGTCGACCGAGATCGCGACGTCGCGCAGCGAGCGATCGGCGGCGAGGCGCTCGACCGTGTCGCGGACGGCGGTCACGGTCGCCTCGCGGTCGGCGGCCTTGAGCAGGAGGCGGCGGCGGTGGCGGTTGCGGACGCGGAACATCGGAGCGGGCCCGAGCAGGTCGGTGTCGTCGGGAAGCAGCGGGGACAGCGCCTCGGCCAGCCCGCGCGCCGCCTGCTCCAGGCGCCGCTCGGACTCTGCTTTGAGCACGATCCGGGTCAGGTGGGAGAAGGGCGGATAGCGCAGCGCCCGGCGGCGCTCGACCTCCTCGGCGAGGAAGCCGGCCGAGTCGTGGCCGGCGGCGTGGACGATGCTCGGCGCGCCCGGCGCCAGGGTCTGCACGATCACGCTGCCGCCGGCCGGGCCGCGCCCGCTGCGGCCGGCGAGCTGGGCGACCATCGCGAAGGTCCGCTCCGCGGCGCGGAAGTCGGGGAAGCGCAGGGTCGCGTCGGCGTCGAGGATCGCGCTCAGGGTCACCTCGGGGAAGTCGTGGCCCTTGGCCACCATCTGCGTCCCGACAAGGACGCCGCTCTCCGCCTCGCCGAAGGCGGCGAGGATGCGGGCGTGGGCGCCGCGGCCGCCGGCGGTGTCGGCGTCGAGGCGGAAGACCGGCGCCGGCGCCAGCCGCTCGGCCAGCAGCGCCTCGACCTGCTCGGTGCCGACGCCGGCCTGGGAGAGCGTCGTCGAGCCGCAGTCCCCGCAGACGCGCGGCAGCGCTTCGGAGTGGGCGCAGTGGTGGCAGACGAGCCGCCCGCTGTGACGGTGGACGATCAGAGAGACGTCGCAGTTGGGGCAGTTCCAGTGGTGCCCGCAGGAACGGCAGGTGAGCCAGGGCGCGAAGCCGCGCCGGTTGACCATCACGATCGCCTTCTCGCCCGCGGCGCGCACCCTCTCCAGCGCGGCCCAGGTCTCGGGGTGCAGCGGGCCGGAGCGGGGATCGGCCTCGCGCATGTCGAGCACCCGCACCGGCGGCATCGGCCGGCCGTCGACCCGGCGCGGCAGCTCCAGGCGCGGCAGCTCCAGCCAGGTCTCCGGGCGCGGCGTCGCGGTGCCGGCGACGAGCACGGCGCCGCTCTCCGCGGCCCGCCGGCGGGCGACCGCACGGGCGTCGTAGCAGGGGTCGCCCTCCTGCTTGTAGGAGGCGTCGTGCTCCTCGTCGACGACGACGAGGCCGAGGTCGCGCAGCGGCGCGAAGACGGCGGAGCGGGGACCGACGCAGACGCTCGCCTCGCCACTGCGCAGGCGGCGCCATTCGTCATAGCGCTCGCCGTCGGGCAGGGCCGAGTGCAGGACGGCGAAACGGTCGCCGAGCCGGGCGCGGAAGCGGGCGACCGCCTGCGGAGCCAGCCCGATCTCGGGAACGAGGACGATCGCCGTCTTTCCCCGGGCCAGCGCCGCCTCGACCGCGGCGAGGTAGACCTCGGTCTTGCCCGAGCCGGTGACGCCGTGCAGGAGCACCTCGCGGGAAGCCCCGACCTCGCCGTCGAGCGCGGCGACGACGCCCTCGACCGCGGCCGCCTGCTCGGGGAGCAGCTCGGGCCGCCCCCCCGGGGCACCCACGTCGAGGTGAGCCGAGCGCCGCCGGACCGCCGAGCTCCGGGTCGCGATCAGGCCCCGCTCCTCGAGCCGGCGCAGCACGGCCCGGTCGGCGCCGACGGCCGCGGACAGCTCCGCCGCCGACATCTCCCCCGCTCGCAGCGCCTCCAGCGCGGCGCGCTGCTTCACTCCGAGGCGCTCGCCGCCGCTCAACGCCGCCTCGCCCGCGGCGGCGATCTCGGCTCGCAGCTCGAGCCGCGAGCGCACGCGCTGCCCGGCCGCGCCGGTCCCGGGAGGCAGCACGAGCTGCAGACCCCGCGAGGGCGTCGAGCAGTACTCGCGAGCGACCCAGAGCCCGAGCCGGACCAGCTCGGAGGGGACGCCCGCTTCGAGCGCCTCGATCGGCTCTGCCAGCTTCTCCGCGGGCAACTCCGAGGCATCCGCCAGGCCGACCACGACGCCGAGGAGGCGCTGCGGGCCAAACGGGACGCGGACGACGCTGCCGACCGCCAGATCGGCCATCCCCTCGGGCAGCCGGTAGTCGAACGGCCCGCGCAGGGCGCGGGCGGTGGTGAGCGGCTCGACCTTCGCGATGGTCACCGACTCACGTTATGGAGGCCCGCGGACGGCGCGGGTATGCTGGCGCCCGATGGGTCTCAATCTCAGCCCCGGAGAGCGGGTGATCTTCCAGGGCCACCCCTCGTGGCGCGCGATCATCGGCTTCTACCTGAAGGGAATCCTGATCGCGGCGATCGCCGGCGTACTCTTCAAGCTCTTCGGCGCGAGCAGCGGCACCGTCTTCCTCGTCGTCCTCGTCATCGTCGCCGGAACCGTCCTGGCCGGCTTCGTCAGGCGAGTGGCAACGACCTACACGATCACCGACCGCCGCCTCAACATAAAACGCGGCATCGTCTCCCGCGAGGTCCAGGAGACCCGCCTCGAGCGGGTCCAGAACGTCAACTACAAGCAGTCCGTCTACCAGCGCCTGGTCCAGGTCGGCGACGTCGACTTCGACACGGCCGCAGGCGACGACTACAACTTCGTCTTCTTCGGAGTGGCCAACCCGAGCGACGTGGTCCACCGGGTCGACCAGGCAACCGGGGCCAACGCCGCGGGTTCGCATGGCCTTGGCGAAGCACAGCCGCCGAATTAGGAGCGGACCCCGTCTAGGACGCCTCGAAAGCTTCGGAACCTAAGGGTCCAAAGCTCGTCTCACCGGAAGCTGTCGAGAGGAGCCTGGTCGCCCTCCAGTCGAATGTCGCGAAGCGGCGGAAATGCAATCCGGTGCCGCGCGGCCGCAGGCCGCGCTCAAGATTCACCCCATGCGCGAAGCGCATGGGGTGTCAATTCGACTGGAGGGCGGCCAGGCTCCCCCCACCCCAACCCTTCAGGCGGGAGCCGCTTCGAGCCCCGCTGCCGCTTTCAGCTTCTCCGCCCGGTCCGTGCGCTCCCAGGTGAAGGCGTCGCCCTCGCGGCCGAAATGGCCGTAGGCGGCCGTCTGGCGGAAGACCGGGCGGTGCAGGTCTAGGTAGCCGCGGAAGGCGCCCGGGCGGAGGTCGAACTCCGCTTCCACGAGCCGGGAGATCTGGGAGTCGGGGAGCTTGCCGGTGCCGAAGGTCTCGACCATCAGCGAGATCGGGCGGGCTACGCCGATCGCGTAGGCGACCTGGACCTCGCAGCGCTGGGCGAGGCCGGCGGCGACGACGTTCTTGGCGACGTAGCGGGCGGCGTAGGCGGCGGAGCGGTCGACCTTGGAGGGATCCTTGCCGGAGAAGGCGCCGCCGCCGTGGCGGGCCATGCCGCCGTAGGTGTCGACGATGATCTTGCGG
>DASSMU010000146.1:0-5722 GCA_035701465.1 Solirubrobacterales bacterium
AGCCAAGCCGCTCCTCCAGCCCTCCGAGAGCGTCGGCCGCGCCCAGCTCGCGGTAGGCGGTCTGGTTGCAGGCGAGCCAGTCCGGGGTCGGAACGCCGGCCGCCCGCATCTCGTGCTTGGCCAGGACCTTGTCGATACAGCGAGCGCAAGCGGCGACGCCGGGACCGGTGAAGGGGATGCCGAGGATCTCCAGCAGCTCCTGCGCGGTACCGTCCTCGCCGCCCGGCCCGTGCATCGCGACGAAGGCGACGTCGGGTCGCTCCGCGGCTAGGCGCTTGACCATCTCGGCGTCGGCCTCCAGTGGCAGAACCTCGTGGCCGAGCCGCCCCAGCGCGTCTTCGACCCGTGCGGCGGAACGCAGCGAGACGGCCCGCTCCAGTGAGCGGCCGCCTTTGAGCACGGCGACCTTCACGCTCCCTCCGCCTTGCGGAAGGGCACGACATTCTCCGTCTCGGTTTCAGCGCCAGCCTCGCGCTTCGGCGTCGAAGACCCCGGCAGCTCTCCGGTCAGTGCCCCGTACAGCTCGACCTGCTCGGCGATCGTCTTGCCGATCCGCCGGATCCCCTCGCGGATCTCGTCCTCGCCGCCGGAGGAGAAGTTGAGCCGCATCGAGTTGCGACCGCGACCGTCGACGTAGGCGGCCTGACCGGGGACGAAGGCGACGTCCTCACGCAGCGCCTTGGCCAGCAGGTCGCTGGTGTCGATGTAGTCGGGCAGGGTGGCCCAGATGAAGAGCCCACCGTCGGGCTCGGTCCAGGTCGCTTGCGGTGGGAAATAGCGGCCCAGGGCCTCGATCATCGCGTCGCGGCGGTCGCGGTAGATGCCGATCAGACTCTCGATGTACTCGCGCCAGCGGCCGTCGCGGAAGTACTCGCGCACGAAGTACTGGGTCAGGGTCGAGGTGCAGAGGTCGGCGGCCTGCTTGCCGAGCACGACCTTCTCCATCACCGGTGGCGGCATCACCGCCCAGCCGAGGCGGATGCCGGGAGAGAGGATCTTCGAGAAGGTGCCGACGTAGATGACGAAGTCGCCGCCGTCGAGTTGGTAGAGCGGGGGAAGGGGGTCGCCGCCGAAGCGGAGCAGGCCGTAGGGGTTGTCCTCGACCACGAGCAGCTCGCGCGAGCGAGCCAGCTCGACCAGCCTGCGCCTTCGTTCCAGCGACATCGTCACCCCGGCCGGGTTCTGGAAGGTCGGCACCGAGTAGACGAACTTGGGACGCCGCCCTTCGTCGTCGAGGCGCTCCAGCGCCCCCTCCAGCTCGTCGATCCGCATCCCCTCGCCGTCGCACTCGATCTGGATCGTCTCGGCCTGGTAGCTGCAGAAGACCGGGATCGCGCCGGGGTAGGTCGGCGCCTCGCAGAGCACCGCGTCCCCTGGGTCGACCAGCGCCTTGCAGAGCAGGTCGATCGCTTGCTGGCCGCCGGTGGTGACGATCACGTCCTCGGGGTCGGGGAGCATCCCCTCCGCGCCCATCACCTCGACGATGCAGTCGACGGTCTCGCGGAAGCCCTCGGTGGGGCCGTACTGCAGCGCCTCGGCTGCCGACTCCTGCGCGATCCTCGTCATCTGCGCGGCGAAGGCCTGCGGCGGGAAGGTCGAGGTGTCGGGCAGGCCGCCGGCTAGCGAGATCACGCCCGGCTGCGCTGTCACCGCCATCAGGTCACGCATCGCCGAGGATCGCATCACCCGGGTCCGTTCGGCGAAGAGGCCGGCGTAGCGCTCGAGGTCGCTGCTGCGCGCGTGGGCGCGGCGGCGGTGGGGTGGATCTGCCATCGGGATAGTGTGGCGGATCGGCACGAACCCGCCGGGGGAGCTAGGTTTTCCGCGTGGGATCCTTCTCCGGCATCTGCCTCGAGCTCGGGCTCGGCATCGCGATCGGGATGCTCGCCGGTACCACCGGCACGCACGGCTCCGCCCGCGGCCGGATGACCCTGCTCGCCGGGGTGATCGGCCTCGTCGTCGGCTTCCTGCTCTCCGGCAGCGCCGACCTGAGCGGCCCGGTCGGCGCCATCGTCTGCCTCGCCGGCGCCGTCTTCGCCTGTCTCATCGTCAGCGATGTGGTTGGATCGGCGGGGAAAAGGGAAGGAAGCGGCTCTGGAGCTCTCGGCTTCCTAGTCTCGCTCGTCGCCCTGGTAGTCGTCGCGATCACACTCCTGATCAAGCCCGCAGTCCTGCTGGTGGTCGCGGCACTGGCCTGGCTCGGAATCTCAAGACGCCGCCGGGCCCAACGCAAACACGCCGGCCTGCGAGTGCTGCGTTAAGGCCCGTCCCGGTAGGGGTTCCGCTTAACTTTTTCGGTGGATCGGGGTTGGGCTTGGCGCTCGGGCCCGGGCGACGAAAAAGTACAAGACGCTCCACCCCTACCGGGACGGGCCTTAAGCCGGCCTCTGGTCACCGAAGCAGGGGGCTGCTCCAGGCATCATTGGCGAAATGCCTCCCAAGAAGCTGATCCTCACCTACGTCGACTCGCTGCGGACGGACATGCTCCTGCGCGCGGTCGCCGAGGACCGGGCGCCCACCTTTGGCGCACTGATCGATCGTGGCGTTCTGATTCCTGACTGCGTCTCGAGCTTCCCCTCGGTTACGCCCGTCGCCTGCGCCGAGATGGTCAGCGGCGAGGGCGCCGACGCCCACTGGGTCAGCGGCATGAACTGGTACCACCGGCTCGAGCGGCGCTACGTCGAGTACGGCTCCTCGATGGAGGCGAGCCGTGCCTTCGGGGTCTTCCGCGTCCTCTACGACCTCGTCTACAACATGAACCTCGCCCACCTCAACCCGTTGGTCGAGACCCTCTTTGAGCAGCTCGACGACGCCGGCTTGCGCACCGCCTGCACGCCGTTCCTGATCTACCGCGGACGCCACCGGCACCAGGTCTCGCTCGACGGGCTGCTGCGCCGGGCGGTGGATGCCACCCGGCTCAAGTTCCGCCACCACACCTGGGGACCCGGTGAGCTCTTCTACGGAGACCTCTATGCCAGCCGCGAGGTGCCTTGCAAATCGACCTCGATCCCGGGTAGCCGCGATGGCTACTCGGCCTGTTGCGCCGCCGAGCTGGCCAAGGACGACGCCTTCGACTTCCTGCTCTTCTCCCTGCCCGACAACGACAACTACTCGCACCGCAACGGTCCGGAGGCGAGCGTCGAGTCGATCGCCAAGGCCGACCACTGCTTCGCGAAGCTGGTCGAGGCGGCTGGCGGCCTAGACGCCTTCCTCGCTGAGTACGCGTTGATTCTGGTCGCCGACCACGCCCAGACAGCGGTCCACCGGGGTCTGCCGCTCGCCGAACTGCTGGACCGCGACTGGTCGGTGTTGCAGCCCTCGGAGGCCCAGCCCCAGCTCGCCCAGCTCGCGGTCAGCCCGACCGGCCGCGCCGCGCACGTCTACCTTCTCCCAGGCGAAGACGAGCGCGCCGACCCGGAAGCGGTGCGAGAGGCACTGGGAGCGATCGAAGGGGTGGACCTGGTCTGTCGCCTCGAGACCGCCACGGGCGATCCCCTGCAACGGCCCGAGCCGGGAACGCCCGAGCCCGCCGCGATGGCGACGATCGAACGGAGGGGGCAGAAGTTCCGCTTCCGCCCCAAGCTGCACCGCACCTCCAGCCCCTCGCTTCCGCACCGCGCTAAATCGCTCGCCGATCTACGCGGGGGTCAATGGGAGATCGATGGGGGTCTCGATGTGCTGGAGGCAACAGTGAAGGGGGGGCGGCTGCGCAGCGAGACCTACCCCGACCCCCTGGCCCGCGTCTGGTCGGCACTCAACAGCCCCCACGCCGGCGATTTCATCGTCTCCCTCGCCGAGGGCTACGAGGCGGTCGACTGGGGCGGCGTCACCCACGCCGGCGGCGGCAGCCACGGCTCCCTACAAGCTGGCGACTCCCTGGGTCCGCTCCTATTCGTCGGCTGCGGCCCCGGGGATCCCGCCGAGCATGAGCAGTGGACGCTGCGCGACGTCGCCCCGGTTGTGCTCGAGCACTTCAGGCTGAGGTGATGCAAGCCACGGCTCCTCCCGCGGGTGGCATCGGGCTGGGGGGTCGAGGACAGCCCGTGGACTGCCCGCAGGCCGCCCTGCCCGATGACAGGACCCGCGGGCCAGCAACCCTCGTCCTGCTCCTCTTCATAACGCTCGCGCTTTTCCCCGCAACCGCGTCGGCTCACGTGAACGCATTGGCTGCCTCCCGCATCGCCGCCAACGACCCGAACGTAGTCAAGGAGCGGGAAGAGCACACGGTGCTGACCCACAGCGCCAACATGGTCGACGGCAACTGGGAGGTCGGTTATTTCGCCGGCGACAAAGAGGTCGCGCTCGTCATCGTCGACCCGCAGACCGGTCGTGTTCGCGAGTCCTGGACCGGCTACCAGGTGGCCTGGAAAATGGCCCGCGGCTACTCGGGGGCGTTCGGCCACAAGCTCAACGCCCCCTACGTCTTCCTCCCCCTCTGCGCCCTGTTCCTGCTCGGCCTGGTCGACTGGAGGCGTATCTGGCGGATCGCCAACCTCGACCTGCTCGTCCTACTCGGCTTCGGCGTCTCCAACTTCTTCTTCAACCGGGCGGAAATCGGGGTCTCGGTGCCGCTGCAGTACATCCCGCTCGTCTACCTCTTCGGCAGGGCGCTGTGGATCGGCATGCGGGGGAGGGGGGAGAGCATCCGCCCGAGCTGGCCGGCGGCATGGCTGCTGATCGCCGCCCTCTTCCTGGTTGGCTTCCGAGTCGGGCTCAACATGGCCGACTCGGGCGCGATCGACGTCGGCTACGCCGGTGTCGTCGGTGCGGATCGCATCGCCCACGGCGAACCGGTCTACGACAACTTCCCCAACGACGTCTCCCAGGGAGACACCTACGGCCCGGTCAACTACTACGCCTACGTTCCCTTCGAGCGGATCTGGCCCTGGTCGGGAACCTGGAACGACCTCCCGGCGGCCCACGGCGCCGCGGTCTTCTTCGACCTGGCCACATTCGCCCTGCTGCTCTTCCTCGGCCGCCACATTCGCCCCGGCCCCGAGGGCAATCGCCTGGCTGCAACCCTCGCCTTCGGCTGGGCCGCTTACCCCTACACGGCCTACGCGCTGCTCTCGAACTCCAACGACACCCTGGTGGCGATGCTGCTGGTAGCCACTCTGTTGGTGTTGGCCCGTCCGGCAGCAAGAGGTGCGATGGCAGCCTTCGCCACACTCGCCAAGTTTGCCCCAGCCGTGTTGGTGCCAATGCTTGCTACGTATCGGCCCGCGGGTCCTGTCGCTGCAGGGGACCCACCACCCCCTGCGGTCGCTAAAGCGTCCTCGGGGGTGGTCCCCCCTACAGCGCCACCCGCGGCAGCCACGTTTGCCATTGCCTTTTCACTGACAGCGGCTGCCCTGTTGCTCTGGCCTGCGATCGACCCCGGCCTTCACACCTTCTACGAGCGCACGATCGCCTACCAAGCGGGACGAGATTCCCCCTTCAGCATCTGGGGGCAGGTAGCTTGGCTAGAGCCTCTGCGTGTAGCCATCCTGGCCACAGTCGGGCTCCTATCGCTGGGATTCGCATTCCGCCCCAGGCGCAAGAAGCTCACGCAAGTCGCAGCTTTGGGGGCAGCTCTCCTAATCGGCGTGCAGCTGACGATGCACCACTGGTTCTACCTCTACATAGTCTGGTTCTACCCCCTCCTCTTGGTTGCAATGGCCGTCGGGGGTGCCTCCTCCAGACACTCAAGCGCGGCTCCTGCCGCGCGTCTGGAGGAGGCACC
>DASSMU010000147.1:0-19410 GCA_035701465.1 Solirubrobacterales bacterium
GGGCGGTGCGGATGAAGCCCTGCGGGGCCTTGTCCGACAGCGCCGCGCCGATCACCACTCCCGGGACCGAGCCGAGGAGGATGTTGCCGGCGAGGACGAAGTCGACGTTGCCGCCGATCCAGTGGGCGATGCCGGCGGCCCAGAGCAGGATCGCCGCGTGGAAGACGTCGGTGCCGACGACCTTCTTCGGCGCCAGGCGGTAAACGGCGATCAGCAGGATCGCGATCACGGTGCCGGAGCCGGCCGAGGTGATCCCGATCACGAAGCCGGTGGTGGCGCCGATCAGGACGGCGGCAACCTTGTGGCGGCGTTCGACGTCAAAGCGGTCGCGCTCGTCGACCAGGTTGCGCAGGATCAGCGCCCGGGTCAGGGTGATGATCCCGACCATCAGCAGGGTGCCGCCGAGTACGGCGTATACGAGCCCGTCGAGCTTTTCTTCGCCGATGTGGTCCTGCAGCACCGAGACGATCGCGACACCGCTCACCGCCGCGGGCACGCTGCCGAACGAGAGCCACTTGACCAGCTCCAGGTTCACCGTCTTCATCCGGAAGTGGCGCCAGCCGCCAACGGTCTTGGTCACCGCCGAGTAGAAGATGTCGGTGCCGATCGCCGTCGTCGGCTGGATGCCGAAGATCAGGATCAGCAGCGGGGTCATCAGGGATCCCCCGCCCATGCCGGTCATGCCGACGAGTACGCCGATTCCTAGTCCGAAGACGATGATTGCCGGGTCCATATGGGCTTCGCGCGGGTTGGTTATCGACTTTCCTGACCTTCTTGGTCAGGAGCGCGAGTGCGCCAGGATACCCGAGATGCCCGCGAAAGCCAAGGAATTCGCCGCGGAAAGCGCATCGCCTGCCTATGGCGAGATGCCCGTAATCGCCGTCTCGATCCGCGGCCTGCGGCACTCCTACGGCGAGTTGCGGACGATCGACGACCTCGACCTCCACCTCCCCGCGCACGGCGTTCTGGGCCTTGTCGGACCCTCCGGCTGTGGCAAGTCGACCCTGCTGGAGCTGGTCGCCGGGCTGCAGGAGCCCGAGCAGGGCGTGGTCGCGCTCGGCGACGGCATCGACCCCTCGACGCGCCTGGCCCGCTGCGCCTTCATGCCCCAGCGCGACATGTTGCTGCCCTGGCTCTCGGCGATCGACAACGCGGCGCTGGCGCTGCGCAACCGCGGCGTGCGCCGAGCCGCCGCGCGGCGCGAGGTGGGCCTCCTCTTCGACCGCTTCGGGCTCGCCGGGTTCGAGCAGGCGAGGCCGGCCGAGCTCTCCGGCGGGATGCGCCAGCGCGTCGCCTTCCTGCGCACGCTGGTAGCTGGCAAGCCTGTGCTGGCCCTCGACGAGCCGTTCGCCTCGCTCGACGCGATCACCCGCGCCGAGATGCAGGAGTGGCTGGCCGGCGCACTGGCCGCCGACCCGCGCACGGTCATCCTCGTCACCCACGACGTCGAGGAGGCGCTCTATCTCTGCGACAGCGTCGCGGTGCTCTCGGCGCGACCGGCACGTGTGGTGGATGAGCTGAGCGCCCCGGAACCGCGAGCCGCCGACCGCGACGCGGCCGTTACCGATCCCGAGTTCGTAGCCGCTCGGGAGCGGGCTCTCCACGCCCTAAGGGAGGGCGCCCAGTGAAGCGCTGGGTCCTCCCGACACTGCTTCTTGTGGGCTTGGTCGGTGCCTGGCAGGTCGCGGCGAGCACGGGGGTACTCGCCGACCTGCTCGGGCTCAAACCGTTCCTCGTCCCTTCGCCAGCCGAAATCGCCGAATCGCTCTGGCAGAACCGCACGCTGCTGGCTGAAAACGCCTGGGTGACGCTGAAGGAGATGGTCCTCGGCTTCGGCTGCGCCGTGGTCGCCGGGCTCGGCTTCGCCGTCGCAATGCACCTGTTCGTAACCGTCCGGCACACGCTCTACCCGCCCATGGTGGTCTCGCAGGCGATCCCGATCATCGCCATCGCCCCGATCCTGGTGATCTGGTTCGGCTACGGCATCGGACCGAAGCTGTGGATCGTCGCCCTCGTCTGCTTCTTCCCGATCTCCGTGAACACGCTCGACGGCCTGCGCTCAGTCGATCCCGAGGCGACGAAGATGATGCGAACCCTCGATGCCTCACGTCCACAGATCCTCTGGCGATTGGAGGCACCCACGGCACTGCCCGGCTTCTTCAGCGGCGCGAAGGTCGCCGCCGCCGTCACCGGAATCGCCGCCCTGTTCGGCGAGTGGGCCGGCGCAAACTCCGGCCTCGGTCTCCTGATGCGAGAAGACAACGCGCTGCTGGAGACGTCGCGTCTCTTCGCCGAGGTGTTCCTGCTTGCTGCGATGGCTCTCGCGCTCTTCGCCCTCGTCGCCCTCGTAGAGCGCTACGTCGTCACTTGGCGATAGAAAGCAGGGGATGAAGCGCACCCGAACCGCGGTGGTCGCTCTCGCCGTCGCCCTGCTCGCCCTCTCGCTCGGCCTTGCCGCCTGCGGCGAGAAGAGCGAAGACGTGACCGGCGAGTCGCAGCCGCTCAGCCTGACGCTCGACTTCTACCCCAACCCCGACCACGCTGGGATCTACATGGCGCAGAAGCTCGGCTACTTCGAAGAAGCCGGGCTCGACGTCAGCATCCACACGCCCGCCGACCCGGCCGCGCCGATCAAGCTGCTCGCCGCCGGGAAGACGGACCTGGCGATCTCCTACGAGCCCGAGGTCCTGCTCGCCCACGAACAGGGCCTCGATGTGCTCGCCGTCGGCGCCCTCGTCAACCGCCCGCTCACCTCGATGATCTGGCTGAAGAAGTCCGGCATCAAGGGAGTCGGGAGCCTGCGCGGCAAGACGATCGCCACCGCCGGCATCCCCTACCAGGACGCCTACCTAAAGACGATCCTCGCCCGCGCCAACCTGAAGCCATCCGACGTCAAGGCGGTCAATGTCGGCTTCGGCCTGCTACCGGCGCTCGTCGGCGGCAGCGCCGAGGCGATGCTCGGCGGCTTCAGCAACGTCGAGGGGGTCGACCTGCGCCTGCGCGGCCAGCAACCGGTCGTCACCCCGGTCGACAAGCTCGGCGTGCCCACCTACGACGAGCTCGTCCTCGTCGCTCAGCGCGAACAGCTGGAAGGAGACCCGCAGAAGTTCCGCCTTTTTATGGCGGCTCTGGCGCGCGGGACCGCGGCCGCGGCCGCCAATCCCAAGGCGACGGCCAAAGCCCTGCTGGAAGCGAACCCCGACCTCGACCCGAAGCTGACCCGGGCGGAGCTGGCGGCGACGCTGCCGCTGCTCAACCCCCCTCGTGGCGGTCGCCCCTACGGCTTCATGGACCCGGCGCAGTGGCAAAAGTTCACCGGCTGGATGCGCGACAACGGCCTGATCGCCTCGCTGCCGCCGACCGGAAGCGTGCTCAGCAACGCCTACCTGCCAGGCGCCATCCCCGAATAGAGCGGGGCGCCCTTGCTGAGCAGGGCAGTGACCTTCTCCGCCGGCAGCGCCCGCGAGAAGAGGTGACCCTGCGCATAGTCGCAGCCGAGCCGGGTCAGCTCCGACAGCTGCGCCTCGTTCTCGACCCCCTCGGCGATCACGTCAAGGGAGAGGGCGCGAGCCATGCCGACGATCGCCTCGACGATCGCCGTGCGCTCCTGCTCGACCCCCAGCACTTCGACGAAGGAGCGGTCGATCTTGAGGGCGTCGAAAGGAAAGCGGTTGAGGTAGGCGAGTGAGGAGTAGCCGGTGCCGAAGTCGTCGAGCACGAGGCCGACGCCGAGGTCGCTCAGGGCCTCGAGGCTGTCGATCGCCGTGGTCGACTCCTCGACCAGGGCACTCTCGGTGACCTCCAGTCGCAGGTGATCCGGATCGAGTCCGGAACTGGCGAGTTGCGCCCCGATCGAGGCGGCAAGCTCGCGGTTGCTCACCTGACGCGCGGAGAGGTTCACCGAGATGTCGACCGGCCTGTGGTCGGGCCGCAGCTGGTGCCACTCGAGCGCCTGGCGGCAGGCGGATTCCTGCACCCAGCGGCCGATCGGCTCGATCAGGCCGCTGTCCTCGGCGATCTCGACGAAATCGCTGGGATCGAGCAGGCCTCGCTCGGGGTGGCGCCAGCGCACCAGCGCCTCGAGGCTGACGATCTCGCCGCTGCGCATCGCGATTATCGGTTGGTAGTGGAGCTCCAGCTCCTCGTGCTCGAGGGCCCGGCGCAGTTCGCGCTCGACCTCGAGCCGGCGCAGCGCCCCGGCCCGCATCTCGGCGTCGAAGAGCTCGCAGCGCGCCCGGCCGCGCTCCTTCGCCCGGTACATCGCGGCGTCGGCGTCACGAATCAAGAGGTCGGCGTCGATCGGCTCGCGCGTGGAGGGGCGGGCGACCGCGATGCCGACGCTGGCGGTGACGTAGTGCTCGACCCCTCCCATCGCATAGGGCTCGGCGAACGCGGAGGCGATGCGGTCGGCGATCGCCACCGCCTCGTCCTCGTCGGCCAGCCGGTCGACCAGGATGCCGAACTCGTCGCCGCCGAAGCGGGCGACGATGTCCCCCGGCCGCAGGTGAGCGCGCAGCCGCGGCGCCACCGCGCGCAGCAGCTCGTCGCCGGCGTGATGGCCCATGCTGTCGTTGATCAGCTTGAAGTTGTCGAGGTCGAGGAAGAGGATCCCGACCGGGGAGCCCGAGACCGTGCTGTGCGCGAGCGACGCCGCCAGCGCCTCGACGAAGCTGAGCCGGTTGGGCAGGCCGGTGAGCGGGTCGTGCAGGACCCTGTGGCGCAGCGCCTCGTCGGCCGCGTGGCGCTCGATCGCATCGGCGAGGACGTTTGCCGAGGCCTGGACGAAGTGAACGTCCTGGGGAGTGAAGCGGTTGGGCTCGCAGGCGTGCACGTCGAGGACGCCGAAGGGGCGCTGCTTGCCGTCGATCGGCACGGCGAGGCTGCTGCGCACCCCCATCGCCCGCAGCGCCGGGGGCATCGAGAAGCGGCGCTCGACCGACCAGTCGTCGACGATCACGTGCAGGCGCGAGTCGAGCGCGGCGCCGGAGTGCGAGTCGCGCGCGGCGGAGGCGCGCTCGGAGCCGACCACCCGCTCCTCCAGGCCGGTGCGCAGGCTCAACCGGCGGCCGTCGCGACCGACCTCCCAGATGCAGGCGGCCGCAACCCCCTCGATCTCGGTCATCAGCGAGACCCCCTCGCGCATCAGCGAGTCGGGGTCGCCGTCCCTCAGCGCCCTGCCACCGAGCCGGGCGACCGCGGCCTGCTGGGCGGCGGCCCGCTCCAGGTCCTGCTCGGCGCTCTTGCGCTCGGTGATGTCGTAGAGGACGCCGTGCCAGACCGGCGTGCCGGCTTCGTCTGGCTCGAGCACCGCCTCGTCGAGTATCCACACGGTGCGACCGTCGCGGGTCAGCATCCGGTAGTCGACCGGCGGCGGGTTGCGGGTGCCGATCGTCCTGCGCGTCTCCTGCGCCAGCGCCCGCTCGCGGTCCTCGGGGTGCAGAAGTTTCGCCCAGAGCTCGGGGTCCGCCAGCCACTCCTCCGGGGTGTAGCCGAGGATGTCCTCGACCTGGGGGCTGACATAGCGCCAGCGACCGTTCTCGCCCAGCTCGGACGCGTAGACGATCGCGGGAAGGCGCTCGACCAGCCGGCGGTAGTCCTCGCCCCCGGCCGAGATCTGGTCGAGGAACTCGTCTACTCGCTTGTCGGGCCAACTCCCGCTCCGTGCAGAGCGCTCCATTGTCTGCTTATCGACGCCTGCGGCGCCCGCTTGAGTTCGGTCAGGCTGTGGTAGCCAACCAGGCCCCCGCGAGGCCGCGGTAGGGTGCGTAGGGCGCGTAGAACTCCTCCACCTCCTCGACCGTGGCGCGACGGCCGAGGCGGGCCAGGCGGCCGACCTGCTTAAGGTAGATCAGGTCGCCGGCGGGAAGCGAGTCGGGGTCGCCACGGCCGAAGAGGCCGAGGCACTGGACGGTCCAGGAGCCGATCTCACGCACCGAGAGCAGGCGACGGTCGGCGGTCGGCTCGGACAGGTCGCAGCGGCCGGCGGCGACGTCGGCGGCCACCGCGCGCAGCGCAAGCGCCCGCTTCAGCGCTAGGCCCATCGACTCGAGTTCGACCGGCGCCCGGGCGGCGATCAGGCCGGGGGCCGGAACGTCGCGCAGCGAGTCGCGCCCGTCCCCGAGGCGCGGGCCCCAACGGCCGACCATGCGGCGCTGGATGCGAGCGGCGCGGCCGCTCTCGATCAGCTGCTTGACCACCGCCCAGGCAAACGCCTCCCAGGGCCAGGGACGGCGGCGGGGACGCAGATGGGGCCGGCGGCGCAGCTGCGGCCCGAGCAGCGGGTCGCGGCGGAAGCGACGGTAGAACTCACCCAGGTCGTCGTCGACGCCGAGAGCGAAGCGCATCCGCTCCAGCGCCAGCTCCAGCTCGGCGGCCCCGGCCTCGCGCGCGGGGACATCCGCTGCCGGCCCGGGCGAGGCGATCGAACCAGGGTCCAGCGGCTCGGCCCGCAGCGCCACCCGTCCCTTCCCCGGTTCCCAGGCCCGCACCAGTACCGGGGCTCGGTCGACGTGCAGCAAACGCGTGGCAACACCCCCCTCGACCCGCATAACCCCGTCCTCGCCGCCATATGACGGCAACCGGTAGGGCGAGGGTGGAGAGATCTCTACCTCGAGGTTCACCGCCCGAGCAGGTGGACGTCGACAAGAAACGAGCGGCTGGCGAGAACGTTGGCGGGACGCTCGCGACGCGAGGAACGGCGCGGGGTGCGCTTCCGGCCTGCCACCGCGCCGACAGCTCGGACGGCCGCCACCGTGGCGGCACCGGCTAGGACGCCGCCCGCGGCAGCAATCGCCGCGGTCTTCGCCTCGTTGCGCACCGCCAGCGAGTTCGACGCCTCATGTGGAAGGACGCGAACCGGAATCGGCTCAAGCTCCATTTTGCTCACCGGGCCGACTGTAGCGCCGCGGGCGGCGAACGACCGAGAACACTCCGCACCTTCCGCAGAACGACGCGCTTCAGAGCCCATCCCGGCAGGGGTGGAGCGTCTTGTACTTTTTCGTCGACCGATCCGAGCGCCAAGCCCAACCACACCACACCGAAAAAGTTAAGCGGAACCCCTGCCGGGATGGGCTCAGCCGCCGAGCGACTTCTCGTACAAGCGGTACTTCTTGACCACCGTCCCCCCCATGCCTTCCATCGCCCGGTTCATCGGCCCGTTGGTCTCGAGGATCCATCCCATCTCACCGCCGACTATGCCGCCCGGGACCGCCGCCTCCTCGAGGTGTTTGAGGTAGAGGCCGGCAGCGACGCCGCTGTGGCGGTACTCGTGCTTGACGCCGAGCGCGAAGACCCGGCACTGGTCGATCTTGCGCTTGCCGAGCAGGAACTTGAGCCAGCCGAAGGGGAGCAGGCGGCCGTCTAGCTTCGCCATCACCTGGTTGATGTCGGGCAAGGTCAGCGCCGCGCCGACCACCTCGCCGTCCTTCTCGGCCATCCAGGTCCAGTTCTCGTCGATCACCTGCTTCAGGTTCTTGGCCTGGAACTCGACCTCGGCGTCGGTGATCGGGACGAAGCCCCAGTTGTCGCCCCAGGCCTCGTTGTAGACGTCCATGAAGCGCCGCACCTCGTCCGCCATCTCGCGCTTGCGCATGTTGCGGATCACGATCCCTTCCTCGCGCAGGCCCTTCTCGGCCGCTTCGTGGATCGATGGGTCGAAGCGCTCGCCCTCCTTGAGCTCGCCGAACTGGAGCTCCCACATCTGCACGTCCATCGCCTTGCCGAAGCCCTCGGCCTCGATCAGCTCGCGGTAGTGGGGCGGGTGCCAGGGCTCGAGGATCATCGGCCGCCGCTCGTAGCCCTCGACCAGGATCCCGATCTCGTCGTTGGTGGTGAAGTCCATCGGGCCGAGGACGCGGCCGCGGCCCTTTCCCCGCGCCCAGTCGGTGGCGGCGTCGAGCAGGGCGGCGGCGACCTCGGGGTCGTTTGCAGTCTCGAAGAAGCCGAACATCGCGTCGCTGCCGCCCTGGTAGGAGTCCCAGCGCCGGTCGAGATGGGCGGTGATGCGACCGACCGCCTCGCCGTCGCGCTCGGCAAGGAAGTACTCGGCCTCGCCGTGCTCGAACCAGGGGTTCTTCTTGCGATCGAGGAACTCCATCCGCTCGAAGACCAGCGGCGCTACCCACTGCGGCTGGTCGCCGTGCAGGTGAAAGGGGACCTTGACGAAGCGCTTCAGCTCGCGGCGGGTGCGAACCGGGCTGATCGACACATTTCCCATGGGAGCCGGAACCTACACTCTCGCCATGAGCGAAACGACGAAGGTTCCGGTCGACGTCTTCGAGAAGGCGCGCAGCCACGACCGCCTCGAGCAGCTCGAAGCGGCCAAGCAGCACGACCTCCTCCCCTACTTCCGCCTGCTCACCTCGCAGGCCGGCCCGGTGGTCGAGATGGAGGGACGCGAGACGATCATGCTCGGCTCCAACAACTACCTTGGGCTGACCGGCGACGAGCGGGTCAAGCAGGGGGCGCGCGAGGCGCTGGAGGCCTACGGCACCGGCGTCACCGGCTCGCGTTTGCTGAACGGGACGACGCCGCTGCACGTCGACCTCGAGCGCGAGCTCGCGGAGTGGATGGGGAGCGAGGACGCGATCGTCTTCTCGACCGGCTACCAGGCGAACCTGGGGACGATCGGGACGATCCTCGAGCCCGGCGACACCGTGATCGTCGACTCCGGCGACCACGCCTCGATCCTCGACGGCTGCCGCCTCTCCGGGGCCAAGCTGCGTCCCTTCCGCCACAACAGGATGGACAAGCTGGAGAAGATGCTGCAGCGCGCGGCCGAGGACGGCGGCGGCGTCCTCGTCGTCGTCGACGGCGTCTTCTCGATGGAGGGAGACGTCTGCGACCTGCCGCGGATCGTCGAGCTCTGCCGGGCCTACGGCGCCCGGCTGATGGTCGACGAGGCCCACGGCGCCGGCGTGCTCGGCGCCCGCGGCGCCGGCGCCTGCGAGCTCTTCGGCCTCGAGGACGAGGCCGACCTGCGCATGGGCACCTTCTCCAAGAGCCTCGCCTCCTGCGGCGGCTTCGTCGCCGGCCCGGCCGACGTGGTCGAGTACCTGCGGATCTCCTCGCGCTCCTTCGTCTTCAGCGCCTCGGCGGTGCCGGCGGCGGTCGGCGCCGCCCTCGCCGCGCTGCGGGTGATCCGCTCCGACGGCCCGCGACTATTCGAGGCCCTGCTCGCCAATGCGGAGTACCTGCGTGAGGGACTGCGCTCGCTCGGCCTCGAGGTGGTCGAGCCGGGTGCCCTCCCCGACGGCACCGTCGCCACCACGCCGGTGGTCCCAGTCGTGGTCGGCGACGACTGGCAGGCGGTCCTGCTCTGGAAGGCGCTCTTCGACGCCGGCGTCTACACCAACGTCGCGATCCACCCGGCGGTCCCCCCCGGCGGTGCCCTGCTGCGGACCAGCCTGATGGCGACCCACGAGCGCGAGCACCTCGACTCCGCCCTTGCCACCATCTCCCGAATCGCCGACGGCTTCCCCGACCTACCCCGCTCTGGGTAGTTTCGACCCCGGTCGCTTTGAATTGCGGCGCGCGGCCGACGAAAAAGATGCTCTTAGCGACCCGGCGGGACCGCCTTCGCCGACTTCGGGTTGACGCTGCCCGCCCCGAAGGCATAGCTTGCGCGGGCGCCGATCGCATCCCGGGGCAGGGAAGCGATCCGGTGGAGAACTCAACTCAACCAGGCCGAGGTTCGCCTCCGGCCCGGCGCATCCGAGATTCCCCAGTTAACGACCCCCAAGGGAGGAGTCCCAGTGGACGCTGCTTCGATCGCCCCCGCTCAGACGACCGCTTCGATGATCCAGGCCCCGCAGCACATGCAGGCACTTGCTCGCGCCAACCGCGTGCGGCTCGCGAGGGCGGAGCTGAAGCGCTCGATTGCCCGCGGCGACGTCGAGGTGACGGACGTGATCCGGGACTGCCCGTGGGAGACCGAGAGCATGACCCTGGCCGAGCTGCTGACCAGCCAGCGCCGCTGGGGCCGCACCCGCGCCCGCAAGTTCCTGCTCGGCCTCGCGCTCAGCGAGAACAAGCGCCTCGGCACCCTGACCTCCCGCCAGCGCGCCCTGATCTCGACCGAGCTGGCCTCGCGCGAATCCGTACTGGTCTGACGCCGTCAGCGGCCCAGGCGGTACGAAAGTCCGCCTGAGGCCCGCTGGAAGGCTCGGCGCAGGAGGAGGAAGACCGCGAGGAAGGCAGCCGCTCCCACGCCGAGGCAGATCGCCAGGATCAGGCCGGCGAGGTAGAAGAGCCCGCCGGTGACGAGGACGAAGACGGTGCCGGCGAGGAGCGTCGTGTGGGAGCGGTAGCCGGCGAAGTGCTCGCGCACCGAGACCTCGAGCCCGCCGAGGCCGGCGAGCACGACGCCGACGCCGAGCAGGGTCGGGTGGGCTCCGATCACGCCGATCGCCAGGGCGATCAGCCCCGCCAGTACGGTCAACTCAGCGAGGGGAAAGCTCCCCCACGGTGCCGGTGGCCGCTCCTCTGTCCCGGTCCTATCGCTCAACGGCCGCAAGCCGCCCGGATAACGGGCATCCGGACGAAACCTTGACCCGCCACCAGCCCATCAGCAGACCGAGCGGGCCGAGGCAGGGCAGGGAGTGCCAGTGCCCGCAGCCGGGCTCGCCGATGTCGGCGTTGGAGATGCGCACCCACTTGTGCTTCGCCGGGGCGTCCAACATGCGGCGCAGCAGCTCGCGGTTCCGCGTCTCGAGCTCGTCCTTCTCGCGCAGCGCCAGCCGGGCGGCGGCGATCCGATCCGCCAGCGCGTCGCGCACCCGCTCCAACTCCCCCAGGTCAGCGATCCGCGGCTCGCCATGGGGGGCGGCAACGCCGGCGTCGATCCCGATCCGCGGGAAGGCCTCGGCGACGAGGCGCGAGAGCTCGCCCTCGAGGCGGCCGATCTGGCGGCGCAGCTCGGCGCGAGCGAGGCGCTCGTCGCCCCCCACTCGAAGCGCGTTCGGCGCGTTCAGTTCGAGCAGATCCGGCATAGACCGTTCGAGTGTAGATCACAGCGTTGCGACCGAAAGCGAGAAACCGGTTAAGGATCAGGACTCGATAGCCGCGCAGGCGAGCCAGAGGGCCTCGTCGACCGCGGCCTGTGGCACACCCTTTACCTGTACCGCGGCGATCGCGATCCGGCTGGTCTCCGCCCCCACGCCGTGGTCGGGACTGCCGCCGCCGAACAGCGGTTCCAGCGGCACCCGCTCGTCGCCGACGATCAGGGTCCCGCGCGCCAGCTCGGACGTCTTTCCCGGCAGCGACTCTCCTGGTGCCGAGTCGCGGATGCAGAGGCGGCCGTCGAGTCGCTCGGCATCGAATGCTCGCAGCGCCACCCCGGTCTCCACGGTGGCGATCGTGAGCGCGTCGGCGGGCGTGTCGCGGCTGACGAAGGCGCCGTCGTGGAGGCGATCGAGGGCGAGCTGCTCGACCGGGGTACGGGTGCGGTCGGGGTCGAGGCCGATCTGGCGGAAGAAGACACGGTAGGCCCAAGGAATCGGCCGCTCCCGCATGTGGATCGCGTGCGAGCCGTAGAAGCGGTCGGAGAGGTCGCGGAGGCGGCGGCGAACGGGCTCCGGGCTGGCAGCCTGACGGCCCTCCACCTCGACCCAGGCGATCCCCAGGCCCGGGAACTCGTCGGCGACGTGCGGCGAGACCCAGCCCTGCTCGGGCACTACGTCCCAACCCACGATCAACCTCCCTCTGCCAAGCGGGTCGCACGCAGCAGCGCGCGGATGTGGACATCGAGCTGCGACGCCGTCAACTCGCCGATGCTCGCGTCCTGCAGGGTGCCGCCGGGATAGGCGTAGGCGAAGGTCGGGCAGAGGCCGATCCGGTAGAGGGCGGCAACGGCCCCGTCGCGGTCGTAGCCGACGGGCATCCGCCAATGGTGCGCGCGAATCAGTTCGCGAACGGTGTCGCGATCATCGCGCACGTCCAGCGAGAGGAAGCTCACCCGGCCACGGTAGCGCTCGTAGGCGCGGCTGACCGCATCCTGCTGCTGGACGCAGGTGCCGCCGCCACGCGAAAACCAGAACGAGAGCACCAGCGGGCGGTCGAAGAGTTCGCAGACGCGGATCGCGCCCGCGGTGGGGATGCGGCAGGCGGGAGCGCGCTGGGAGCCGGACGGGCAAGGCGTCTGCGAGGTTTCGCAATCGTCCTGGGCGACGTTCGCATCGCCTTCCAGGGGACCCGCCGCGCGGGGCACGGCGAACTCCGGCAGTGCCCAGCGGGCGGGCAACTTGTCGAGCCCCAGCGTGCCTTCGTCCTTGTGCCCGAGGGTGTTGAGCGCGGCGATCGCGATCACCGCAGCGAAGAGCAGGCCGACGACGACCGAGTAGCGGTTCATCGCCGCTCCTCTACCCAGGCCAGCGCCGCCGGCAGCGCCACCATCACACCGAGCAAAGCCACCACGAGGTCGATCACGGTGACGAAGCCGAAGTCGCGCAACATCGGCACGTCGCTAACGATCAGCACCGCGAAGCCCGCCGTCACCGTCGTCGCCGAGGCAAGCACAGCCGGCCCGGTCCGCGCGTAGGCGGCGTGCAGAGCCTCGACAACCGCCAAGCCCCCACCCCGCTCCTCATGGAAACGAGCCGAAAGAATCACGCTGAACTCGGTAGCGATGGCGATCGTCAGGGCCCCCAGCGCCGCCGACATCGGATTGAGCGGGATCCGGCTAAGCCAAAGCACAAGCGCTGACCAGCCGGTGGCCATGACTACCGGCACAAGCGGCAAAAGCGACCGACGCCAAGAGCGATACACGGCTAGAAGCACCAACGCCACCGCGGCGAGACCGGCAAGCGTCAGCCAGTAACGACTAGACGAGAGGCCGGAAGCCGCCGCGGCAGCGATGACCGGCAAGCCGGCGAGACGTACCGTTACGCTGGCCGGCGGTCCACCTGGAGCGCCGGGCTCTCCAATCTCCCCTCGCACGCGGTCGATCAGCGCCTGCTGGTCCTCAAGCGATTGGGCACGGATTCCGAAGCTGAGCAGCGCGAGATGCCCCGGCAACCCCGTCTTGGGATCGACTGGCGCCACCTGTTCGAGGTCGTAGGCCGGCAGTTCCGCAAGCGTGGCGCGAATGTCTCGCTGCCTCAGCCGTTCATGGCCCTTGCCGCTGACGAGGAAATCCGAGAGCGCCGGACCCGGACACACTTCCGAAGTCAGGCAGCTGGGTCTAGGCCCCGAAAAGCCACCCGAATCGAGCACCCGTCGCTTGAAAGCCGCCATCCAACGAATAGTCGCGGGATCGGTGAAATCCGGAGCTTCGACGCTTACGTCGAGCTGACCGGAAACGCCGGTGACGTCCTGCACCCGGTTGAGATCTTGAATGGCCCTCGCTCCCTGAGGAGCGAGATCGCGAATATCCGTCGCCGTTCCAATCTGGGTCCCGACACCCCAACCGATCACGGCCAGCACCGCGCCGACACCAAGCACCCGCCGAGAATGACTGAGCGCGAGTCCAACTATGCGCTCAGGCCGGAGGAGGGGGTGCCCCGGAAGCGCGCGGCGTCCTGTTCTTCGCCCTGTCCCCTTAGCGAACACCCCCTTGCTCGCGGCGAAGAACCCAGCAAGCGGAGGGGCACCCCCTCCTCCGGCCCGGGACCAAGTAGCAAGAGCCGCGAACCCAGCAGTAAGGGCCAAACCAAAGCCGATCGCAATACCGGCGATGAGGAGCCAGCCGAAGCTGCGGATCATCGGGACAGGTGAAAGCTGGAGGGCCAAGAACCCAGCCGCGGTCGCCATGCAGGCAACAGCGATGGCCGGGCCTCCCCGGACGGCCGCCTGTCGCGCCGCCTCCACTCCGGTCGCCCCTGCACTCGACGCCTCGTCGAAACGGGCCTGGAGCTGGATCGCGTAGTCGACGACGAGGCCGATCAGAATTGGCAGGACGGCGATCGAGGCCGCGGTCAGAGAACCACCCAGCAGGTGCAGCAGGCCGAAGGTGATAGCCGCGGCGACGAGGGCAACCGCGAGCGGGAGCAATCGCTGGCGCGAGCGGAATACCGCCAGCAGCGTCAGCGCCATGACCAGAAGTGCCACGGCAAAAAGGACCAGCAGCGCATCCTTGAGGGCGCCGGAGAGGCCCTCGATCACTACTGGGGCACCCGAGATCGTGTAGGTCCCGCCGTGCAGGGCGAAGCAAGCCTCCGGCTTGCCCTTGAAGGTGCAGGCCTTGCGCGGCGTCGTGTCGTAGACCGCTTCGTGGATCAGGCCGAGTGCCCGGCTACGTTCGGCATCGCTCAGGTTCGGACGCAGACGCAAGATGATTTGCGTCGAGTGGCTATTGGGAAAGAGGTAGGCAAGCTTTGCCTTCGGCGTTCCCCGGGAACGGTTGATGTCGAAGACGATGGCGGCGAGGAAGTCCGGGTTGCCGATACTGGGAGCGCTGGTGATCCCGTAGCGAGCTGCCACTTGGAGGAGAAATTCGCGCAGCTGATCGGGCGGCACCGTCGCCGCGAGGCGATTCAGCTGCTGGTCGATCTGGATCACCGCCTCGTTCAGAAACGTCGCCGGCCCGACCACGAACTGCACCGGGTCCATAGCGGCCAGTTCCGCGCAAGGCCCCGGAATCGGCTCAGCCCCCTTGGGCACCTTCCCCGAAAGACACCCCTCCAACCGCAACAGCCGCCCCAAATCAGGCGTAAGGATCAACCGCTGCAGATCCCCCTCCGCCATAACCACCACAGGTTCTTCCCCAAACACCTCCCGAACCCGCTGAGTAGCCCGATAGCTCTCCGAACCCGAATCGACCAGCGTCCCCGTCCCCGCATCGGTCGAAAGCTGAGCAGCACCCACAAAAGCTCCCACCGCGAGGACAACCGTCGTCACCAGAACGATCCGCGCACGCCGCACGGCCCACCCGGCGATTCCGCTGAATACCGAGCTCATCCAGCCGATCCTCGCGCGGGTGGCGTGGGGTGAGGGGGTCGAGGACAGCCCGTGGACTGCCCGCAGGCCCCCTCACCCCGCGACAGGACCCGCGCGCCGAACCCGCCCGCTGAACCCGTCAATCCATCGAAAGCGGACCGGTGACGTCCGCATTGAGGAACTGACTGACGAACCGGTTCTCCGAGTCGAACAGCTCCTCCTTCGGCCCCGACTCAACAATCTTTCCGTTCCACAACACGGCGATGAAATCGGAGACGCGCCGCGCCGTGTTGAGGTCGTGGCTGATCACCAGGTAGCAGCCGCCGTTCTCCTCGTGCACCTCGCGGACCAGCTCGCAGAGCAGCGCCGTGCGCACCGGGTCGAGGCCCGAATCGGGCTCGTCGAACATCACGATCGCCGGTTCCAGCACCAGCGCCCGGGCGAAGCCGGCGCGCTTGCGCATCCCGCCGGAGAGCTCGTTCGGCATCTTGTAGATCGCCTCGGAGAGCCCCACCTCCTTGAGCCGGCGGTTGACGATCTCGCCGATCTCCTCCTCGCTCTTGTCGGTGTGCTGGCGCAGCGGGAAGGCGGTGTTGTCGTAGATGTTCATCGAGCCGAAGAGGGCGCCGTCCTGGAAGAGCAGGCCGAACTTCTTGCGCACCTCGAAGAGCTCGTCGTCGGTCATGTTCGGGATCGACTCGCCGTGCACGAGGACGTCGCCGGAGTCGGGGTAGAGCAGACCGACTATGTGCTTGATCAGCACGCTCTTGCCCGTGCCCGAGGGGCCGAGCACCATCGAGATCTGGTCCTCGGGCAGGCCGAGGTTGAGCCCGTTGAGGATGCGGGCGCGACCGAACTGCTTGACCAGGTCGATGACCTCGATCGCGTCGGTGCCGCCGTGGTCGCGCTTGCGGCCGGTGTGGAAGCGATAGGGATCGGACTCGGCCGGATCGACGCCGGGGATGACGAAGTCGCGCCCCATCGTCATCCCGTCCTCGCTGACGTACGGGCCGCTGTGCTCTTCATCCATTGACATGATCAGCCTCCTATCGGTGCCCGCGGGTTGGCTCCCCAGAAGACCAGGGTGCCAAGCATCCCGATGATGTGAACCAAGACGATGTTGAGGACCATCGACTTCGCGGTGGCGGTGCCGACCCCGACCGGGCCTCCCGACGCCGTGTAGCCGTAGTAGCAGCCGACCATGACTATGGCCGTCGCCATGAACATGCCCTTGATCAGACTGAAGACGAGGTCGGGAGGGTTCTGGAACATCCAGAAGATCAGCAGGTAGCCGCCGGAGGAGACGTCGCCGATCTGCTGGACGACGGCGAGGTAGCTGGCGAAGTACATAATCCCGATCCCGGCCAGGTAGATGAACGGGAAGGCGATCCAGGCGGCGAACAGGCGCGTCGCGCAAAGGAAGGTGACAGGCGGCACGCCCATCACCTCGAGCGCGTCGATCTCGTCGGAGATCCGCATCGCGCCGAGCTCGGCGACGATCCCGGTGCCGACCTTGGCCGCCAGCATGTAGCCGAAGGCGTAGGGCATGATCTCGCGCAGGTCGCACCAGGCCGAGAAAACGCCGGCATAGGCCGGCGCGCCCTGGGCGCGCAGCAGGTAGGCCCCCTCGATCCCGCACTGCAGGCCGAGGATGAAGACCAGGCCCCAGATGATCATCGCTGAGCCGAGGATCAGGATCCCGGCCTGGCGCAGGCTCTCGCCGAAGAAGCGCAGGACCCGGCCGCTGTAGACGAGGCCGGCGACGCGGGAGCCGAAGCGGGCGATCTCGCCGAAGGAGTCGAGCCAGCCGCGGGGGACGTCGAGCCAGGCGTTCATCGGATCGTCTGCAGCTCCGGGTTGGTCGCCAGCAGCGTCTGCGTGAAGGCGTAGTTGAAGGCGAAGACGCCCATGAAGGAGATGACGACCGCCTGGTTGACGGCGCGGCCGACTCCGGCGGCGCCGCCGGACGCAGTCATCCCCTTATATGAGCAGACGACCGCGATGATCGCGCCGAACAGGGTGCACTTCAGCACTGAGCCCCAGAGGTCGGTGATCGAGGCGTTGGAGAAGAGGGTGGCGAAGAAGCCGCCCAGCGGCTGCTTGTAGAGGAGCTCGGTGATGATGCCGCCACTGATCCCGAAGACCAGGGCGTAGATGTCGAGCAGGCCAGTGATCAGCATCAGCGCCAGGAAGCGCGGCACGACCAGGTTCTTGATCGGGTCGACGCCGAGCACCTGGAGGGCGTCGAGCTCCTCGCGGATCTTGCGGGCGCCGAGGTCGGCGGTGATCGCGGTGCCGGCGACGCCGGCGACGACCACGGCGGTGACGAAGGGGGCGAACTCGCGGATCGAGGCGAGGACGAAGAAGCCGCCGAGCCGGTCGAGCGCGCCGAAGAGCGAGAGGAAGTTGGCCGCCTGCAGGCCGGGGGCGCCGAAGCCGAAGGCGACCGTGGAGACCAGCAGCGGGAACCAGCAGAGCTGCAGGGCGAAGAGGAACTGGCCGATGAACTCCTCGCCGTAGGGGTAGGGCGGCCTGACCGCGGAAACGAGCGTGCGGGCGGTGAGGATCATCATGTCCCCGACCTGCTCGAACAGCGACTTTGCGGGCAGGAATGCCCTGTTTACCGCGGATCCAACCATCTGCTCCTCCGGAGAGCGGCGCCGCATCCGAACGGCGCCCAGCTCGCTGCAGTCGAGTTTATGCGATGAGCCAGGCGCCTCCGTTACACCAGTGTTGAGATCCGGCTGATAGCTGACGAACAACCAATCTTGAGATAGGTCCCTCTCCGCCGATCGGGGAGGGTCTTTCTCTTTTCCTAAAGAGGGAGGTTGTTCGTGGACCTGTTGAGCGCAGAGCTTCCTGCAAAGACGCTGATAGCGGCGATCGATCCGGGCAAGGTCACCAACCGCGTCCTTTTGGCTACCGGCGAGCAAGGGCTGATAGGGGAGCCTGTCTCGCTCCCGACCCAGCGCGAGGGATCGAGGGGCTCCTCGAGCTGATCGAAGCAGCCGATGCTCCCGAGACGGTGATCGCAATCGAGGCGACGGGATCGCTTCACATCCCCTGGGTGGGCGAGCTCGAGCGGCGCCTGCCCGGCTCGATTCGGCTCTTCGCTCCCTCTGAGACCCAGGCCAGGCGGTGCTTGCCTGCGCGGTCGACTTCTCCGGACGAGCGCCCGCCCCCCGTTCGCTGGTCGCAAGGGCGCCAGGGCGGCTCTCCCGCGCCACTGCTGCCTTTTGGGCGAAGCGCTGGAGTGGATGCCTGGCGCCGCCTCTCGATGCGGAGCTTCGTTCCGAGCGCCTTGGCCGCGATGTCAGGCGCTGGAGGGCCTTGGAAGCCGACATCGGTGCCGTCGAGGCCCAGATCATTGTGTTCCTGACCGAGACTCCGGGCCAGGTCTTGACGACGTTGCCGGGGGTCGCGGCCACCCGGGCCGCCGCCTTCGCGGTCCACGCTCTGCCGATAGAGCGCTTCCCGACCGCAGAGCGCCTCTACTCCTTCACCGGGCTGGCGCCGGCGCGCTATGAGTCGGCGACGATCCGCAAGGCGAGAGCCTCGAGTTGCGTGGGCGAGGGATGCGGCCGATCGAGGCTCGGGTCGCACTCGCTCGTCACGCCTGCCGGCTTTGCCACCGGATGCTTCAAACCCAGGAACCCTCGACGAGAAGCGCTACGCTCGGACTCGGCACGGGCGGTGACGGCGTTCCGGCTATGCCCCCCGAGGGCGCACTTTAGTTTGCCGCCCGTCCGCGCCGGCCATCCCTACGGCACAAAGAAGAACCTGCCGCGCGACGGCGCCTAATCAGTCTGCCGACGGGCTTCGTCGACCCGGCGAAGTGACTTCTCGCAATTTGGGACCGGCGTCGTCGGTTGGCTGCCCCCTGCCCTTGCTCGAGCATTGACAGGGCGGGCAAGAACTAACCGGAGTGCCCGGGTCGCCGGGAGCGCCCAATCCCCGTGGTATGTTCCGGCCGCTTTGGGGGGGCATCGCAAACACCCGTCGCGATCCCGACATCGGGCCGCGTTCGCGGTCGCCCTCGCCGCCCTGCTGGCGCTCTCCCTCGCCTCCTGCGGGAGCGGATCGTCCTCCGACGCCAACGAGACCGCCGGCACCTACGCCGTCAAGGTCACCCGGGCCGAATTCCCGACCAAACAGGAACTCGGCCAGACCTCGCTGCTGCGGCTCGGCATCCGCAACGAAGGCCGCAAGACGATCCCTGCCCTGACCGTGAGCTTCTCCCTCGCCGGCAAGCAGGGCCGGGCTGCCAACCTGCCCTTCGGCATCCGCGACCCCGAGCCGGGTCTCGCCCAGCCCGACCGCCCGGTCTGGGTACTGGCGGCGCACTACCCCAAGTTCGCGGGCTCCCCCGAGCCCGGCGGCGCCGAAACCTCGAACCCGAAGACCTACGACTTCGGCCCGCTGAAAGCTGGCGCAACGACGAACGTCGTCTGGAAGCTGAGCGCGGTGAAGAGCGGCCGCCATGCCCTGCTCTACACGATCGCCGCCGGGCTCGGCGGCGAAGCGAAGGCGAAGACGGCC
>DASSMU010000148.1:0-7162 GCA_035701465.1 Solirubrobacterales bacterium
GCGCGGCTCCCGCCGCGCGTTTTGGGAGGGGCCTTCGCCCCTCCCGCACCGCTACGCAGTCCTCAGGCCGTGACCGCGGCCGCCGGGATCAGATCCCGCGACTCGAGATACTCGATCAGCTTCTGAGCCGACTCCTCGGCAGTTTCGCTTTCGGTATCGCAGGTCACCTCGGGATTGTCCGGCGCCTCGTAAGGATCCGACACCCCGGTGAATTCCTTGATCTCGCCCGCGAAGGCCTTCGCGTAGAGCCCCTTGACGTCGCGCTCGGCGCAGGTGTCGACCGAGGCCTTGACGAAGACCTCGATGAAGCGCTCGCCCATCAGCTCGCGCGCCTCGGCGCGGATCCCCGCGTAGGGGGAGATCGCCGCGGTGATCACCGGCACGCCGTTGCGGCTGAGCAGGTCGGCGACGAAGGCGATCCGCCGGATGTTGGTGTCGCGGTCCTCCTTGGAGAAGCCCAGCCCCTTGGAGAGGTTTTCGCGCACGACGTCGCCGTCGAGGATCTCCAGCTTCGAGCCGCGCTCGCGCAGGTGGCCCTCCAGCAGCCGTGAAATGGTCGTCTTGCCGGCACCGGAAAGCCCGGTGAACCAGAGGGTGAAGCCCTTCTCGCCAGCCATGCTCTTTCAGTCCTCCTTGTAAGCGTCGATCAGGATGTCGGCGACCTCGTCGCGGGAGAACTCGTGCGGCGGCCTTTCGCCGTTGCCGAGCATCTCGCGGACCTTGGTTCCGGAGAGGAAGAGGTGCGCCTCTTGGTCGTGCGGGCAGGTCTTGTTCGATGCAAGCCCCTCGCACTCGTTGCACCAGAAGGTGTGCTCGAACATCAGCGGCTCGATCCCGAGCTCGTCGATGTCGATCGTGTCGAAGATCTTCTGCGCGTCGTAGGTGCCGTAGTAGTCGCCGGCGCCGGCGTGGTCGCGGCCGACGATGAAGTGCGTGGCGCCGTAGTTGCGGCGGACGATCGCGTGCAGGACCGCCTCGCGCGGGCCGGCGTAGTGCATCTTCGCCGGCTTCACACCCAGCACCACCCGGTCGTTCGGGTAGTAGTTCTCCATCAGCACCTCGTAGCAGCGCATCCGCACGTCGGCGGGGATGTCGCCGGCCTTGGTCTTGCCGATCAGGGGGTGGATGAAGAGGCCGTCGCAGGTCTCCAGCGCCGCCTTGGTCAGGTACTCGTGGGCGCGGTGGATCGGGTTGCGGGTTTGGAAGGCGACGATCTTCTTCCAGCCGCGCGCCTCGAAGTCGGCCTTGTGCTCGGCCGGCGTCTTGTAGCGGCGCATGAACGCCTCCTCGTGATCCGGCAGCGCGTCGACCTCGATCGGGCCGGCGATGCAGCGGTTGCCCTCCTCGTAGATCGCGGCCACGCCCGGGTGCGCCTCGTCCGTGGTGCCGTAGACCTTCTCGGCCTCCTCGCGCACGTCGCGCTCGAAGACCTCCTCGACCGTGATCCGGCCCAGCGGCTTGCCTTCGTCGCTGGAGAGGGCGACGACGTCGCCGACCTCGCACTGCAGGTCGGTCGCCAGGGTGATCGGGATCGGCCAGTACTCGCCGTCGGCGGTCCGCATCTCGTCGCAGACGCGCTGCCAGTCGGCGGAGCCCTGGAAGCCAGTCAGCGGCGCGAAGCCGCCGTTGCCGATCATCTCGAAGTCGGCCGTGTGGCGCTCGGAAAGTGTCAAGGAAAGCTCAGTCATCGTCTCGCTCATGCGTTGAATCTCACCAATCGGTTGGAGGGAAGGGTTACGAAGGAGTTATCTCAGCCGCGTCGCGGCGCTAGTTGATCCCGCACTCGGTCTTTTCGAGGCCCGCCCAGCGGCCTTCGCGGGGCGATCCGCCCTCGCCGACCGGCTTGGTGCAGTGGGTGCAGCCGATCGACGGGTAGCCGCGGTCGTGGAGCGGGTTGTACGGGAGATCGTGCTCATGGATGTAGTTCCAGACATCGCGCTCGGACCAGTCCGCAAGCGGGTTGAGCTTCCACAACTCGAAGCGCTTGTCCCAGCCGAACTTCGGGGTCTTGGCGCGGCTGGCAGAGTCTTCGCGGCGGACGCCGGCGAGCCAGCAGTCTACGGAAGAAAGCGCCCGGCGCATCGGCTCGACCTTGCGCAAACCGCAGCAGGCGTCGGGGTCGCGGTTCCAGAGCTCGTCGCCGTGCTTGGCGGCCTGCTCCTCCAGCGAGATGTTGTGGAAGCGGTCGAACTCGATTCCCAGCGCGGCGGCGAGCCGGTCGCGCGTCTCATACGTCTCCGGGAAGAGCACGTCGGTGTCGAGGTAGAAGAAGCGCGCCTGCGGGTTGACCTTGCTCGCCAGGTGGGCGGTCACCGAGCTCGTTTTCTGGAACGAGCAGGCGATGTAGTGGCTCTCGCCGAAGGTCTCGAACATCCACTCGATCGCCTGCTCGGCGGAGCGGCCCTCGAGGTCGGCGGCGATCGCCTCCGGGTCGGAGATGCTGGAAGGGGCGGCAACCGGGTTCATATCGCGCACTCGCCCTCGCCCCTCTCCACCTTGTAGGGGCTGGAGCGATTCCAGTCGATGAACTGCTGCATCGTCTCGAGGCTGAACTCGGCCGGCAGGGTCAGGTCCTTGACCGTTTCTTCGAAGCGCGCGGCGCCGATCCGCTCGGCGAAGGGGTTGAACTCCTCGTCCTCGCCGGAGCGCTCGGCCTCGTAGAGGCGGACCCAGCGCTCGACCGCCTCGGGCACCCGCTTGGCGGGCAGCCGCGACTTCAGCCGCGTGCCGAAGACGACCTCGCCGCCCTCGTATTTGCCGCCGATGTGGGGGATGTAGGCGGGGACCTGGCGCTCGCCGACTTTCAGCGAGGCGCCGTAGAAGCCGATGTTGGCGATGTGGTGCTGGCTGCAGCCGTTGGGGCAGCCGCTCATCTTGATGTGGATCCTGCGGGTCAAGGCGTCGGAGATCTGCATCGACTCCAGCCGCTCCTTGATCGCCTGGTTCAGTCCCATCGAGCTGGTGATGCCCATCTTGCAGCTGTCGGTGCCGGGGCAGCTGACCACGTCGGTGATCTCGCGGGCGCCGGCCTCGGCGAGGCCGAGCTCGGCCAGCCGCTGCCAGACGTCGTAGAGCGACTCGTCGCGGATCCAGCGCAGGACCAGGTTCTGCTGCACGGTGCTGCGCGCGTAGCCGCCGGTGTACTCGCGCATGATCGCGGCCAGGCCGCGGAACTGCTCCGGGGTCAGGTCGCCGCGGTAGATCTTCACCTCGACCGCGGAGAAGCCCTCCTGGCGCTGCGCCTGCACGTTGCCTTCGATGAAGCGGTCGAACTCGGTGCGGTCGCCGTTGGGCGAGGCGGCGGCCGGCGGCGCCGCGGGGGCGTTGGCCTCCTCGTCGTCCTCGAAGCGCAGCCGCTCGACCAGCTCGGCGTCGAAGTCGCGCTCGGCCACCCAGTCGCCCTCGAGCTCCTCGTCGACCTGCTCGCGGAAGGCGTCGATGCCGATCTTGTCGATCAGCACCTTGATCCGGGCGCGGGCGCGGTTGGCGCGCAGCCACTCCTGGCGGTCGAAGATGCGCAGCACGGCCTCGGAGACCTTGAGGTAGTCGCCGTTGTCGGCCTCGACGAAGTCGTAGAGCGTCGGCGCGACGCGAGCCATGATCGAGGTCCCCCCGCCGACCCGGATCTCGAAGCCCTTGACCCCGTCGCGTTCGCGCGAGAGGAAGGCGACGTCGTGGATGCCGGTGATCGCCCGGTCCTCGTCGGAGCCGGTGAAGGCGGTCTTGATCTTGCGCGGCATCAGCTGCGTCGTCGGGTGGCGGACGAAGTAGCGGGCGTAGGCGCCGGCGTAGGGCGTCGGGTCGAAGATCTCGTCGGGGGCGATGCCGGCCCAGGGGTCGCCGGTGACGTTGCGCACCGTGTTGCCGCAACCCTCGCGGGAGGAGAGGTCGGCCTCGGCGATCTCACGCAGCAGCGACTCCATGTCGCGCAGCGGCACGTGGTGGATCTGGATGTTCTGCCGCGTGGTGATGTGGCCCTTGTTCAGCGGCGCGTACTTCTCGACCACGCTGGCGAAGGCCTCCATCTGCTGCGGCGTGACGCCGCCGAAGGGAAGCTTGACCCGGACCATCTGCACGTCGGGCTGGCGCTGGCCGTAGACACCCTGCTTGAGCCGGAAGCCGATGAACTCCTCTTCGACCCGCTTGCCGGCGAGGAACTCCTCGGCTTCGTTTTCGAAGTCGTCGAACTCGCGCTCGATGATCGGGATGATGTGCCCGGGGACGTTGCGATACGTCTCCGGGTTCTCCAAGGTGCCGGTGCGACCCTTGCCCTTCTGCTCCTTCTCTGCGTCTACGACGACCTCCACGCCGTAGAAAATAGCAAAACCTGACAGGGATTCAGGTATTTAGCTCGGAGGCAGCCGTTTCTGGGCATGGAGGATCGCCGCCGCTTCGCCGGACTCGGCCACGCTCCCATCGTCCGGCTCGAGCGGCAGCCCCTCCTCGGCCCACCCCACGATCCCCTCACTCAGCTTCCGAGCATCGAAGCCCTCGGCAACCAAAGCCTCGGTAGCCATAGTCGACCGATTGCCACCCCGGCAATAAAGAACAACCGGCCGGTCCCGATCGATCTCCCCAACCCGCTCCGAAAGCTCAGCCAAAGGCAGATGGGTCGCACCGGAGATCCGCCCCATCTCCCACTCATGATCGGCCCGCACATCGATCAATTGAGCTCCCTCGGCAACAAGCTGTTGAGCTTCCGCACGAGAAACCTCAGGAGGCCCGTCACTCATGCTCCTGAATCTAATAGACGCGTCGAATGGGAGGGCGGGAGGCCCTCCCCAAACAACCAGTCGATTCTCAGTCAGTGGAAGCAGGGTCCGTCAGGGCGGCGACATCGGCGAGGTCGGTGGGACGGCCACGCGCGAGCTTCATCTGAATCAGGTCGTCCAGATCGACGACCGGAACGTCGATGTCGCCAAGCCCGACGTGGAGAGCACGCTCGCTCAACTCGGCATAGGGACGGCCGCCGGGAACCTCATGCATCACGTCGACCCCACCGTCGCGGGTGGCAAACTGCCAGATCGTCGCTCGCGGCAGCATCTTCGAATCGATCGGAGTGTCCTCATCACCCGAGTTGAGGACACGAGCGTCAAGCGAGTTCAGAACAGCGGCGAGGCGCCTCAGGTTGGCCGGCTCGGGCGCTGGAATCAGCTCGGCAACGATCGTTGCGCGGATCGGCCCGTGCGTCTGCACGGCGAGGCCGCCGATCAGCACGTAATCAACGCCGTGCTCAGCCAACGCGCGGAGGATGCGCTCGGCGTCGAAGGGAGCCTCAGCCTCCGTCACGAGCCTCTTTCCCAGCCTGTGCCAAGCGAGCGGCCATGCGGTTCCAGGAGATGCCGAGAGCAAGGCGCTCGGCGGGAGACCGAGTGGCAGCAACCCGCCGGTGAGCCGGATCGTAGTCCCGCTCGGGTGAGGCAGCGCCAAGCTCAAGACGCTCTCCCATCGCCCGCATCAGCAGCTCCAAGGTCTCGACGCTCGGCGAGACTTCGTCAGCCTCCAGCCGGCTGATCGCTGACTGCTTGGTTCCCACCCGCCGAGCCAGACGCACCTGGCTGAGACCGTAACGTCGGCGAGTTTCGCGAATCAAACAACCAACGGTCATTGAAGCATTATAACAAATAAGTGATAAGAGCAATTTTCAATTTGAGAGGCTGCGGGTTTGGAGGATGGAGCTCTTGTTCCCCGAACCGGGTGCCCTTAGCTGTACCTTTTGGCATGTGAAACCCGTGAAGCGGACCGGAAACTGTATGCCTGAGGGCAAGGCCGAGCGTGCCGGGCTGCGGCAGGACTACCTTGAGCTGACCCCCGGGCAGCGCGTGGAGCAGGCGATCGTCCTCAGCCGAGAGTTGACCCAACTCGCAGCGCGGGGCCTGACGCGAGCTTGACCGGGGTCTCGCCGCTCGACGCAAGTGGGCTGCTGGCGGCCCTGAGCGCCGGCGGGATCGACTTCGTGGTGATCGGTGGATTCGCCGTCAGTGCTCATGGATATCCGCGTGCCACCAAGGATCTGGACATCGTGCCTGCTCCAGATGTTGAGAACCTCAAACGCCTGGCCGCAGTGCTGCAGAAGCTGAACGCAACCCTTCTCGGAGTGGAAGAGTTCCCAGCCGAGGAGATAGTCCAGCCAGACGCAGACGGCTTGGCCATGGGCGGCAATTTCGTATTGGCCACCAGCAGCGGCCGGCTTGACGTGATGCAACTCGTCGCACCCGATCTCGAGTTCGGCGAGCTCGCCGATGCGAGTGTCGAAGATGAAGTATTCGGCCACCAGGTGCGTTTCTGCAGCTATGAGCATCTGGTTGCGATGAAGGAAGCCGCCGGTCGCCCCGAGGACCTGCTCGACCTGGAACGCCTGCGGCAAGCACGGGGCGAGTAGCGCAAACGCCTAGTCGATCTCAGTCCCCTCGATCAAAAACGCCACCCGCACATGAGCGCGGTACTCGTCCAGATTCTCCCCCCGGATCCCGGTGGACACGATGTCCACGGCCCGGATGTTCCGCAGCGTGCCCTGCGCCTGGCTGAGCGCCTGGCGCGCGGCGTCGTCGGTCGACGTTTTCGAGCTTCCGACCAGCTCGATGATCTTCACGACAGCCATCTCTCTCCTCCTTCTGAGTCCACGACAGTGCCCTTCGCACCAACCCCCTCGATCAGCGCGGCCCGCTGCCACGGGCCGATCGTCTCCCCCTCGTCACCGCCAGACAACGCCGTCTCCGCGACAAACCGCCCGATCGCGGCCGCGATCGCGGCTGCCTCCTCTTCACGCGGACTCAGGGCCATCCGCACAGAGCTTAGGTGACGGGCCGATCAGCTGGGCCAGAGACGCTGATTTTGTATGAATATACGTACATCCAGGGGCATCCTTGCTAAAGTTTGAATATGCATACAGAACAGATCAAGCCAACAGGCCCGGCTGCTCCGCGCACCTGGTCCATCCACAACGCGGCAGACGTCGGCCGCGCGATCGCCGGGGTACGGGTCGCGAGGGGACTGACGCAGGAGGGCCTCGCCAAGCAGGCCGAAATGGATCGCGGCTATCTCGCCCGGCTGGAGGCGGGAGCCTCCCAGCTGGTCCTGGAGCGATCGTTGCGCGCCCTGCGCCGAATGGGCGCGACGATCACCGTGTCGATTCCAGGCGCCGATGGCGAGCGCTGAGAGT
>DASSMU010000149.1:0-17364 GCA_035701465.1 Solirubrobacterales bacterium
CGCTGGTCCTGGTCCTCTTCGTGTACTGGATCCTGCGAACCTAGGGCTCGGCTAAGCCGCGACCGCGGCCGGTACGCGCTCCGACAACACCGCACGCGACCCGCCCGACGGGCGGACCGTGATGTTGCGTCGCCGCGCCACCTCGGCTCTGGCTGCGGGTTGGACCTCGAGCGTGCGCAATGCCTCGCTCAGGACGATCTTCATCTCGAGCATCGCAAAGCTGGCACCGAGGCAGCGGCGGCGGCCGCCGCCGAAGGGGATCCAGGTGTAGGTGCCCGGCGGCTCCTCGAGGAAGCGCTCGGGACGGAAGGCGAAGGGGTCGGGGTAGATCTCCGGGTCGTGGTGGATCAGGTAGCCGTTGAGGACGAGGCTGCAGCCCACCGGGTAGCTCCAGCCGCCGATCTCGACCGGCTTGGCGACGAGGCGCGGCGCCGCGTTCGGCAGGACAGGCCTGGTTCGCAGCGTCTCCTGGATCGTCGCCGTGACGTAGGCGTCCTCGTCGCCCTCGACCTCCTCGACCAGCCTGGCCAGCACCCGCGGCTCGCGTGTCAACCGCTCGAAGGCCCAGGCCAGGGTCGTCGCCGTCGTCTCGTGGCCGGCGACGAGCAGCGTCAGCAGCTCGTCGCGGATCTCCTGCTCGCTCATCGGCGAGCCGTCCTCGTGGCGGGCCTCGAGCAGCATTGCCAGCACGTCGTTTCGCTCGGCGCTCTCATGCTCCGCCCGCCGCTCGGCGATCAGTGCGAAGAGCATCTCGTCGACCTCTCCCTGGGTCCGGACGAAGTGGGCAAACGGTCCGACGCGTTCGAGGACCTTCGCGGCGACGCTGTCTTTCGGCGGCGGCATCAGGCTGATCGGCCGGTCGCCGAAGACGAGCATCTCCTGCAGGCGCCCGCGCAGGGCCTCGAAGCGCGGGCCGGGATCGAGGCCGAAGACGGCGCGCAGGACGATCTTCAGCGTCAGGTCCTGCATGCGCGGGTGGAGCTCGACCGCCGCGTCTCGCGGCAGCGCCCCCAGCTCCTCGACCGCGACCTCCTCCATCAGTCCCGCCAGCCGCTCCATGCGCTCGCCGTGGAAGGCCGGCAGCATCAGCTTGCGCTGCTCCATGTGCGCGCCTTCGTCGAGCAGGATCACCGAGTTGGCGCCGACCACTGGCTCGAGCACGCGGGCGCCCTCGCCCGGCCGCAGGACGTCGGGCGGTGCGGTGAAGACTTCCTTCGCCTCGGCCGGGTCGGTCAGCATCACGAAGGGCGGCGCGCCCGGCAGCTTGATCGTGAAGCGCTTGCCGTAGCGCTCGCGGCACTGGCGCAGGAAGGCGAAGGGTCGCGTCCAGAACCCGACGGCCTGGATCGCCGAGGGGTAGGGGGGACCGGGGGGAAGGCCTGCTGGTCTCATCTTCGTTTGCGCGGCAGAGTCCGGAAGACGACGTCCCAGATCGGCGAGGAGACACCGTATCCGTAGCGGTGATCCTGGAAGTGGTGACGCATGTGCTGCTCGCGCAGCCGCTTGCCGAGCTCGGACTTGGGGACGAAGTGGTGTACGTAGTAGTGCGTGTAGTCGTAGAAGAGGTAGCCAGCGATGAAGCCGCCGAAGAGCGGGTAGGCGGCCGGAGTGCCGAAGATCAGGGTGAAGGCGAGGAAGAAGAGGGCCGCGAGCGGGATCGCCACCGCAGGAGGCATGACCAGCCGCAGCTTGTCGTTGGGGTGGTCGTGGTGGATGCCGTGGATGATGAAGTGCATCCGTCGCCCGAAGGCGTTGTCGGGCTGCCAGTGGAAGACCAGCCGGTGCAGCCAGTACTCGGTCAGGGTCCAGATGCCGAGCCCGCCGAGGCTGAGCAGGGTCAGCTGCCAGGCGGCGTAGCCGCGGTCGGCTCCCAGCCACTCCATCGCGACGACCACGGGCACGAAGACGATCGCCGGGATCGCGGGATGCACCCGCGAGAAGAAGTCGAAGAAGCCGTTCTCGAACAGCTGCGGGGAGGCCGCGAGCTTGTCGGTCCTGCTGGGGGAGTCCATCCAGAGCCAATGGTAGCGACGGCCGGACCCGCCTTCCGCAAAGCGCGGGGAACCTGTGACGAGACTGTGTCAAAGATGTGGCGCTTTGCGGAATTGAGTCATACGAAAGCGTCGCGGCGGTGCCAATATCGCCGCGATGCCGCGCAAGCCAAAGCCGCCGACCTGCGACGACTGCTACTTCCGCAAGAACCTCCTCTGCGCGCTCGAGCTCGAGGAGCCCTGCACTACCTTTCGGCCGGACCGGCCCGAGGGGCTGGTTCCGCCGAAGCAGCCCGTGTTGCTGATGCGGCCGCCGCGGTGGGCGTCGCAAGCGCAGCCTGCCTGACGGCTTCGGCGCGGCGGGTCCTGTCACGGATTTGGTCCCACCACCCGCTGCGGGGGCGGCTGCGCCGCCTCCTCGGGGTGGTCCCCCAAATCCGTGCCACCCCCCGCGAGGGGCCGGGCTGGCTAATGTTTTGGCCCGAATGCCGGAGCGGGACCTATATGCGTGGGCACGGACCACTTACGTCTCTCGCAGGAGCAGAGGTTTTACGCCCAATGTCGATGTCTATTACTGCGGGGAACCGCAGCAGGCCGTGGTCAAGGTCGACCTGGCCGGGGTGGAGCTTTCGGCGGTGGGGATCGAGGTGAGCGGCCGCCAGCTGGCGATCGTCGGGGAGCGGCCGGTGCAGGAGACCGAGGGGCGGGTGTACCAGCAGGTCGAGATTCCCTCGGGGTCGTTCCGGCGCATCGTCGAGCTGCAGGTGGACGTCGACGCCGAGCGGGCCAAGGCGACCTACGAGGACGGTGTGCTGCGGATCGAGTTGCCGCTGCGCGATCCGGCGGAGAACACGCGCCGGGTCCCGATCGGGAGAGATTGATGGAGGGCAGCCCCGTTCTCGAGGTGGTCGAGGCGCCGCTCGACGCCGAGGACGCGATCCGCGCCTCGGAGCCCCTGCCCGACGCGTTGCCGGTCCTGCCGCTGCGCGAGACCGTCACCTTCCCGGAGACCCTGACGCCGCTCGCGGTCGGCCAGGAGCGCTCGATCAAGCTGGTCAACGACGTGCTCGGCGCCAACCGGATGCTGGCGATGGTCGCCGCTCGCGATCCCGAGGACGAGGAGCCCGGCCCCAAGGACCTCTACGAGGTCGGCGTCGTCGGCGTCGTCGCCCGCATGCTCAAGGTTCCCGACGGATCGCTGCGCATCCTGGTCCAGGGTACGCAGCGGGTCCGCCTCGGCCCCTACGTCGCCGAGGAGCCCTACCTGGTGGCGCGAATCGCCGAGCTGCCCGACGTGGTCGAGGACGGCGCCGAGCTGGAGGCGCTTACTCGCAACGTGCAGCGAACCTTCTCGGAGATTATCGAGCAGATCCCCTACCTGCCCGAGGAGCTGCAGATGGCGGTCGCCAACCTCGACGACCCGGCGGCGCTCGCCCACCTGATCGCCGGTGCCCTGCGCATCTCCACCGAGGAGAAGCAGAAGCTGCTCGAGGAGTTGAACGTGGTGGCGCGCCTGCGCCACCTCTCCCAGATCCTCGCCCGCGAGCTCGAGGTGGTCCAGCTCGGCACCCAGATCCAGTCCCAGGTCGAGTCGGAGATCGGCAAGGGGCAGCGTGAGTTCTTCCTGCGTCAGCAGCTGAAAGCGATCCAGGACGAGCTGGGCGAGGGCGACGAGCAGCAGGCCGAAGTCAACGAACTGCGCGAGAAGATCGAGGCGGCGAAACTGCCCGAGCACGCGCAGAAGGCCGCCGACCGCGAGCTCTCGCGGCTGGAGAAGCTGCCGCCCGCGGCCGCCGAGCACGGCGTCATCCGCACCTACCTGGAGTGGCTGACCGAGTTGCCCTGGTCGGCGCAGACCGAGGACAACCTCGACATTCCCCACGCCCGCGAGGTCCTCGACGCCGACCACTACGACCTGGAGAAGGTCAAGGACCGCATCCTCGAGTACCTGGCGGTGCGCAAGCTGAAGCCGGACTCGCCCGGGCCGATCCTCTGCTTCGTCGGCCCGCCGGGGGTCGGCAAGACCAGCCTCGGCCGCTCGATCGCGAAAGCGCTCGGCCGCGAGTTCGAGCGGATCTCGGTCGGCGGCGTCCGTGACGAGGCCGAGATCCGCGGCCACCGCCGCACCTACATCGGCGCGATGCCGGGGACGATCGTCCGCGCCCTGCGCGACGCCGGCTCCCGCAACCCCGTCTTCATGATCGACGAGATCGACAAGATGGGCGCCGACTTCCGCGGCGACCCGGCCTCGGCGATGCTCGAGGTGCTCGACCCCGCCCAGAACGACTCCTTCCGCGACCACTACCTCGACCTCGAGTTCGACCTCTCCGAGGTGATGTTCATCGCCACCGCCAACGTGCTGGACACGGTCCCCGGCCCGCTGCAGGACCGGATGGAGACGATCGAGCTGGCCGGCTACACGCTGGAGGAGAAGCGGCAGATCGCCCGCCGCTACCTCGTCCCGCGCCAGATCGAGGCCAACGGGCTGAAGCCCTCCCAGATCGAGTTCGCCGATCCGGCGCTGGCGGCGATCGTCGAGGAGTACACCCGCGAGGCCGGCGTGCGCAACCTCGAGCGCCAGATCGGCACGATCTGCCGCAAAGTCGCCCGCGAGGTCGCCGAGGGCAAGGGCAACGGCAAGGTCAAGATCTCGGCCAAGCGCGCCCGCGAGCTGCTCGGCCGCCGCCGTGTCTTCGCCGAGCAGCGGCGGCGCACCAAGGACCCCGGCGTCGCCACCGGCCTCGCCTGGACGCCGACCGGCGGCGACGTCCTCTTCATCGAGGCGACCTCGATGCCGGGCGGCGGCAAGCTGACGATCACCGGCCAGCTCGGCGACGTGATGAAGGAGTCCGCGCAGGCGGCACTCTCCTACGTGCGCGGCCACTGGAGCGAGATCGCCCCCGACCTCGGCGAGGACTGGTTCGCCGAGCACGACATCCACATCCACGTGCCGGCCGGCGCCGTGCCCAAGGACGGTCCCTCGGCCGGGGTGGCGATGACCGTGGCGCTGGCTTCCCTGATCGGCGGCCGACCCGTTCGCAACGATGTGGCGATGACCGGCGAGGTGACCCTGACCGGCCAGGTGCTGCCGATCGGCGGGCTGAAGGAGAAGTCGCTGGCCGCGCAGCGGGCCGGGATCAAACGCGTCTTGGTGCCGGAGCGAAACGAGGGCGACGTGGCCGAGATCCCCGAGCGCGAGCGCAGCGAGCTGGAGTTCGTCTACGTGGACGAGGTCTCCAAGGCGATCGCAGCGGCGCTCGCCTAGTCGTATGGAGGCCGCCGAAGCCCTCGGCAGGGGCAGCCTGTCGACGTACCGGGAGGCGATCGGGGAGTTGGCGCGCTCGCGCTCGCGCACTTTCTGGATCGTCGCCGGGCTGACCCTCGGCGCGGCCGCCCTGCGCTTCGCCACGCTCGGCGTCCAGAGCTACCACCACGACGAGATCGTCACCGCCACCCGGATCCTGCCCGGCGGCTTCGGACAGGCGATGGAAGCGGTCGGTTCCAGCGAGTCGGCGCCGCCGCTCTACTACGCGCTCGCCTGGCTCTGGACCCAGCTGACCGGGACCGGAGAGTTCGGCCTGCGCTCCCTCTCGGCCCTCGCGGGCGCAGCCACCGTCCCGGTCGCCTACTTTCTTGCCACCCAACTCACAACCCCGCCGCCGACGGGACGAAATCCGGACTATGGCTCCGGATTTCGTCCCGTCGGCCGGAATCGGGTTGGGATTGCTGCTGCGGCTCTGGTCGCGGTCAACCCGATGCTGCTCTGGTATTCGCAGGAGGCTCGCGCTTATGCGCTGTTCGCTCTGCTCACGGCGCTCTCGGCTCTCTACTTCGTGCGGGCGCTGGACCGTGGCACTCGCCGCGACTTCGTCCTCTGGGGGGTCTTCTCCGCCCTGGCCCTGGCCAGCCACTACTTCGCCGCCTTCCCGATCGCCGCCGAGGCCATATGGCTGCTCTACCGGCGCCGCCGCGAGACCGTGCCCGGCCTGGCGATCGTCGCCGGTGTCGGGCTGCTGCTCGCGCCGCTGGCGGTGCACCAGATGTCGATCGGGCACGCCGAGTGGATCGGCAACTTCTCCCTCGGCCACCGGCTCTGGGAGACGGGGCTCACCTTCATGCTGGGGGAGACCGGCGACATCATCGCCCGCCCCGAGCACCCCCTGCTCGCCCTGGTCCCCTGCCTGCTCGCGGTCGCCGCGCTGGTCCTCGTCTTCTCCCGCGGCGAGCGTCGCGAGCGCCGCGCCGCCGCGATCCCCCTGGCGCTGGCCGCGACGACCGTCGCCGTCCCGGTCTTCCTCGGCCTGCTCGCTCCCGCCAAGGACTACGTCCTGGCGCGCAATCTGCTGCCGGCTCTGGTCCCGGTCCTGGTCGCCCTCGCGGTCGGCTTCACCGTTCGCCGCGCCGGCCGCGCCGGCGTCGTCCTCTGCGCGGCGCTGGTCGCCTACTCGCTGGGCTTCTCCGTATGGGCGAGCATCTCGCCGGCCCTGCAGCGCCCCGACTGGGATGCGGTCGCGACGGACCTGGGCGAACCGACCGTGCCGCGGGCGATGGTCGCCTGGACCCTGGGCGAGGCCTCGCTGCGCTACTACCTCTCCACCGGCGGCTTCCAGGTCCAGCCTTCCGAAGGCTTCGACTGGCAGGTCGGCGAAATCGACTTCGTCTCCGACGGGCCGGCTCCGCCGCCGCCATCCCGCCTGCTCGGTCCCGGCTTCCGCCAGGTCGGCTACGAGAAGGCCGGCCGCCTCTACTTGCGCCGCTTTGCGACCCCCGGCCCGGGGCTGAGGCCGCTCCGTTTGGGAATCGTGCGCGACGCCGGCCTCGGCTTCCGCACGAACGGGGTACTGCTGGACGGGATCGGGCCTCCCTGACGCAAAATCATTTCGGAGTTATCCTGACCGTCCCCCAGGAACTTCAGCGAGGAGATGGCATGAGCAAGACCACCCGGGCGACCCAGGCCGCCGACCTTTATTCGACCGCACGCGAGAACCCCTACGTGCAGCGCCTGATCGAGGACGAAGAGCTGCGCGACAGCCTCAAGAACGCCTTCGAGGCGGCGCGAGGCGCTTATGGCCGGGCGACGAGCAACGGCCACGGCGCGGTCAAGGCCGTGACCAGCGACAGGAAGGTCCAGCGCGACCTCCGCTCGGCGGCGGAGAGCCTGCGCGACGCCTCCGAACAGCTGCGCGCGCCAAAGAAGCGCAAGAGCAAGCTCGGCCGCCTCGTCCTCCTCGCCCTGGTCGGCGCCGGCCTCGCGTTGATCTTCAGCGAGGATGCTCGCAAGACCGTCCTCGACTCGCTGTTCGGTGCCGAGGAGGAGTTCGAGTACACCAGCACGACTTCAATTAACGGCTCCTGAGGGTCCCAAACGCCGCCAGGCGGCGTCCTCGGTCGCTCGCGTGCTTGGTGGTGGCACGCCACGCGACCCCCGCCGAAGGCGGGGTGCGAGCGCGCCAGCGCGAGTTCCTTGCCTGCCAACGTTTGGGCCTCCTCAGTCGGTAATAGACTGATTCCATGGAGGCGGCTACAAAGGAGCGCGAGCTCAGCGGCGAGAAGGCGCAGCGCATCGTCGACGCGATGCGGGTCAGCGTCGCCAAGCGCGGCGCCGCCGGCTCGACCTTCGAGCACGTCGCCCGCGAGGCGGGGGTCAGCCGTGGCCTGCTCCACTATTACTTCGGGACCAAGGAGCGGCTGCTGGTCGAGGTGGTACGGCGCGACGCCGAGATCCGGGTGGCGCGGCTCGACGAACCGCTGGCCAAGGCGGAGACCGTCGACGACGTGATCGAGGTCCTCGTCGCCAGTCTGATGGACCTGATCGAGAACGAGCCCGCCTTCTTCCTCCTCCTCTACGAGCTCTTCAGCGCCGGACGCCGCAACCCTGACATCCAACACGAGGTAGGCCAGCTCTTCGAGCTGACCCGCTCGCACGTCGCCGAGGTGCTCAAGGCGAAGGAGCGCGAGGGCGTGCTCAGCCTCCGCTTCGACGCTGAGGCGATCGTCTCCTACCTCTTCGCGGTCGGCGACGGCTTCGCTCTGCAGGCGCTCTCGGATCCGAGCCGCGACAACAGCGGCGCCCTCGCCGCCGGCGCCGCCTCAGCCCGCTACCTGCTGGTCAGCGAGTAGACGCGACTGGCGCGAAAGTCGGACATATTCCGACTTTTGCGCCAGGAGTGAGCGTCCTCACAGACGACTGCCTTCGACTGCGGAAAGCTGGCTGCCCAGCCAATGCGCGATTTCATGGTCAAGCTCGCGGGGTTCCTCGGTCGGCATCGGCGCTGGGTCCTGCTCGCCTGGGTCGCCGTCGTCGCCCTGGCGTTGCCGCTTGCCTCGCGCCAGACCGATCACCTCACCGGCGGCGGCTTCGACGTTCCGGGCAGTCAGTCGAAGGTCGTCAGCGACTCCCTGCAGCGGAACTTCGGGACCAGGACCGGTGGCATCACGGTGCTGCTTCGCGCTGACGCGGATGCCGGGACGGCCGCTCGGGTCGCCGCGGTAGACCGGGTGCGGCACGCGGTGGCCGGCCTCGACGAAGTCACGCTGTCCTCGGCAATCGCCCACCGTGGTGAGTTGGCGCTGCGGCGGACCGGCACGGCGATGCTGCCACTGAACAGCGAACAGTCGGCCGATCGCCAGACCGATTCGGCCGGGACGCTGCGCGAAGACCTCGACCCGGGGACCGCCACGGGTGGGGTCACAACTTTTATGGCCGGTCAGCCGACCGTCTGGGCCGGAATGCAGGAACTCTCGAAGGAAGACCTCGCCAAAGCCGAGGCCGGCGGTTTCCCGATCGTCGCCGTGATCCTGCTGGTTGTCTTCGGCTCGCTCGCGGCGGCGGCACTACCGCTGGCCCTGGGTTTCGTCAGCGTGATCGTCACCGGCGCCCTCATCTACTTCATCTCGCTGGAGATGAGCACCTCCGTCTTCGTCACCAACATGGCCTCGATGATCGGGATCGGGGTGGCGATCGACTACTCACTCTTTATCCTCGCCCGCTACCGCGAGGAGCGGGCGAGCGGGCGCGACCAGGACGCGGCGCGGGCGGAGGCCCTCTCGACCTCCGGCCTGGCAGTCGCCTTCTCGGGTCTCGCCGTGATCGTCTCCCTTGCTGGGTTGTGGATGGTCGACAACCAGGCGCTCCGCTCGATGGCGCTTGGCGCGATGACAGTCGTCGCCATCTCGATCCTGACCGCGACGACGTTGTTGCCGGTCCTGATCGCGATGCTCGGCGATCGCGTCCTGCCCGGTGGGATCGTCGCCAAGGTGCTCGGCGCCTTTCGCCGTCGGGGTGAGCGCCCGGACCGGGAGGCCTTTTGGGTGCGCTGGACGACGCGGGTGATGGCCCGGCCCTGGACGGCCGTGATCGGCGTCTCCGCAGTCCTGCTCACCCTGGCGATCCCGCTGCTCTCGATCGAGACCGGGACGCAGGCGCTGGGTCAGTTCCCCAAGGGCAGCGATGTCCGCGTCGGCAACGAACTCGTCTCGAAGCAGCTCGGCGGCGGCACCGATCCCGTGCTGGTGGTGGCCAGCTTCGGTGGCGCCGGCGCTGCCCGCGAGGGCCGGGTCACGGTCGGCAAGTTCGTGCGCACGCTCGAGGCGACCCCGGGGATCAGCGCCGTTGCGCCACCCACTTTCGCCGGAGACACCGTCTTGGTTCAGGCTACGTCGAGCGCCCCGAGTGAGTCCGACGCGACCATCGCGCTCGTCCACCGGTTGCGCGACAGCGTCGTACCGCGCACCGAGTTGAGCCGAGTCGCCACCGTCGACGTCGGCGGCGAAACAGCCCGCAGCCAGGACGCCCGCAATCAGGTCAGCGGCTCGATGTGGAAGATCGTCCTCTTCGTCCTCGCACTCAGCTACCTGGTGCTGATGGTGATGCTGCGCTCGCTGCTCTTGCCGCTGAAGGCGGTGCTGATGAATCTGCTCTCGATCGGGGCGGCGTTCGGCGTCCTCGTCGCGATCTTCCAGTGGGGCTGGTTCGACAGCCTCCTCGGCTTCGAAAGCCAGGGCGCGCTCGACACGATCAACGTGCCGCTGATCTTCGCGATCGTCTTCGGCCTCTCGATGGACTACGAGGTCTTCCTGATGTCGCGCATCCGCGAGCGCTACATGGTGCACGGGGACAACGAGCGGGCCGTCGCGGAGGGTCTCTCCTCCAGTGCCCGGACGATCTCCTCAGCGGCGCTGATCATGGCCTGTGTCTTTGCCGTCTTCGTCCTTACCGGTGTGCCCTCGATCAAGGAGCTGGGGATGGGCTGCGCGGTGGCGATCGCCCTCGATGCGACCCTGGTCCGCCTGGTCCTCGTCCCGGCGGCGATGAAGCTGCTCGGCGGCTGGAACTGGTGGATGCCGTCCTGGCTCGACCGCGCCCTGCCCGACCTCAGCTTCGAGGGCGGGGCGTCGGCCCCTGAGCCGGCAGAAGCCTGAGACCTGTCCCGGTAGGGGTTCCGCTTAACTTTTTCGAGGAGCGGCAACTGCTGGCGCTCGAGCCACGCTCGCGAAAAAGTACAAGACGCTCCACCCCTACCGGGACAGGTCCTAATACCCTGTGCCGCTATGAGCGACGACCTAGCCTTTGCTGGGGCTGCCAAGCAGGCGGAGATGGTGCGAGCGGGGGAGGTCTCCCCGACCGAGCTGGTGCAGCTCTGCCTGGACCGGATCGCCCGCCTCGACCCTGAGCTGAACGCCTTCCGCAAGGTCCTCGCCGGGCGGGCACTGCTCGAGGCCAAGCAGGCCGAGGCGCGGCTGAAGGCGGGAGAGGAGCGGCCGATGCTCGGCGTGCCGATCGCGATCAAGGACGAAAGCGCCGTGGCGGGTGAGGTGACGACGTTCGGCACCGACGCCTTCACCGAGCCGGCGAAAGAGGACTCCGAGATGGTGCGGCGGCTGCGCGAGGCCGGCGCGATCATCGTCGGCCTGACTCTTCTGCCCGAGATGGCGATCTGCGGCTTCACCGAGTCGGCCACCTACGGGGTGACCCGCAACCCCTGGGATCTGCAGCGCAGCCCCGCCGGCTCGAGCGGCGGTTCGGCGGCGGCGGTGGCCTCCGGGATGGTCCCGATCGCCTCGGCCGGCGACGGCGGCGGCTCGATCCGCCTGCCCGCCGCCTCCTGCGGCCTCTTCGGCCTGAAGCCCTCGCGGGGCCGGATCTCCTTCGCTCCCGACCTCGAATACTGGAACGGCCTGGCCGTGAACGGCTGCCTCAGCCGCAACGTCCTCGACACCGCGCTCTGGCTCGACGTCACCTCGGGAGGCTCGAAGGAGCAGGGAGCGCCCCCGCCCCCGGAGCGGCCCTTCGTCGAGTCGGCGCAGACGCCGCCCGGCAAGCTCCGGGTCGCTTACTCGACTCTGGCGCCCCGGGCCGCGGCGCCCCCGACGGTCGACAACGTGGTCAAGGTCGCGGTCGCCGACGCCGCCGAGCTGATGCGCTCGCTCGGCCACGAGGTCACCCAGCAAGATCCCGACTGGGGCGGGATCGGCAACAACATCACGCCCCGCTTCCTCCGCGGGGTCTCCGAGACGGTCGATGAAGTGCCCCACCCCGAGCGCCTCGAAAGCCGCACCCGTGGCTTCGGCCGCCTCGGTCGCCGCCTCCCCGACTCGATCTTCCAGCGGGCCCTGCGAGGCCGCGACGTCGACGCCGCCCGCATCAACGCCCTCTTCGACTCCTTCGACGTCCTGATCACGCCGGTGATGGGCGGCACCGCGATCCCGATCCGCCGCTGGGAGGGCAAGGGCGCCCTGCGCACGGTGATCGGTATGAGCCGCTTCTACCCCTACTGCGTCCCCTGGAACCACCTCGGCAACCCGGCGATGTCAGTGCCGATGGGGATGGCCGTCGACGGGCTGCCCCTCGCGGTCCAGATCGTCGGGCGGCCGGGAGACGAGTCGACTCTGCTTTCGCTTGCCGGCCAGATCGAGGCCGAGCGGCCCTGGGCCGATAGGCGGCCACCGGTTTCGTAATCCTGGAAGCAGCGGGTCGATCCCCGCTGTGGCCTTGCCGCCTGGAAAGCACAAACGCCCGCCGCGGTGGCCGCGGCGGGCGTTTGAGTGGCTACAGGTACAGGTTTGCTGCTATTCGCTTGCTTTGACCGCTGCGGGCACCGCGAGCTGGAATTTGCCTTCCAGGATCGCAGTGTTGGTGCCGGCCGCGGACGGAATTCCGACGAGCGAGTTGACGAACGGGTCGACGAGGAACGAGAAGAGTCCCCCGCAGCCGTTGGCTCCCGGCGCCGCGAACGAGTTGTTCACGAAGGAGCCTCCGCTTGCGGTGATGATCGTTCCCACTTCATTGAACGTAACCGTGCCGGCGCTGCCGTGGATCGGTTTGTTCGGCGGGGGAGGAGACGTTTCTCCAGTGGTGAAGTCGATCTGCACCGGGTGAGCGTTCGAGCCTATGTAGCAGTTGTTGCCGAGGAACGCGTTGCCCAGCTTGATCTTCACCGGCAGCCCGAGAGCAGTACCTTCTTCGCTGAGCAGGTTCCCGGGGTTGACTTTGATCGACGACGCCGGGGCGGCTAGTTCGACCGTCGCCGTGACCCCGGTGAGGCCTTTGTTGATCGTTTCGTTGAACAGGATCTGGAGGAACAGCGGCCACGATTTAGGCGCTTCTACTCCCAGAAGCCCCCCCGGTACCGTCTGCGGGGTTGGGACGAGGGATACGCCGTTCTCGGCGCCGACGAAGGTCGTTGTTTCCGTTTCTTCGTTGACTAAAAGCCCGCCCTGGAGGATGACCGGGTTTTTCAGCGGAACGGTTTTTTTGCCGACCTGGAAGAAGCCACCACTCGATTCCGCGAAGGTGCAGAACACGAGTTCAGGGTGGTTCAAGGGGCACTCTGCGAACTGAGCGTATTCGCCTTTCGGGTGGTGCGAGGAGGCGAGTGCCTGTGATGCTGGCACCAGCATCGCAGCCATCAGTGCCGTGGCAATGAATAGCCGTTTCATAGGACTGGTCCTTTCCGTTGCTTGCGGTAACGGCAGGTCGAAGTCGACAACGGCAGACGCTGCTTTCCCAAGGGGTCTCTCCCTATTTGCTGCGAAAAAGCTGCTCCATCGGCACTTGCAACCGCACCGTTCTAATGGAAGTGCAGCTTTCTATCAAAAAGATCCTTCTAATTCAATTAGAGCGGAGTTTGGGGGGATCCAAGCGTGCTGCAGCGCCAAAATTGACCCTTCGCTGCCTCTACGCGTCGCCGCGCAGGCGACGCTCGGGGACCGGCTAACCGCTCAGCTCGGGAACACCTTGCGCATCCGCGCCAGCTCGCGCAAGGAGCCGCGCGGGCGGAGGCGGCGGGTGAGGACCATCTTCAGCGGATTGGAGTCGGGCTTGCCGGTGGCGATGAAGTCGCCCCAGCTGGCCTCGAGGACGAGGTTGGGGTTCGGCGCTTCGCCCGGCTCGGCGTGGGTGGAGCCGTTGTCGATCACCAGGTGCCAGGGCTCGGCGTCGCTGAAGCGCCACTGGTAGACGAGGCGAGTGCCGTTGGCCGCCTTGGTGTTGACTACGCGCTCGATCACGTCGAAGTAGAGGCGCTGCAGCTCGGGTGAGCTCTGAGGGACGCTGTCGGGCGGGCCGAGGATGCCGCCCATCATCAGCTTCACCTGATTCTCGGCGATCTCCTCGGGGCTCTTCTCGGGGTCGAAGGGGAAGACGCCGGGCGGCATCTCCTCGATCGGGTAGCCGATCGTGCGCCAGCGTTGGCGGATCAGTTTGAGGCCGAAGGCGAAGATGTCCTCGAGCGAGAAGCCGTAGCACTCGGTGTAGGAGCGGTCCATGTTCGGCGGGTGGAAGACGGCCGGCCCGTAGGGCAGGACCTCACGCAGCAGCTCCACGACCGCCGCCCTGCACTCCTCGTAGCCGGGTGCACCCTCCCTGAGCAGCTCGGAGAGCACCTTGACGCCGAAGCCGATGTGGCGCTGCTCGTCGCGGGAAACGTTGGCGATGCCGGAGCTGAAGCCGGGCATCGTCTCTTCGGAGGCGAAGAAGTCCTCGATGAAGTGCTGGCCTGGCTGGGCCAGCGAGCCCTCGACGATCAGGTGGTAGAGCGTGATCGCCTGCGCGTACTTGGGCAGCGAGCGGTCCTTGCGCAGTTCCTCGGCCATCAGGTCGAGCCGGTCGAAGATGCCGCGGTAGCCCCAGTTGAGCTGGGGCAGGGTGGCGGCGAGGGTCTGCTGGATCGAGTCACCGCCGACCCCGATCACCTCCTTGAAGAAGCGGTGGAAGAAGACCGAGTGGCGGACCTCGTCGACCTGCTGGGTGGCGAGGAAGTAGGACTGCTCCTCGGTCGGTGCGGCGGTGATGTAGGGGGCGAGGGTGTCGGCGACCCGGTCCTCGCCGTAGAAAAACATTGAGTAGATCCACATCGCCGAGCGCCGCTGGATCTCGCTGAGGCCTTCCCAGCCGTCCTTGTCGCCGGAGAAGTCGATGTCGTAGGCGCTCCAGTTGCCCCCCTCCCAGCGGCGGTAGAGATCCTCGTAGGTGACGTTGTCCATCAGGCTCTGCGACGCGACGCTCATCTCTGCTCCTTCGTTGGTGCCTCCGGCGGCTGCTGGCGCGGAGATTACCGCCAAACTGGCCAACCAGCCAGTTTGTCCCGCCGTGACTTCGTCACACAGGCGCCGGCGGCTCGATCTCGCGCTTGAGGATCTTGCCCGTTGGTCCCTTCGGCAGCTCATCGATGAACCAGACCACGCGCGGGTACTTGTAGGCGGCGATCCGCTCCTTGACGTAGGCGCCGACCTCCTCGGGGGCAAGTTGCTCGCCCTGGTGGAGGACGACCGCGGCGCCGATCTCCTCGCCCCACTCGTCGTGGGGGACGCCGACGACGGCCGCTTCGCGGATCTTCGGGTGCTCGTAGAGCACCTCCTCGACCTCGCGCGGGTAGACGTTGTAGCCGCCCCTGATGATCAGGTCCTTCTTGCGGTCGACGATGTAGAAGTAGCCGTCCTCGTCGGTGCGGGCCATGTCGCCGCTGTGGAACCAGCCGCCGCGCATCGCCTCGGCGGTCGCGTCGGGCCGCTGCCAGTAGCCCTTCATGATGTTGTGGCCGCGGATCACGATCTCGCCGACCTCGCCCTGGGTGACCGGGTTGTCGTCCTCGTCGACGACCTGCATCTCGACCCCCTCGATCGGGGTGCCGATCGAGCCGGCCTTGCGCTCTTTGTCCGGGTGGTTGGAGCAGGCGACCGGCGATGTCTCCGAGAGGCCGTAGCCCTCCATCACCTTCGCCCCGAAGGCGTCTTCGAAGCCGCGCAGCACCTCGACCGGCATCGAGGCGCCGCCGGTGATGCAGATGCGCAGCGAGGAGGTGTCGAAGCTCTCGCGCCCGGGGTGGTGCAGCAACGCCCCGTACATCGTCGGCACGCCGTAGAAGTGGGTGACGCCATCGCGCTACATCGTCGCCAGCGCCTCGCCCGGGTCGAACCTGGGGACCAGGGTGAGGCAGGCACCCACCATCAGCGACGCGTTCATGCTCACGGTCTGCCCGAAGGAGTGGAAGAGGGGCAGGGTGCCGAGAACGACGTCGCCCTCTGCGATCTCCGACGTCGTGCGGCTGGAGACGTCGGCGTTGCGGAAGAGGTTCATGTGGGTCAGCTCGGCGCCCTTGGGCTTGCCGGTGGTGCCCGAGGTGTAGAGGATCACCGCGGTGTCGTCCTCGGCGGTCTCGACCAGGCCGGGGGTCGGCTCGAGCTCAGCGAGCGAAGCGGCGAAGGAGGCCGGCTCGACCCCGACCAGCTCGGCGCCCGCGTCGGCCGCGCCGTCGCGCGCCTCCTCGAGGAAGCCGTGCCAGGCGAGCAGCAGCTTGGCGCCGGAGTCCTCCAGGTAGAAGGCGATCTCGCGCCGCTTCAGCAACACGTTCATTGGCACGACCACGCAACCCGCCCGCAGCACGCCGTAGTAGGCGACCGGGAACTCGGGCACGTTGGGCAGCATCACCCCGACCCGGTCGCCGGGCTCGAGCCCCTTCTCGCGCAATAGCGTGGCAAGCCGGGCGCTGCGGTCGTCGAGCTCGCCGTAGCCGAGCTCGAGCTCGCCGAGCCGGATCGCCGGTGCATCCGGCGTCCGCTCGGCGCTCTCGACCAGCAGCGATGCGAGGTTGAGGCCCATCCCTGCCCTAAGGCTTGAGGAGGTGGTGGACCGGGAACTCCTTGATCTCGGGTGGGCTCTGGGGAGCGCGGTCTCCGAGCTCCTGGATCCCCGGGCCGAGCCGTTCCTGCTGGAAGCGATCGAAGTGCTCGCGCGACTCCCAGAAGGCGATGATGCCCCAGCCACCCTCGATCGGACCTGCTGCATGGAAAATCAGCCCTTCGGGCGGGTTCGCATCCGCGTCGATCTGGGCATGCACGGCGTCGTACTGCTCCTGCGTACCACCGTCGAACTTGAGCCTTAGGCCAACTGCCATTTGCTTCCTCCTTGCTAGAACCTTGGTCTGGTGGCGAGCATAGCCCGCTCCCGAGCTCCTGGGGGTGGCGAGTCCCCAGATATGCTCACGGGGTAATGGAGGATCTGGGCGCACCGAGTTCGTTCCTCGTCGTGCAGGCGGGGGTTCCCGTCTACTCGAGCGACGGCAAGAAGCTCGGAGAGGTCGAGCACGTTCTCGCGGTGCCCGACGACGACATCTTCGACGGCATAGTGCTGGACACGAGCGCCCTGCCGGGAGGCCACAGGTTTGTCGATGCTCCCGAGGTCGGGGAGATCTACGAGCGGGGGGTGGTGCTGAAGATCGATGCCGCGGCGGCGGAGGCCCTACCCGAGCCAAGCGCCAACCCCGGCTCGGTCGAGATCGGCCCGGACGACATGGCAGGGGGCGGCCACGACAAGCTGCGTCGCGCCTGGGACCTGATCTCCGGCAAGGGCTGAATCGTCACCCTCCGGCTTGCTGGCATTTTGGGGTTGATAGTACGATCCCGAATCGTGAAGATTTTCGTGCCAATCAGCTTTGTCTTGGCATGTCTCGTCCTTGGCGCCTGCGGCGGAGGGTCAGGCGATTCCCCACCGGCAGCCGACGAAGTCGTCTGGCGGAATGGGGCCCCGGTGGTCATCGTCCACCACAGCCCGGTGCCGAAGAAGCTGATCGTCAAGGATCTCAGGCCAGGCACCGGAGCGGTCCTGAAAAAGGGCCGGATTGGCGCCTTCAAATACAAGAGCTTCGACTACCGGACCGGCCAGCGCTACGAAGACTGGTGGAACAAGCCTTTCCACACCAGCTTCGGTGAAGGCGAGTCGCTTGGTGCCTGGGAAACAGGCCTCAAGGGCATGCGGGTGGGCGGACGCCGAGAGCTCATTGTGCCGCCGGCGCAGGCCTACACCCATGTTCCAGTGATCTACGTGATCGAACTCGCCGCCGTGAGCTAGGCGGTGTGTCCCGCCCGCTGAAGATAT
>DASSMU010000150.1:0-2481 GCA_035701465.1 Solirubrobacterales bacterium
GCATGCCTATTCCAAGTCGTGGCCTTGCCTGCTTCCCCAGCACGGTCCCGGGAAGAAGCACGAACGGAAGATCGCGCTCACCGGCTGGCAGCAGGAACTCGTCGACCTCGCCCCCGGCCTTCTGCTTCGCGGCCTGATCCAATCGGACGGCTGCAGATTCATCAACACCGGAAGCGGTGGATGGCGCGCGCCGCGTTACTCGTTCAGCAATCTCTCGGTCGACATCAAGCGGATCTTCTGCGAAACATGCGACCAGCTCAACCTCCACTGGACCACCGCGCCACCGAAGTCCATCTACGTCTCGCGCAAGGCGGACGTGGCGCGACTCGACGAGTTCGTCGGGCCGAAGCGCTGAGGCTCAGGCGGGCTGCTCGACCGGTGCCCGCCGGCCCACCCGGGCCGCGTTGTCGGCGATCTCGTCGAGGAAGATCGGCCAGATCTCTCGGGGCAGGTCGTGGCCCATGCCCTCGACTATGCGCAGGCGGGCGTTGGGGATGGCCCGGGCGGTGGCGCGGCCGCCGCTGGGGCGGACGAGCGGGTCGCGGGTGCCGTGGATCACCGTTACCGGCAGGCGCAGCTTGCGCAGGGCGGGCGTGCGGTCGCCCGAAGCGGTGATCGCGTGCATCTGGCGCAGGATGCCCCTGGGGTTGTGCGAACGGTCGTACATCCGCCCCGCCATCTCCCGCAGCCGCGGCTCGTCCATCGGGTAGGCGGGTGAGCCGACCACCTTGAAGGTCTTGACGACGCGCTCCACGTAGCCATCGCGATCGCGCGGGGCCTCGGCCAGCATCAGCCCGAAAGCCTTCAGCGTCGGCGTTCCCACCCAGCGGCTGCCGGTCGTCGACATGATCGAGACCAGTGAGCGGACCCGGTCGGGGTGCTCGATCGCCAGGGTCTGGCCGATCATCCCGCCCATCGAGGCGCCGACGACGTGGGCGGACTCGATTCCGAGCTGGTCCATCAGGCCGATCGTGTCGGCGGCCATGTCGGAGAGCAGGTAGGGAGCGGTCGAGCGGCGGCCGAGGAAGAGGTCCGCCCGCTTCGGAACGCCAGCGCCTTCGACCATGGTCGAGTGGCCGATGTCGCGGTTGTCGAAACGAACCACGCGGAAGCCGCGCTCCGCCAGCAGCCCGCAGAACTCCTCGTCCCAGGCGAGCATCTGCGTCCCCAGCCCCATCACCAGCAGCAGCGGATCGCCGTCGGGATCGCCCACCTCCTGGTAGGCGATCTCGATGCCGTTGCACGGCGCCAGGCGCTCTTCGCTGAGACCGGTCATCCGGCCGAAGTCTAGCCAGAGCTGGCTGGTCAGCCAAACCGGAACGGCTAGGTTGCGTCCTCGATGCGCACGGCGATCGTCTCCGACCTGCACCTGGGCAGCGCCAACGGCGAGGACCTGGCACGCGACCCGGCGATGCGCCGCATCCTGCTGGAGGAGATCCGCGACGCCGACCGCCTCGTCCTGCTCGGCGACGTGCTCGAGCTGCGCGAGCTGCCGATGGCACGCGTGCTAGAGACCGTCCGGCCCTTCTTCGAGGAGCTCGGTGTGGCGATGGCGGGCCGTCGCGTCGTCCTCGTCCCCGGCAACCACGACCACCGCCTCGCCGAGCCGCTGCTGGACGAGGTGGCGCTGGCCGGCGCAACGCTCGGCCTCGAGCACCGCGGCCTGCCGGCGGGCGAGCAGGCGAGCCGAATCGCGGACTGGCTCGGCGAGACAGAGCTCGGCATCGCCTACCCCGGCGTCTGGCTGCGCGACGACGTCTACGCCACCCACGGCCACTACATGGACTGCCACATGAGCCTTCCCCGGCTGGAGTGCGTCGCCGCGGCCGCCGTCATGCGCGCCGGCGGCCAGCCGCCGGACCCGGCAGCCCCGGCCGACTACGAGCGCATCCTGCGACCGATCTACAGCCTCGCCTACGCGCTCGCCGAGACCGGCCTGGCACCCGCCGCCACCGTCCCCTCCGCGCGGGCCTGGCGCGCGATCTCGGGTCGCCACCGCAAGGGCGGCCGAGCCCGCAAAACCGCCGCGAAGGCGGCCGTCGCGGCCGGCGTCCCGGGAAGCGTCTGGCTCCTCAACCGCCTCTTCCGTGCCGGCTTCGACGCCGACCTCTCCCCCACCGCGATCGCCCGCAGCGGCATCGACGCGGCAACCGAGATGTCGCGGCGGCTGCGGGTCGAGGCCGCCCACACGATCACCGGCCACACCCACCGCGGCGGCCCCGAAGAGGCCGACGCCGAGTGGCCGCTGCCCGGCGGCGGCCGCCTGCACAACACGGGCAGCTGGGTCTACGCCGACGCCTTCCACCATCACGGCGCCCCGCCGGGGCCCTACTGGCCGGGAACCGTCACCTGGATCGAGGACGAGGAGCCCCCGCGCCGCGTGCGCCTGCTGCTCGACCATCCGCGGGAGGAGCTGCTGGCCGCGGTCGAACGAACCGCGCTGCCCCGCCGACGGGCCGATACGGCAAGGCCACCTTGACG
>DASSMU010000151.1:0-11253 GCA_035701465.1 Solirubrobacterales bacterium
GACGATGAAGTAGGTGTCGGAGACGTGGATGTCGATCGGCACCATGCCCAGCATCACGCCGCTGATGCCGCCGATCGTGAAGGTGACGATGAAGGCGAGCGCGAACAGCATCGCCGTCGAATAGGTGTGGATCTTGCCGAAATAGAGGGTCCCCAGCCAGGAGAAGATCTTGATCCCGGTCGGCACCGCGATCAGCAGCGTGGTGATCATCATCGGCACCCGCAGCCACGAGAACATGCCGGCGACGAACATGTGGTGGGCCCAGACCGTGTAGCTGAGCACGACGATCCCGATCAGCGCCAGCGCCATCAGCCGGTAGCCGAAGATCGGCTTGCGGGCGTGGGTCGAGATTACCTCGGAGATGATCCCGAACCCGGGCAGCATCATGATGTAGACGGCAGGGTGCGAGTAGAACCAGAAGATGTGCTGGTAGCTGATCACGTCGCCGCCGCCGGCGAACTGGAAGAAGTTGGTGTGCAGGGCGCGGTCGAAGAGGACCATGAACTGGGCGCCGGCGATGAACGGCGTCGCGGCGACGACCAGGAGCGAGGTCGAGAGGTTGGCCCAGACCAGCAGCGGCATCCGCCAGAAGGTCATCCCCGGCGCCCGCATCGAGACGATCGTGACCAGGAAGTTGAGCGCGGTCGCGATCGAGGAGGCGCCGGCGAACTGGACGCCGAGGTTGAAGAACGACTGGCCCAGCGGCGCCCCGGTCGAGAGCGGCGCGTAGCCGGTCCAGCCGGCGTCGAAGGCGCCACCGGGGGCGAGGAAGCTGCCGACGAAGAGCAGCCCCGCGATCGGCAGCATCCAGAAGCTGAGCGCGTTGAGGCGCGGGAAGGCCATGTCCGGAGCGCCGATCATCAGCGGCAGGACGTAGTTGGCGATCCCGGCGAAGACCGGAATCACGAAGACGAAGATCATCAGCACCGCGTGGGTGGAGAAGAGGCTGTTGTAGGTGGCGGCGTCGACGATCTGGGTGCCGGGCTGCGCCAGCTCGGCCCGGATCAGCATCGCCATCAGGCCGCCCACGAAGAAGAAGAAGAAGGTGGTGCAGATGTACTGGATGCCGATCACCTTGTGATCGGTGTTGAAGCGGAAGTAGTCCTTCCAGCTCTTGGCGCCGTGCTGGGAGTGGTCCTCGGGGATCGTCGGCATCCCGGCCGCCCAGCGCAGCCAGTAGTCGAAGCAGCCGAAGCCGGCGAGGAAGCCGAGCGGGCCGGTGACCAGCGGCACTACGACCTGCGGGTAGCCGGTCTGTTCGGACTGGAAGGCAGGCAGGCCGGAGGCCTTGCGCAGGGCGACGACGAGGGCGAAGCCGAAGGCGGCGCCCAGCAGCGCTCCGAGCGCCCCGCGAATCCACCCCGGTTGCTTGATCGCAGCCACCATCAGAAGTCCCCCATTATGCCCCGCCGGCGCCGACGGGCACCGGGTTGGTTTCGGTGTCCTGCCGGACCGACTGCTCCAGTTCCTGCGGGACCGTTTCCGGCAGGGCTTCGACCCACTTGCGGAAGTCGGCCGGCCTTTCGACCACGACCTTGGCCCGCATCGAGGCATGGCCGAAGCCGCAGAGCTCGGTGCAGATCAGCTGGTAGGCGCCGAGCCTGTCCGGCGTGACGATCGCCGTCGTCGTGATGCCTGGCACGTTGTCCTTCTTGATCCGCCACTGGGGGACCCAGAAGGAGTGGATCACGTCCTGGGCATGCATCTTGAAGTGGATCTGGCGACCCAGCGGCACGTGCAGCTCACCCTGCGACCAGGCGTCGCCCTTGCTCGGGTAGCCGAAGCTCCAGGCGTACTGCTGGGAGAAGACGTCGATCGTCAGCGAGTTCGAGACGGGTTCTTCGATTTCGTTGAGGACCGACCAGCTGTAGCCGGCGCCGAAGAGGACGATGATCGTCGGGATCACGGTCCAGGCGACCTCGAGCCGGGTATTGCCGTGGATCGGCTCGCCGTCGGATTCGTCCCCCGGCTTGGCCCTGAATTTCCACAGCGCGTAGAAGAGCATCACCATCACCAGCGAGAAGACGAAGGACGAGAGGACGATCATCACGTCGAGCAGCTGGTCGATCTTCGGCGCCGCGGTCGAAGCCTGCTGGCCGTCCCATTCGATCGACAGCATCACGGCCGAGATCACCGCCGTAAACGCAAGCGTGGCGGCGAGCATCTTCGCTATCGGGAGGCGGGCCATCATCGGCGGGGGCGCATTCTATGCATCCGGCAGACGGTCAAGCTCCCCCCGCGAAGCGGCGATGACGCCACGGGCGACACCCTCCCAGCTCCAAAGCCGCCGCGCGGTCTCGACCAGGCTTTCCCGAGCGACGCCGCGCTCCGCGTCGGACAGGCTCAACCACCCGTTCAGCCGCTCCGCGATCGCCTCGACGGCGCCCATCTCCACGGGGAAAGACGTCAGTCGACCGACCTCCGGCGGCAGCGCCGCCATCAGCTGCTTCGACACCTCCAGCATCCCCGAATGGCCTGCAGACACGGGCAGCACCCCGCAAGCGGCGGCCTCGGCAGCAACCATCCCGAACGCCTCCGGAAAGGTGCTCGGCATAACCAGAGCTTCCGCACCGGGCAGAAGCTCCGCAACCTCATCGTGCTCCAACCGCCCGATGAACTCGACCGATCCGGCGGCAGCCACGGCAGCACCCGCATATCCGGGCGGCAGCTCAGCCAGGAACGCAGACAGGATCGGCAGCGGCCTCTCCTCCCCGCCCTCGATGCCCCAGCCGGCCAGCGCCACCTTGCGCGCATCGTCGATGTCTCCCCGCTCGAGAGCCGCCTGCAGCCGCCGCAGTCCCTCCTCGTACTCCCCGTATCCCGCGATTTCGAGAATCGCGTCTGGATGCTCGGCCTTGACCAATGGCCACGCGGCCAAGAGCAGATCAACTCCCTTGGAGACGATCAGCTTGCCGACGAAGACGACGTGCCGGGAGGAGCGGGCGGGGGTTCCGCTTAACTTTTTCGGTGGGGCGTCGGCGGCGACTCCCGGGCCGGTGGACGAAAAAGTACAAGACGCTCCACCCCCGCCCGCTCCTCCCGGCACGAACCTCTCGGTGTCAACCCCCGGTGGCCCAAGCCGCGTCTTCTCTCGAAGGCCGGAGACATCCGGCAGCGCAGCCCAGAGCGACTCGGCGGTATGGCGGGAGCCAACCAGTACCCCTCGGGCCGCCTCCATGCCCTCGCGTGCATAGGGCAGGAATCGTGGGTGCGGCTTGACCGTGTACTCGAGCGCTGAGCCGTGAATCTTGGCTGCGAAGGGGGCGACGTCGGCGCGGGCCAGGATCGCCGGGCCCATGATCAGGTGATTGGCAAGTGCCGCGTCGATTCCGCCGACCGAAGCCGCCACATCGCGAACGGCGGAGACGTTCGCCTCGATGTAGCGGTTGAGCTCCTCCTCGCTCAGCTCGGGGAAGGCCTTGACCTCGAAGCCCTCATAGGGGTCCTTGACGTAGACCGGGAGCAGGCCGTGGATGTCCGGGTTGTGGATCTGGACGTCCTCGATCTCGACCTGGCGGTCCTGGCAGAGGAGATGGACCTCGTGGCCGAGCTTGGCCAGCGCGCGGGCGAGGTTGGCGTTGTAGATGCTGCTGCCGGTGCCGCGCAGCATGTAGCCGTGGAAGATCAGGAAACGCATCGGGACCGCGCAAGCTATTAGTCTTCGCTGCCGTGAACTCGAAACAGCTCTACAGGATGCGCGCGCCGGCCTCGGGCCGCGAGGCGCTCGCCCACGCCGAGCCGGGCCAGGTCTACCTCGACCGCGAGACCGGCGAGGAGATGGAGCCGGTGGCGATGGTCCTGCCGCTCGCCCCCTCCGCCTCGTCCCTCCCCCGCACGCCGGCCAACCTACGCGCCTGCCGCCGCTGCGACCAACTGGTCGGGCTGGACGTCAGCGACTGCCCCTACTGCGGGCTGCGGCAAGAAGCGCTGAACCGCTCCTAGTCAGATCCGACAGGCAGAGGAATTCAACCGGATCAGCACCTGCCGCTTCTCGAATCGCACGAACCAACCTACGACGCCGCCAGCGCACCGAGCACAGCGGCTGGGCAGGTCAGACCCCATCCCGGACCACCCACATTTTGTTCACGCCTTCGTTTGGCTTGGTGAAGTTGTCTTTCGCGGTCCAGTGCACTTCCGGTCCGCATCCTTCGGTGGAGCCGAATTGAAGTTTGTCGAGGGAGGTGTTGACCACCAGTGTCGCCGGTTCGCCGCCTTCGATCGATGCTTCCAGCGCGGCTAGACTTGCAGTCTCGTAGATACAGGTGAAGCCGATGCAAGCGATTTTCATGCGCGGCGGTCCACTAGTCCATATCCGCATCGTCATCGCGCCGTCGCCGGAGCCGGTCGCATCCATTTCGACGTAGTAGGGGAGGTCTTCGGTTGTGACCGTACACGGCAAGCATTCGAGGCAGTCTTCTTCACAGCTGCCAATGTCCATTGTGGTCATTTTGCCTCGGAGCGGCCATGCGGCCCTGGTAAACATTTCTCCTTCGAACACCGAAGCTGCACATTTCACTTTCTTTTCGACGCCGCCGAAGCTAAGGACGAAGCGACTGGGGACCCCGAGTTCACTCGCCGTTCTGATTTCGCCGGCCGGCCAGATCTTGGCATTCGCACAGGGAGTTTCGTTGGCTTTGCAAAGCGTCGTCGGCGGAAGTACTTCCTGAACCTCCGAGCCACAGGCTCCTGTTGATTTTTCGTGCAGGGAGTCTCCTTCGTATATCGCCTGCCAGTAATAGACCCCAGCGGAAAGCGTCACACCGCTCGACGCTTGAACTTTACCTTTTTCGACTTCGCCTTCGCCAGCGCTGGTCACCAGTTCTTTGCATTCTTTGTCTTTATAGACCTTGTATTTGATCACGCCACCAGCGTTCGAGGAGTTGGTGCCCGAGAGGATCGCCTGGTCTTTGACTTCCGCTTCTTCTGCGATAGTGATTTCGGCCCCTTCTTTGCCGCCGCCGGAGAGGGTCGTCGAGAGCGTGACTTTGGCCTTGACCTTGAGAACCTCTTTGGAGCAGGTCGAGGTCGATTCGTTGTTCATTTCATCGCCTAAGTACTTGGCCTGCCAGAAGTATTCCTTACCCGCTTCGAGTTCCTTTTCTTCAGAATCGGGGACTTTGCCTTCTTTGACCGTAACTTTGCCGGCTTGGGTGACGAGTTCTTTGCATTCTTTGTCTTTGTAGACGGCATAGTCGACCGTGCCGGTGGCTTTAGAGGCGTTTTCGCCGCTGAGGGTCGCAGTGTCCTTGACTTTGGAGCCCTCGGCGACGGTGATTTCGGTCCCTTCTTTGCCGCCGCCTTTGAGCGAGGTGGAGAGGGAGGTCGAAGTCGCCGTTAAGCCGCCGCCGCCTTCATCGATGTAGGTCGCACTTAACGGCGTCGTCGTGATGTCTAATTTGGCCGTACTGGGGCAGAAGGTGCCTTTTGTCTTATGGACCGTCTGTTCCTGAACCGAGACTTCCCCATTTTTCTGGGTCGCTAATAAGGGGCCCTTGGCGGTGCCGGCAAGTCCTTTGCCGTTGAAGTAGCAGTTGATGCCGATGCAGTTGACGTGGACTTCGCCTTCGCCGACCACTTTGGCGGTTTCGTGCCCTGTCCTTTCGACTTCGATGCCAGTGGAGGCACTTGCTTCGGTGACGGTGCAGCCGGAGCCGCAGTTCGTGTAGGTGAAGTTGCCTTCGATTTCCAGCTGGCCTGCTTCGCCTTCTCCGACTACTTCGCCTAAGAATAAGACGTTGCATTCGATTTTGGGACTGGCTAACAGGATCGCTTTGCCGACCGAGGTTTCGTGCACGTGGGTGAACGGCGAGGCGCAGTACAGTTCATCAGCTCCGCACAGCCCGGTGCTTGCCATCGCCGAGCCGACGCCGACGAAGGCCATTGCCGTCAACGCCATCAGTGTCATCAGCGCGAGGAGGCCGGAGCCTCTGATCAGTTTCACGGCGGTCCTGTGTCGACTGGATAAGCCTTCGCGAGAAAGGCCATACGGCCATTATGGCGCGACGTTAAGAAAAATGCAAGTAATAAAATCTGGCATCCCCGTCATTTAAATGAAATGCCGGATTCGACGGAGCGGTCGAAACGGTGCTCAAAGCATGGGGGCCAGAAGATGCTTCCGCTTGCGTCAGGGTTTCTTCACGAGAGTCGCCGTGTAGAGCAGGCGGGCGTTGGAGTAGTAGCAGCCATAGGTCTTGGTCTTGCCTACGCCCTGCTGAGGATGTCCGCCCTGGATGTCTTCCTTGGAGGCGCAGTGGCCGGAGATGCGGCTGCCGCGCCAGGTTTCTTCGGAGCTGACGTTGAAGGCGAACATCGGCGCCCAGGTGGGCACCGTGAGGGCGACGACCTGGCCGCGCAGCACGCTTAGCGGGTGTTCGAGGGCGAAGATCGGGGTGCTGCCGAAGTAGGGGTTGAGCACCTCGAGCGGGCTTTGGCGGACCAGCGTGTATTGCGGCGGGTTGGAGCCTTCGACCGGGCGCAGGATGCCGATCCGCGCCTGCGAGGGTTTGCCGAGGAATTCGTCGAAGAAGCCGACCTCGTTCGTGGTCGTTTTCCCGTCCGTGTGGGAGGGCTTTGCCAGCGTGATCGACCAGGCGACGACCTTGCCATCGAAGGGCGCCTCGTAGGGCTGGCTGACGCCACCCGCGATCGCCTGGAAACCGGTGACGTGTCCCTCCACCCGGCAGGGGATGACCTCGACGTTGTTGACGATCTTGCCCGGACAGGACGGAGGCGGCGTCGTGGCGGTCTTGCCGAGGACGACGACCTGCAGCGGCGCCGAGTCGGCGGCGCCGGGCCAGGCGGCCACGACGAGGGCCGCGAAAAGGCAGGCAAGCGCGAGCGCCACCGCTGCGCGCGGCCCACCGGCTCGTATTTCGGCTGCTCCTTGCACGATCTCAAGCTGCAAACCCCGGCCTCTAGCCAGGGTTGCGGCTCGGATTCTGCCTTCCGGACCGGGGGAATGCGGCGCTCGGCTTCTCCTTGCACGATCCCGGCCACCTGGCCTCTGTAGGGTTGCCTCCCGGAATGGAGGCCACCGACCGTGCAGAGGATTTCGTCCCCGCCGGCCTCGCCTCGTTCGGGATCGAGGCCGACGAGATCGAGCTCGCGGTCGCCAACGCGGCCCACCAGATGTTCTGGCCCGCGATCCTCGACCTGATCTCGCTCGACCTCGGCGAGCTCGAGCCCGAGCGCGATCCCGACCTCTCCCGCGCGCCGGAGCAGCTATGAGCGCCCTCGACCTGAACCTGCGCACCTTGGCAGCGGCGATCGCCGCCGGAGAGCTCGACGCGGCCGAGCTGCTCGAGGCGACCTTGGCCCGGATCGAGCAGCGCAACCCGGAGATCAACGCCGTGGTCGAGACCTTCCCGGAGCGCTCGCGGGAGATGCTCGCCAAGGCCCCCGCAGGGCCCCTGCATGGGGTCCCGGTGGTGATCAAGGACGAGTGGCCGCTGCCCTGGCGGGCGCAGCGCTTCGGTGCGGCGGAACTGCTCGCGCCGACCGCCCCGGGCGAGTCCGGCCCCTACAAGGCGATGCGCGACGCGGGCGCCATCGTCGTCGGCATCGGCAACATGCACGAGCTGGGTGCCGGCAGCACCGGCAACGTCTCCGTCTACGGGGCCGCCCGCAACCCCTGGGACACGGAGCGCTGCCCGGGCGGTTCCTCCAGCGGCCCCGCCGCGGCGGTCGCCGCCCGGCTCGTCCCTGCCGCGGTCGGCGCCGACGGGCTCGGTTCGGTTCGCTTCCCCGCCGCCTACTGCGGGCTGACCGGCCTGAAGCCGACCTTCGGCCGCTCGGCGATGGCTGGACACCACATGGAGGCGGTGACCACCCTGATCGTCTCCGGCCCGCTCTGCGCCGACGCCGCCGACTGCCGTCTGCTCGGCTCGGCCCTCTTCGACGAGGACCTGCGGGCGGGCGACGCCGCCGGGCTGCGGATCGGGGTCGTCCGCGACACGGTCTCCGAGGACGTCGCGCCGGAGGTCGGCGAGGCGTGCGAGGCGGCGATCGAGGCGCTGCGTGCCGAGACCGGTGGCGAGGTCCGCGAGATCGAGCTGGCGGATCTCGAGGCAGCGACGCTGGCGGCGATCCTCGTCATCAACGGCGAGAGCCTCGCCGGCGTGACGCCGCGGCGGCTCAACGAGCTCCATCCCGATATCAGCCCGATCAACCGTGGCTTCATCAAGTACCGGATGCTGTTGCCGGCCGTCGCGATGGTGCAGGCGGAGCGCCTGCGCACGCTGATGCGGCGCCGCCTGGCGGCGCTGTTCGCGGACGTCGACGTGATCGCCTGGCCGACGATCCCGGCGACCGCGCCGCCGCTGGAGTCGCCGATGGTCGAGCTGCCCTCGGGAACGCACACGGCCGACCAGGCGAACGTGCGCGGCGCCGCCCTCGCCAACCTGACCGGGATCCCGGCGATCAGCGTCCCGGTCGGGCTCGGCTCCGGCGGGCTGCCGATCGCCCTGCAGCTGCAGGCGGCCTGGGGGCGCGACGAGTTGCTGCTAGACGCCGCCGAAGCGCTCGAGCGGGCCAACGGCCGCCGCTGGGTCGAGTCGCTGCCGCCGCTGGCGCCGCTGGCGCAGGCAGAGCCGACGGAGGCCTGATGGCGGCGATAGAGGTGGAGGGCCTGGAGCGCGCCTTCGGCGAGGTGCTCGCCGTGCAGGGCATCGACCTCGCGGTCGAGGCGGGCGAGATCTACGGCTTCCTCGGCCCCAACGGAGCCGGCAAGACGACGACGGTGCGGATGCTGACGACGCTACTGCTGCCTACCGGCGGCCGCGCCAGCGTCGCCGGCCACGACGTGCGCAAGGAAGCGCGCTCGGTGCGGGCCTCGATCGGCGTCGCCCTGCAGGAAGCGGCGCTCGACCCGCTGATGACCGGCCGCGAGCTGATCCGCCTGCAGGCGACGCTCCAGGGCCTGCCTGGCAGCGAGGGCAGGCGCCGCGCCGACGACCTGCTCGAGCGGGTCGACCTGGTCGAGGCCGCCGACCGCCGGGTCGGCACCTACTCGGGCGGGATGCAGCGGCGCCTCGACCTCGCGGCGGCGCTGGTCCACGAACCGCGCGTGCTCTTCCTCGACGAGCCGACCACGGGCCTGGACCCGGTCAGCCGCAAGACGATCTGGGAGGAGGTGCGGGCGCTGAACGACGAGGGGACGACGGTCTTCCTCACCACCCAGTACCTGGAGGAGGCCGACCAGCTCGCCGACAACGTCGGCATCATCGACAACGGCAGGATCGTTACGGAAGGGACCCCGGAGTCGCTGAAGGCGCAGATCGGCAACCCGCACATCCAGCTGCAGCTCGCCGCGGGCTCGGTCGCCGAGGCCGAGGAGGTCTGTGCGCGGATCGGCAAGCTGCTGCCGCCCAAGGACGGCAAGACGGTCCTGGTCGAAGTCGAGAACGGGGCCGCCGACATCCCCCGCGTCGTGCGCGCCCTCGACGAGGCCGGGATCGCGGTCGAGTCGCTGGAGCTGGTCCGCCCCACCCTCGACGACGTCTTCGTCGCCAAAACCGGCCACCACCTGGAGAAGGAGGGGGAGGGCGCCGAGCCCGACCCGGTCGAGGCATGAGCTTCCGGTGCGCCTTTCCCCCCCTATTCCGGGATAAAGCGCACCGGAAGGGAGGGGCGTGAGCGAACTAGCCACCAACCTGAGGGTCGTCAGGGCACTGGGGATGCGCTCGATCCGCCAGACCTTCCGCCGTCCCCAGCTGATGGCGCCGATCGTCGTCTTCCCCACGCTACTGCTGGCGATCCAGACCGGCGGCGCCGGCGGCGCCGTCAACCTGCCTGGCTTCCCGCCCGTGCACAGCTTCCTCCAGTTCATGCTGGCCGGGGCGATGATGCAGTCGCTGATGCTGGCCGGCAACAGCGGTGGCATCGCGCTGGCGGTCGACATCGAGATGGGCTTCACCGACCGTCTCTTCTCGGCGCCGATCCCCCGCTACACGATCGTGCTCGGGCGGCTGGCCGGGACGGCGGCGCTGGGCCTGTTCGCCGCGCTCTGGTTCCTCGCGATCGGGCTGATCTTCGGCGCCCAGATCGAAGCCGGCGTCCCCGGCGCGCTGATCGCGATCGCGCTGGTCACCGCCACGGCGATGGCGGTCGGCGGCATCGGCGCCGCGATCGCGCTGCGCACCGGCAGCGCCAGCGTGGTCCAGGGCCTCTTCCCGCTGGTCCTCGTCGTCCTCTTCCTCTCCTCCGCATTCTTCCCCAACGAACTGATGATCCAGCCGGCCAAGGCGATCGCCGAATACAACCCGCTCAGCTTCATCGTCGAAGGCGTCCGCGGCCCGATCATCTCCGGGATCGACGCCACCGAACTGGGCGAGGCGGTGCTGGCGATCCTCGCGATCGTCGTGCTCGGGCTGGTGCTCAGCGCCCGCGCCCTGCGACACCGGCTGAGGGTCGGCTGATGGAATCGGTCGCGACCCTGCCGGCGTGGCGCGCGAACCTGGCGACGATCGCGGCGCTGATGGCGCGGGCCAAGAACGAGCTGCTGCGGGTTCCGGGGGCCGCGATCCCGGGCGTGTTGGCGCCGACGATCTTCTTCCTCGGCCTCAACGGGGTCTTCGGCGCCCTCACGCAGCTGAAGGGCTTCTCGACCGGGACCTACGAGAGCTACATCGTCCCGGTCAGCATGCTGCAGGGTGCCGGCTTCACCGGAGCCGCCGCCGGGGTGAACCTCGCCCGCGACATCGAGGGGGGCTGGACCGACCGGCTGCTCGCCTCCCCCGCCCCGCGCTGGGTCCTGCTGGCGGGCACCGTGCTCGCCGCCAGCGCCCGGGCGCTGATCCCGGCCACGTTCGTCCTCATCATCGCGCTGCTGCTCGGCGCCGGTTGGCCCGGCGTCGGCGGTCTGCTGGTCGCCTACTTCATGGTCGCCGCGATGGCCGCCGTCGCCGCCTGCTGGGGCTCGGCCCTGGCCCTGCGCTTCAAGAGCCAGTCGGCGGCACCGCTGATGCAGGCGGGAATGATGGCGCTGGTCCTCACCACCACCGCCTACGCGCCGCTGGCCCTGCTGCAGCCTTGGATGAAAAGCGTCGCCGAAGCGAACCCGGTGACGGAAGTGATCGAAGCCGCGCGCCAGGGCTTCGTCGGCAGCGTCACCTGGGCAAACACCTGGCCGGGCGCGGTCGCCCTCCTCGGCCTCCTCACCGTCCTCGGCGCCTGGGCCCTCCGCGAAATGCGCCGCACAGCCGCATGACTTCCCGCCGACGGGCCGAAATCCGGAACCAGGATCCGGATTTCGGC
>DASSMU010000152.1:0-7470 GCA_035701465.1 Solirubrobacterales bacterium
AGGTCCCGGAGATTGCCGACAAGCTGGTGGAAATCGTCGGCGTCGCGCGCGAGCCCGGCTACCGCTCGAAGATCGCCGTGGTCTCCCACGCCGACGGAGTCGACCCGGTCGGCGCCTGCGTCGGCCCGCGCGGATCGCGGGTGCGGATGGTCGTCTCCGAGCTGCGCGGCGAGAAGATCGACATCATTCCCCACAACGACGAGCCGGCCCGCTTCGTCGCCAAGGCGCTCTCGCCGGCACGGGTGCGCGAGGTGATCGTCGACGACGAGGAGCGCCAGGCGACCGTGATCGTCCCCGACGACCAGCTCTCGCTGGCGATCGGCCGCGACGGCCAGAACGCCCGCCTCGCGGCACGCCTCACCGGCTGGCGGGTCGACATCAAGTCGGAGACCGAGTTCTCCCAGGAGGACCAGGACGTCGAGTACGAGGGCGAAGAGACCTTCGACGGGCGCTGCATGGCGGTGCTGACGACCGGTCGCCGCTGTCCCAACGCGGCGATCGAAGGCTCGACCTATTGCGGCCTGCCCCAGCACCAGGCCTTGAGTCGCTTCGAGACAAGCCAGATGGCGATCCTCGGGCCGGTGTCCGAAACCGAGGTGGAGATCCTCGCGGACCCTGACGCGGATCAAGGCCAGGTGGATGAGATCGTTGCGCGAGCCGAATCCGAATTCGTCGAGGAGGTTCCGGAGGAGACCCCGGAAGAGGAAGTCTCGGACGAGGGACCCGATGAACCTGACGAGAAACCCGTTGCCGAGCAGGAGGCCGTGGGGCCGGAGCCCGTTGCCGAGGAGGCAGAGCAGTCCTAGTGGCTAAAAAGCGCGTTCACGAGATCGCCAAAGCGCAGGGGCTGCAGAGCAAAGAAGTCCTTGCCGCGCTCAAGAGCGCCGGGATCGAGGCCAAGGCTGCCGCTTCCAGCGTCGAGGAGGCCGACGCGCTGAAGGCGATCGAGGCCGCCAAGGGGGATGGTGGGGCCGCGGTCGCCACCGAGGAGAAGCCGAAACCGGCGGCAAAGGCCGCGGCGCCGGCCAAACCCGCTGCCGCGCCTGAGCCGGCCGCGAAACCCGCGGCCAAACCCCCGGTGGCCTCGAAAGGCCCGGTGCGGCCGGCGGGCAAACCCGCCGGCGCAGGCGCCGCCGCGAGCGGCAAGAAGCGCCGCGTCGTGATCGACTCGCAGGCCGCTCGCCGCGACCAGATGGGTGGGCCGCCGCCGCAACGCCCGCCGCGCAGGCGCGGGGGGCGGCGTCGCCGTCCGATGCTGGAGGAGCCGCCGCCCAAAGTCGAGGCGGCTGAGCCCGAGGCGACCACGGTGCCCTCCGGGGCGAGCGTGCGCGAGGTCGCCGAGCTGCTCGGCCTCGGCAGCGCCGAGGTGATCAAGAAGCTGATGACGATGGGGGAGATGGCGACCCTCACACAGACCCTGACCGACGAGTCGATCGCCGCGATCGCCGACGAGTACGACCGCAAGATCGAGATCGTCACCGCCGCCGACGAGGAGCCGGAGGCACCCGAGTTCGCGGACTCCGAGGAGGAGCTCGCCGACCGCCCGCCGGTGGTCACGATCATGGGCCACGTCGACCACGGCAAGACCTCGCTGCTGGACGCGATCCGCGAGACCGAGGTCGCTGCGGGCGAGGCCGGCGGCATCACCCAGCACATCGGCGCCTACCAGGTCCACCACGACGAGAAGACGATCACCTTCCTCGACACCCCGGGTCACGCCGCCTTCACCGCGATGCGCGCCCGCGGCGCCAAGGTCACCGACATCGCCGTGGTCGTCGTCGCCGCCGACGACGGCGTCATGCCCCAGACCAAAGAGGCGATCGACCACGCCCGCGCCGCCGACGTGCCGATCCTGATCGCCGTCAACAAGATCGACAAGGAGGGCGCGCAGCCGGACCGGGTCCGCAACGAGCTCGCCGCCGACGGGCTCACCCCCGAGGACTGGGGCGGGGACACGGTCTACGTCGACGTCTCGGCCAAGACCCGCGAGGGCCTCGACAAACTGCTGGAGATGATCCTGCTGGTGACCGAGCTCGAGGAGCTCGGCGCCAACCCCGACGCCCCCGCCTCGGGAACCGTGGTCGAGTCCCAGCTCGACCCGGGTCGCGGTCCCGTGGTCACGATCCTGGTCCAGCGCGGCACGCTGAAGGTCGGCGATTCGCTCGTCGCCGGGCCGCAGTGGGGCAGGGTGCGGGCGATGCACGACTTCACCGGCAAGCGCGTGCAGAGCGCCGGGCCGGGGATGCCGGTCGAGGTGCTCGGCTTCGACGGCGTCTGCGACGCGGGCGAGTTCGTCCACGCGGTCGAGAACGACCGCCGCGCCCGCCAGGAGGCCCAGGAGCGCGCAAATAGGCTGAAGACCGAGGCCCTGGCCCGTCGCCAGGCCCGCAAGGTCAGCCTCGAGGAGGTCTTCTCGCGGGTCCAGGAGGGTGAGATCAAGGAGCTCAACATCGTCCTCAAGGCCGACGTGGCCGGCTCGCTGGAGGCACTCCAGGACGAGATCGCCAAGGTCCCGCAGGAACAGGTCGCGATCAACATCATCCACTCCCAGACCGGCGGCATCAACGAGTCCGACGTGATGCTGGCCTCGGCCTCGGAAGCGATCATCATCGGCTTCAACGTGCGCCCCCTTGCCGATGCCCGGCGCGCCGCCGAGCGCGAGGGCGTCGACGTCCGCACCTACTCGGTGATCTACAAAATCACCGAAGACCTGCGCAACGCGATGGAGGGGATGCTGGAGGCGGTCGAGGTCGAGGAGATCCTCGGCGAGGCCGAGGTCAAGCAGACTTTCAAGGCCTCCAAGGTAGGCCGCATCGCCGGCTGCATCGTCAGCGAAGGCAAGGTCAACCGCGATGCCAGCGTCCGCCTGATCCGCGAGGGCACCGTGATCTGGGACGGCAAACTCGGCTCCCTGCGCCGCTTCAAAGACAACGTGCAGGAGGTAGAGGAGGGGCAGGAGTGCGGCATCGTCCTCGAGGGCTACGCTGACGTCAAGGAGGACGACGTTTTGGAGTTCTTCAAGACCAAGCAGGTCGAGCAGACGCTGGAGTAGGATGGCCACTCCTCGCATGCGCCGCATCAACGAGGTGCTTCGCGAGGTGGTCGGCGTCGCGATCGCCGAGCTCAGCGACCCCCGCATCGGCTTCGTAACCGTGACCTCGGTAGAGACCAGCCCAGACCTGCGCGCCGCCAAGGTGTACGTCAGCGTGCTCGGTTCCGACGAGGAGCGCAAGGCGACGCTGGCGGGCCTGGGCTCCTCGCACGGCGTGCTGCAGTCGAAGATCGCCGCCGAGACGCGGATGAAGCGCACGCCGACGCTCAGCTTCCACTACGACGAGACGGTCGAGCAGGGGGTACGGATCTCCCGCCTGCTCGAGGAGGACCAGTGAGCAAGGGAACGGGCGTCGCCACGGCGGGGCTGGAGCAGGTGGCCGCCGAGTTGCGCTCGCGCGAGCGCTTCCTGCTCACCGCCCACGAGGGCCCCGACGGCGACGCGCTTGGCTCGTTGCTGGGCATGCATCACCTGCTCAACCAGCTCGGCAAGGACTCGGTGATGTTCATGGCGGCGAAGGAGGTCCCGCTGCCGATCGAGTACCGCTTCCTGCCGCTGGAGGAGGTCTTCCACGAGCCTCCCGCCGACATGGCCGATCGCACCGTGGTCTTCCTCGACTGCGGCAACATCGACCGCATGCCGGTCGAGTTCCTCAGCGAGGGGGACAACTTCCGCATCAACGTCGACCACCACCACGACAACACCCTCTTTGGCGACCTCAACCTGGTCGACACCGCCGCCTCCTGCACCGCGGAGATCGTCTACGAGCTGGCGATCCTGCTCGGCGCCGAGATCACGCCCGAGATCGCCTCGGCGCTCTACGTCGGCCTGATCACCGACACGGGCAAGTTCATGTACGAGAACACCAACGCCCACACCCACCGGATCGCCGCCGAGTTGATCGACGCCGGGGTACAGGTGGACGAGACCTACCGCCGCCTCTATGAGCACGTCCCGATCGAGAAGCTGCGCCTCGTCTCCCGCGCCCTGGAGGGCATCGAACGCTATTGCGACGAGCAGCTGGTGATCGCCTACATAACCGCAGCCGACTACGAGGCCAGCGGCGCCGGCGAGGAGATGACCGAGGGGATCATCGACCACCTGCGCTCGGTCGAGGGCACGAAGGTGGCGGCGCTGATCCGCGACCAGGGCGACCGCGGCCGTGCCGCGCGCAAGGTCAGCCTTCGCTCCAGCGGCGGTGAGATCGACGTCTCGGCGATCGCGCGCGAGCACGGGGGAGGGGGGCACAAGCGCGCCGCCGGCTTCTCCACCGACCTCGAGCTCGACCAACTGGTCGGCCTGCTCTGTGGAGCGGTCGAAGCCCAACTCGGCTCCTGACCATGGCGAGGGCAGGCGACGGCGCCGTGCTGCTCTGCGACAAGCCGGCGGGCAAGACGTCTCACGACATCGTCCTCGCCGTGCGCCGCGAGCGTGGCGGCAAGGTCGGGCACGCCGGCACCCTCGACCCCTTCGCCACCGGCCTGCTGCTGGTTCTGACCGGGCGGGCGACCCGCCTGCAGCGCTTCCTCACCGGCCTGCCGAAGACATACGTCGCCAGGGCGCGGCTGGGCTGGCGCTCCAGCACCGGCGATCCCGACGGCGAGCTGGCCGAGACCGACCGCATTCCCGAGTCGCTCGAGCTGTCGACCGGAACGGTGCGCCAGCGCGTGCCGATGACCTCGGCGGTTCGGGTCGGCGGCGAGCGCCTCTACCGCAAGGCACACCGCGGCGAGACCGTCGAAACCCCCGAGCGCGACGTCGAGGTCTACCGGGCGGAGCTGCTGGCCAACGACGCCGAGAGCGCCGAGTACGAGATCGAGTGCTCGGCGGGGACTTACATCCGCACCCTGATCGAGACCCTCGAGGATGCCTACTGCTCGGAGTTGCGCCGCACCGCGATCGGCCCGTTCAGGGTCGAGGACGCCGGCCGCGAATTCGACCTCGTACAGGTCGCCGACCTGGTCCCGGTTACAGCGGAGGCCCTGCGATGAGCTTCCAGTGGTCCTTTGCCCCCCTATTCGGGGATAAAGCGCACCGGAAGGGCTTGCGATGAGCATCCAGGTCACGTCCCTGCCGGATGCCCAGCCGCGTGCGCGCCACGTGGCGATCGGGACCTTCGACGGCGTCCACCGCGGCCACCAGGCGGTGATCGACGACGCCGACACGGTGCTCACCTTCGATCCCCATCCGCTCGAGATCCTGCACCCGGCGGCGCTGCCGAAGCTGATAATGCCCTTCGGGGTCAAGCGCGACGTGATCGAGGGGCTCGGCGTGCGCGAGCTGGTCGTGATCCCCTTCGACGCCGAGTTCGCCAAGCGCAGCGCCGAGGAGTTCATCGAGGGCGTGCTGATCGAGCGGCTCGGCGCCGAGCGGGTCTCGGTCGGCGAGAACTTCCGCTTTGGCGCCAAGGCGAAGGGCGACCCGGCGATGCTGGCCGGGCGCTCGGAGTTTGAGACCCGCGTCGTGCCCCTGGTCGAGGTCGACGGCGAGACCGTCTCCTCGACCCGGATCCGGGCCCTGGTCGCGGCCGGCGATATGGAGGGCGCCCGTCACTGCCTCGGTGCTCCCTTCATGGTCGAGGGCGAGGTGGTCGGCGGCGATCAGCGCGGTCGCGAGCTCGGCTTCCCGACGGCCAACATCGTCCCCGACGACCGCCTCGCGATTCCCGGCCACGGCGTCTACGCCGCCTTTGCCAACGGCATCCCCGCCGCCGTCAACGTCGGCGTGCGTCCGACCTTCGAGAGCGGTCGCGGCATCCTGATCGAGACCTACCTGATCGACTTCGAGGGCGACCTCTACGGCACCGAGCTGCGTGTTGCCTTCGTCGCCCGCCTGCGGGGAGAGAAGCGCTTCCCTGGGGTCGAGGAGCTGATCGCCCAGATGCGCGCCGATGTCGAGGACGCGAAGCGGGTCTGTGCTAGCTTCCAGCGGCCGTAAGCCCCGCTGGGGCGCGGCACTTTTTTCGAGATGAGCCTGACCAAGGAGAAAAAGAACGAGCTGATCGGCAAGTACGGCCGTGCAGACGGCGATACCGGCTCGGCCGAGGTCCAGGTTGCCCTGCTCACCGAGCGGATCAACGAACTCACAGAGCACTTGCGCACGCACGCCAAAGACCATCACTCGCGCCGCGGTCTGCTGATGCTGGTCGGCAAGCGCCGCCGCATGCTGCGCTACCTCGAGCGTCACGACCTCGAGCGCTACCGCTCCCTCGTCGCCGAACTCGGCCTGCGCCGATGATCGCCGCCGGGGAGCCGGCGCCGGAGTTCACTCTCCGCAATCAGGACGGCGAGAAGATCTCGCTATCGGACTTCCGCGGCCAGAAAGTTCTGCTGGTCTTCTACCCGCTCGACTTCAGCCCGGTCTGCAGCGACCAGCTCTCGGTCTACCAGGAGGTCAAGCCCGAGATCGAGGCCAAGGGCGTGACCATGGTCGGGATCAGCGTCGACAGCGGCTTCGCCCACAAGGCCTTCCAGGAGAAGCTCGGGATCGACACGCCGCTGCTGGCCGACTTCGAGCCCAAGGGTGAGGTCGCGCGCGCCTACGGCGCCTACATCGAGAAGACCGGCCACGCCAACCGCTCGCTCGTCCTCGTCGACGAGCAGGGCACGGTCGAGTGGGTCCACGAGTCGCCGACCCCGCTGGAGATTCCCGGCGCGAATCTGATCTTCGACGCGCTCGCCCCTGACGCCTGAGCTGACCAGCGCCGCGGTCCCGCCGGCCGGACCGGAGGACCATCGCCGGGGGGAGGGACCGGAGCTGATCGTCTACGCCGACCTCGGCTGCCCGCACTGCGCCTCGGCCTGGGCGGAGATCGCCGCGCGCGAGGCGACGGTCGTATTCCGCCACTTCCCGGTCGCCAGCAAGCACCCGCGCTCGCCTTTCCTGCACGCCGCAGCCGAGGCAGCCGGGCTGCAGGGACGCTTCTTCGAGATGGTCGACTCGCTCTACGCGGACCGCGGCCACGTCGACGACCCGCACCTCTGGCAGCGCGCCGAGCACCTCGGGCTCGACCTCGACCGCTTCGAGGCCAACCGCCGCTCCGACGCGGTCGCCACCCGCATCCGGCGCGACTTCGAAACGGGCATCCGCGCCGGCGTCACCAGCACCCCCGCGATCTTCCCCGCGAAGGGGGTGTCTGAGCTTAGGGGTGCATAGGACCCCCTAAGCTCAGACACCCCCTGTGGCGCGGCATCTGTACCCTCTCTGCGAAAGAGAACGCGAGTTCTGAAAGCAGATGGCCGCCAATCGGGCGGCCGGAGGTAGGACAACTAAATGAGCATGTTTGACGTTAGCCGCGTTTCGGCGGACATCGGCGATGGCCAGATTTCCTTCGAGACGGGCAAGCTCGCGAAGCAGGCGGGTGGCGCGGTCGTGGTCCAGGCCGGCGACACGATGGTGCTCTGCACCGCAACCGTCGG
>DASSMU010000153.1:0-7089 GCA_035701465.1 Solirubrobacterales bacterium
GCGGAATGCTGCCTCGCGCCCTCGCCCAGCGCCAGCCTCTGCCAGTGCGGCAGCAGAGCGTGCTGGCACAAGGCCCAGATGTCCCTCCAGATCGCGAAAGGTTTGCATGGTAAATAGGTATCTTACACCTCAAAATACCTATTCGGAGGTCACTCCGCCCCTATCTTGGCCGGACCGTAGAGCCGACGCCCGGATTCGAACCGGGGACCCCTTCATTACGAGTGAAGTGCTCTACCAACTGAGCTACGTCGGCGGGTTGGTGCATTGTAGGAGCGGAGCGGGTTCCGTCGCCGCCGAGGTTGAAGATGGGTGCGTGGCGAGGGCTCGGGAAACCAAGCATCGGGACGAGAACGAGATCGAGTTCTCGCGGATCGTCGCCTTCAGCGATGGGGTCTTCGCGATCGCGATCACGCTGCTGGTGCTGAACCTCGGAGTGCCCGATCACGTTCGCGGCGGTGAGCTTGGGACCGCGCTCTGGAATGAGCGCCAGGACCTCTTCGCGTATGCGATCAGCTTCGCTGTGATCGGCCGCTTCTGGATCGTCCATCACCGCTTCTTCGGCGAGGTGACCGGCTTCGACGGGAGGCTGATCTCGCTCAATCTCTTCTACCTCGCCTGGATCGTCCTGATCCCCTTCAGCAGCCGGGTCCTGGGCGATCACGGGGGGAACACTGCCGCGGTCGTCCTCTATGCCGCCAACCTGATCGGGGTCGTGCTCTGCGGCGCGCTGCTCTTCGCCGATGCCCAGGGGGCGGGCCTGACTCGAACGACGCCGGCGCTCGCCCGCGAGGGGAGGCGACGGTCCCTCCTGATCGCGGCCGTCTTCCTCGCCTCGATCCCGCTGGCGTTCGTCAGTCCCAGCCTGGCTCCCTATTGCTGGCTGGTCCTCTTCGTCGTGCCGGCGGCGGGCCGCCTGGCCCGTCAGCACGCGTAGTCCAGGTCCGATCCGCTGCTTCTACCGGCGCTTGGCGACGAAAGAGATAGAGCGGCCCGGCCGGGCGCAGCTGACCGCGAGGCCGCGTTCGGTTGCGATGCCGAGGCAGCGGTAGCCGGCGACCGTGCAGGATGTCCGCGAAGTGCCCGAATTCGTTCCGCAGGCGTCCCTCGCGGTCCAGCCGGCGGCGACTTGGCGTCCTGTGGCGCAGCCGACGCCGCTCGCCCGCAGTGTCCCGACGCCGCCCGAAGCGCCGGTGCAGGCCAGCACCGCGGCGCCTGGCGGGGCTGTGGTCTTGGTCGACCCCTCTCCCGAAGAATTCTTCGTGCCCGAAGAGCCGCAGCCGCTTGCCAGGGTCGCCATCAGAGCCACGGCGAGCATGCCGGTGGCGAGCAGTGAGCTGGCAGGGTGCCGGGCGACTCTCATCGCCCGCCACCCTATCTATGGCGTGGCACTTCCCTGTCGAATCGTTTTGCTCGCGCCGCCGCGCGGAATGTCTCCGCAGATCGGGCAGTCCGGCTCGGGCACGACGGGCTCGCGCTCCACCTCCATCGTGCGCAGGTCGTAGATGTGACCGCAGCCGAGCGTGGAGGGCTGGGCGAGGTCGGTGAGGTAGTGCATCACGTCGAGGCCGATATGGCCGCCGATCAGCCCGCAGGCCGGGCCCAGGGTCGCGGCCGGGGATTCTTGGCCGCGCTGTTGCTCGATCGCCACGTCGAAGAGCGGGTAGGTGCGCCGGTAGCCGATCTCCTGACAGGCGAAGCAGCCGGTCCAGCCGGGGACGTAGAGCGGCCCGACCCGGGCGATCGGCGGGAAGTGGCTCATCGCGATGAACGGGATGCGCGCCGCGAAGCAGGCGGAGTTGATCCAGTGCTCGATGTCGTGGGCGGGCCAGTCGCAAGCGTCGATCACCATGTCGTAGCCCGCGATCGTCTCGGCGATCGCCGCTTCGCTGTCGAGCTTCTGCACCCGTGCCTCGACTTGGATCGAGGAGTTGAAGGCGCTGAGCCGTTCGGCTGCCGCCTCCGCCTTGAGCCTGCCGATGTCGGCCTCGCTGTAGAGGACCTGGCGGTTGAGGTTGCTCATCTCGACCCGGTCGAAGTCGACCAGCAGCATCTCGCCGACGCCGACGCAGGCCAGGTTCAGCGCCGACCAGCCGCCGAGACCGCCGACGCCGAGCACCGCGATCCTCGACTTCTCCAGGGTCTCCTGGCACTGGGACGGGGTCGGCCCGGTCGAGATGTCGCTGAAGTAGCGCAGCTGGCGATCGAAGCGCTCGACCACCGCCTCGGTGATGAGGTCGTCGTCGCTGGCGTCCTCGACCACCCCGAGCTCCTGGAGCTGCGCGAGCAGGTCGCAGACCTCGTCTTCGCCGAACTCCTCGATCAACTGCTCGCGGGTGCGCTCTCCGTCAAAGGCGTTTAGGAGGCGTTCCCCCTCCGCATCGGGTTCCTCGATGTGAATGTCGGCCCCTGCGCTCGGCCTCAGCAGGTAGAGGTCGCCGTTGGGCGCGTGCATCTGCTGGGTGGTGCGCTTGATTCGCGGTCGTTCCATCGAGCAGGCCTCCTTGTTCGGCTTTCATCGATACAGACCTGGCTATTACTCGAATCAGTTTCGACCAAAGACTACCGGCCGAGCCTAAAGGCAATTCCACATGAACATAACGCTATTTTGGGACTGCAGAGTGTCCAAACGATAGGGAGGACTATCGCCATGCCGGATAAACGCAATCCTCAAAAAGGTGCTCGGCGGAGGGCGGCCAGGCGAGACTGACTAGGAACCCGTCAACTCTCGGCTGCGGGCAAAGACCGCGTCGAGCATCGGTTCGGTGAGACGGCCGGTGAAGGTGTTCTGCTGGCTCGGGTGGTAGCAGCCGAGCAGCGCCCAACGGCCGGCCACGGTTTCGGCGCCATGGCCGAAGCGCGGCTTTGGGCGCGGCACCTCGCCGCCGAGGGCCGCGATCGCGCGCAGCGCCCCGTCCCAGGCGAAGGCGCCGAGGGCGACGATCGTGCGGCAGCGCTCGAGCAGGGTCAGCTCGCGCTCTAGGTATGGCAGGCAGTTGTCGCGCTCCTGCGGGGTCGGCCGGTTGGCCGGCGGTGCGCAGCGGACCACGGCGGTGACGTAGGCATCGCGCAGGCGCAGGCCGTCGCTGCGGTGCTCCGAGCTCGGCTGGCTGGCGTACCCTGCCCGGTGCAGGGCCGCGTAGAGCCACTCGCCCGAGCGGTCGCCGGTGAACATGCGGCCGGTGCGGTTGGCGCCGTGGGCGGCGGGCGCGAGCCCGACGATCGCCAGTTTCGCGGCCGGGTCGCCGAAGCCGTCCAGCGGGCGGGCCCAGTAATCCTCACCGCGAAAACGCCGCGGCGGGTCGGCGGCGCACTCTTCACGCCACTCGACCAATCGTGGGCAGCGGCGACAGGCGTGGATTTCGGTTGCCAATGAAGCAAGGGCCTCGGCCGGCTGCTGCGAAGATCCCTTGCTGTTCACGCGACGAACTGAATCATGAACGGGTCCGAGCGGGTAGGTCGGAGGGGCCCGATCCCGTTAGCTTGGATCGGGCCCGCCCACCCTTCCTACTAACGAGCCTTACTAAGTGAAAGCAGCGGAACGACGTTGTCCATCTTGCCAATCTTCACCCTGCACACCCCCTTCGCAAACGTCAGCTTTTGCGGTTGGGAGTCGCGACCCACCCGGTACAACGCTTTAGACCAGCCGATTGCTAGAGAAAGTTCCAGTAATGAACAAAGGAGCTGTAAAAAGCGGCTTTCCGGTTTGCCAACTTGGTTACGTCTCTAATAGGATGGAGTGGTTCCAAGGCCACCCAACGAACTAGAGGAGCCACTTTGGCTGCAAAGAGCAAGACCAGGACGAAGGCAAAAAAGAAGGGCAAGAGCACCGGTGTCGACCAGAAACTGGTGAAGGCACTGGCCCATTCGCTGCGGGTCGAGATACTCACGATCCTCAACGAGCGGATGGCGAGCCCCAACGAACTCTCGAAGGAGCTCGGCGAGGGCCTGAGCCAGGTCAGCTATCACGTCAAAGTCCTCAAGGACTTCGAATGCATCGAGATGGTCAAGACCGAGCCGCGGCGGGGGGCGGTCGAGCACTACTACAGGGCGACCGCTCGTGCATTCTTCAGCGACGCCGACTGGGCAGCGCTACCCGAGTCGATCAAACCGGGAATGAGCGCATCGTTCTTGAAAATGCTCATCAACGATGTCGTCTCGGCGCTGGATCTGGGCACGTTCGACGCGCGAGACGACCGGCACATCAGCTGGACTCCCGGTGTCGTCGACGAGCAGGGGTGGACGGAACTAACTGAACTGCTTGAGGAAACTCTCAAAAAGATCGTTACGATCCAGACCCGCGCGGCGGCCCGCCTGGCGAAGTCCCGCAAAGAGGGCATACCCGTGGCTGTCGCGATGCTTGGCTATGAAGGCCCGCCCCCCGGTAAGAAGCCGGCGAAGGCGAAGAAAGCATCAAAGAAAGCTGCGGCGAAAAAGGTTTAGCGACCCCGCAGGCTGGAGTCCATAAGCTTCGCGCCCTTGCAGGGCACGAAGCTCAATCGACTCGGTCTCGGAAGACAGCGGCGCGGCATCGGCCGCGCCGCTGTCTGTTTCATCGTCTTCGCGCTGGCGGTCCTAGCCGCCGGCTGCGGGAGCAGCGGTGGCGGCTCTTCGGCCGACACCGAAAAGGCCGCCGACGCGGCGGTCCTCAACGAAGCGCTCGCGCAGGAACTGACGACGGTCGCCGCCTACGGGCGGGCCATGGCGCTTCTCCACGGTCCCACCCTCGCTATCGCCGCCGAGTTCCGTGGCCAGGATCAAGCTCATGTCGACGCCCTGACCAAGGCGATCAAGGGGCTGAGCGACGAGGTTGAAGCCGAAGCGAGCGAGCTCGAACCCCCGGGCCCGCAGAGCCGTTCGGATGCGCTCCTGCTCGCCTATGAAGAGGAGAACGCGGCCCTGGCCAAAGCCCTCAACGCCGCGCCGATCCTGCTGACCCCGGCACCTCGCACCCTCGCCGTATCTCTCGCCGCCAGCCACGCCCAGCACCTGGCGGTGCTGCGTCAGACCCTGGGCGCCCGCCTCACCGCGGCGGTTCCGTATGCGCTCGAATCCGGCTACCTGCCGCCGCCCGCCACTGCTTCCGACGGTGCCGAAACGTCCAAATAGAGGACGTTCCCGCCCGACGGCCGGCCGACCCGGCATGATGCGGGCGTGACCGGGGTCCTCTACGCGCTCGGCCGCTTCTGCTCGCGGCATCACTGGCTGACGATCGGCGCCTGGATTGTCCTCGCTGTCGGCCTCGTCATCGCCGGGCAGACCGGCGAGAGCAAGACCAACGACAACCTGACGCTGCCTGGCACCGGCTCGACCGCGGCCACCGAACTGCTCGAAGACAACCTGCCCGAACAGGCCTACGGCAGCAACCCGCTGGTCTTTCAGGCCAGGGCGGGGGCGGCGCTGACGGCGCCCAAGTACGCGACCGCGATCGGCGAAGCCGTCAGCCGGCTGAACGAAATGCACGACGTCAACTCGGCGATCAACCCGCTCAGCCCGGCTGGCGCGAACTTCCTCAGCAAGAACCGCTCCGTCGCCTACGTGCCGGTCGTGCTCAGCACCGGCCCGGGGGAACTGACGGAAGCGCAGGCCCAGGCGGTCCTCGACGCCGGCAAGCCGGCCGAAGCTGCCGGGATCCGGGTCGCCGTCGGCAGCTACGTCGGCCAGGCACTCTCTAAGCCGGACACCGGGGCGAGCGACGCGATCGGCATCGCCGCGGCGATCGTGATCCTGCTCTTCGCCTTCGGCACGGCGACGGCGATGGTGCTGCCGATCTTCTCCGCGATCCTCGGCCTCGCCTGCTCGCTCTCGATCATCCGCCTGCTCGAGCACGTCGTCCAGGTGCCGAGCGTCGCCTCGACCCTGGCGACGATGATCGGCCTCGGCGTCGGCATCGACTACGCGCTCTTCATCGTCACCCGCCACAAGCTGCAGCTGCAGGACGGGATGGACCTGCGCGAGTCCGTCGCCCGCGCGACCGCGACCGCGGGCGGCGCCGTCGTCTTCGCCGGCTTCACCGTCGTGATCGCGCTCTGTTCTCTCGCCTTCGCCGGCATCCCACTGGTCAGCACGCTCGGCTTCACCGCGGCGATCGCCGTCGTGATCGCGGTCGGAGCGGCGACCACGCTGCTACCGGCAATGCTGGGAGCGCTCGACTACCGGATCAACTCGCTGCGGGTGCAGTTCGGCAAGACCCACCCCGACGACGTCAAGCCGCGCGGCTGGACGCGCTGGGCGCGCGGCGTCGCCGGCCGCCCCTGGCGCTCGGCGCTCGCCGCGCTGGCGGTTCTGGTCGTGCTCGCGATCCCGCTCCTGCAGCTCGAGCTGGGCCAGAACGACCTCAGCGCCCTGCCCAAATCGACGACCGCGCGCCAGGCCTACGACAGCCTCACGCTCGGGTTCGGGCCGGGGGTCAACGGGCCGCTGCTGATCGCCTCGGAATTCGACAGCCCGGCCGAAGCGAAGCAGGTGCTGTCGGGGCTGGAGGCGGCGATCTCCAAAGCGACCGACGTTGAAGCGGTCTCCGAACCGACCCTCGACAAGGCGGGGACGGTGGCGGTCTTCACCGTGATCTCCAAATCGGCGCCGTGGGCGGACGAGACCGTGAGCCTGGTCGAAGGCCTGCGCGACACGACCATCCCTGGGGCGCTGAAGGGGACCGGCGCCAGCTCCTACGTCGGCGGCCAGACCGCCGGCTACATCGACCTCGCCACCCAGATCGGCGACAAGCTGCCGCTGATGATCGCGATCGTCGTCGGCCTCAGCTTCGTCGTCCTGCTGCTCGCCTTCCGCTCGCTGCTGGTGCCGATCAAGGCGGCGGCGATGAACCTGCTCTCGGTAGCCGCCGCCTACGGCGTCGTCACCGCGGTCTTCCAGCTCGGCTGGGGCTCCTCGGAGATCGGCCTCGGCCACCCGATCCCGATCGTCAGCTTCGTGCCGCTGTTGATGTTCGCGATCCTCTTCGGCCTCTCGATGGACTACGAGGTGTTCCTGCTGACGCAGATGAAGGAACACTTCAAAGAATCGGGCGACGCCCGGGCCGCGGTCGTCCAGGGGGTAGCCAACACCGGCCGGGTGATCACCTCGGCGGCGGCG
>DASSMU010000154.1:0-18464 GCA_035701465.1 Solirubrobacterales bacterium
CGCTCTTCAGCTTGTTCTCGCCGTCGGAGAGTTCTTCGGCGAGTTCCGTCAGGGTTTTGATCTGAGAAAGCGCGCTTTCGATCGCGAATGCGACGCGTTTCGCTTCTTTGGTGTCCTGGGCCAGACGTTCGCCCAGCGCCGCCAGTTCCGGAGGCAGGGTGCCGGCCGCGGCGGAGGCCTGGCGGACCGCTTCCAGGGTGGCGTTGTAGTTGGGATCGGTTTTACCTACCGTCATCCCTTCGAGCTGCTGCTGGGCGACTTTAAGCTGGTCGGCTGCGGTCTGCGCTTCGCTTTGCAGATGGGGCACCGTCGTTTCCGAGTCCTGCGCGAGCGCCTTCTCCAGCTTTTCGGTGCGGCGCAGGCCGTTGAAACGGAGGTTCGGGCCCAGGGATTCCTTCAGCTGCAGCTTGAGCAGCAGCGCCGCCTGGGCAGCCTGGTTCTGACCGCCGGCAAGCTGTCGGGTCCCACTGGCGAACTTGCCGACGGCATCGACCGCTTCTTCGCCGCCCGTAGTCGCTTGGGCGAGTGCCTGGGCGATCAGGACCGCGCCTTCCTGCGCCTTCCCCGAGCCCTCGGCGAGCAGGCCGGCGCCGAAGGTCGCCTTGGAGATGCCGGTGCGCAGGTCGGCGACGCCCCCGGCCGCCCGATTGAGCACGCGGCCGAGGCGGTTCAGGCCCGCGAGCGGGCCGGTCTTGCCGTTGGAGGCGAGGATCGCCGTACCGGTGCTGCGCAGCGGCGCCACTCCGCGCGCCACCTGGCCGGGGCCGATCACCGTCTGCACGCCGGGGATGGCGGCGACGCGGTGTTGCCATCGGGTCAGCGCCGCGAGCCGGTCGGGTTCGGTGATCGTGCCGCGATCAGCGCTGGCGACGACGGTGAACGGGGCTTCGGCGCCACGTCCGACCGAGCGGCCGATCAGTTCCGCGTCGCGGCGAGCGGGATCGTCGTGAGGAAGTTGGGAGGTGCTCGGCGGGCCGATCTTCAACCCGACTGCCGGCGCCGCGAGCAGCAGCACCACGGCGCCGATCAGGGCGGCGACCGGCACCGGGCGGCGCAGGGCCGCCGAGACCAGCGTCATCAGCCGCGAGCGTTCCCCGTTCGGCGCCGCCCCGATCCGCCAACGATCGATGTTGGCGCCGGTAAGGACGAGCGTGGGCGGGCCGACCAGGGTGGCGACCAGGACCGTCAGCACCACCACCATCGCCAGGGTTGCAGCCAACGAGGCGAGCAGGGCCCCGGGAGCGATGAAGAACGCCGTGACCATCGAGAGCACGAGCGTGCTGCCGGCGAAGATCGTGGTTCGGCCCGCGGTGCGCCGGGTCGCCCAAGCCGCGTCGACGGGGCTGGCACCGGTGGCGAGCTCTTCGCGAAAGCGGGAGACCATCAGCAGCGAGTAGTCGACCCCGAGCGCCAGGCCCATCATCGTGCAGACGGTCAGCGCCAGCGCGTCGACGCCGAACCAGTGGGTGAGGATCGCGAGCAGCCCGCGCGAGGAGAAAACCGAGAGGGCGCCAAAGCCGAGCGGGATCAGCGCCGCGATTGGTGAGCGGAAGACGAGCAGGAGGACGATCAGCAGGATCGGCAAGGCAATCAGCTCGGCCCGCTCGGCGGCTTCGATTGACTCGTCCTGGATCGCCTTTGAGATCGTCGCGAAGCCCGTCTGGGTGGCGTTTACGGGCGTGTGGATTTTCTCTTCCAGCGTGCGTTCGAGGTAGGGGACCGTTTCGTCGACCGCCTGGTGGATGCCGACGTGGAAGTCGGCGAGGATGAGAGCGCGGCGAGGGCCCGGGCGGAGACGGCCGACGGCGCCGCGGTCCCAGGGGGAGAGGGTGGTGACCTGCGGGTTTTCGCGGCGCAGGGTGCGGATCAGGGCCGGGCCCTGGCGGTCGATTGCGGCGGCCGGCCCGCGCAGCAGAATCGGGAAGAGCGCGGTCGGCCCGAAGTGTTCCTCGAGCATCCCGTTGGCCCGGGAGGCCGAGGTTCCCGAGATTTCGATCGTGCTGGGGCTGAGCCTGCCGTTGAGCCCGGTGCCGAAGGCGAAGAGTACCGCGATGACCAGGGCAGCCACCGCCAGCGACCTGCGCGGGTGTCGCAGCATCAGCGGCGCCTGGGTCCCGCTCTCGCGATCCACCCCCCCGTCATCGCTCCGCCCCCTGCTCCTCCTCACAGGCACGCTCCTTAGTTTGGCGGCCCGGCCGACGGAGCGACCGAAATGTTCTCGAAGACTCTGTTAAGAAACCTCCTGGTCTACCTGAGTTGCCGAGGGCGCTAGCCTTTGTCCGGGAGGGATTTGAAGCACTTGAAGCGACTTCTTGCACTCGGGATGGTGATTGCCTGCGCGCTGTTCGCGGGCAGCGTCAACGCGGAGTCGCTGAAATTCGGGACGCTGTGGCTGACGTCCGACGGCGGCTTCACTCCGCGAACATTGCCGAGCACGACCTACTCACCGATCGGCTTCAAGGGGTTCGTCAACACGAGGTCGGTCGACGGCAGCGTTCCACCCGCTCTGCAGAAAGCCGTGATCGAATTCGACCGAGACGGGCGACTTAGCACGCAGGGCCTGGCGATCTGCGACCCCTCCCTGTTGCAGGAAGCGACACCGCAGGAAGCGCGGGAGAGGTGTCCCCGGGCGATCGTCGGCACCGGCCACGTCGGGGCGCTGATCACGATCGCAGGTGGCTCACCGGTGTACGCCAGCTCGCTGCTGACTATCTTCAACGGACCGCCGCAGGAAGGCAACCCGACGGCGATCCTCCACGCCCGCACGACGGTCCCGGGCACCCAAAACTTCGTTATCACGGTCCCGATCGAACGTCAGCCTGGCCCCTTCCGCTACCGGGCCACGATCGAAATTCCGCCGATCGCAGCGGGGCGCGGCTCCCTGACCCACCTCGACGTCGACATCGGCCGCCGCTACCGCTTCCAGGGAAGCAAGCGCAGCTACCTCTCGGCCCGCTGTCGGCACAGGGCCCTCGGCGTCTATGGCCGGTTCACCTTCGCCGAAGGCATTTTCCTCTCCGGCGGCGTCGAAAAGACTTGTACCCCTCGCTAGTGCCCCGGTCTTTCTATAATCGTCGCCCGCGGGCCGCTAGCTCAACTGGTTAGAGCAGGAGCCTCTTAAGCTCAAGGTTGAAGGTTCGAGTCCTTCGCGGCCCATCGCGCGCATCGAAACAGTTGAGGCTGCCTACGCCTCGGCTGGCTGGGCCAGCGAGGGCCACTACCCGCCGGGAGAGACGCCGCCTAGGCCGCCGAAGGGATTCTGCAGGGATTCTTTGCCCTGTTTCTTTTCCTGTTTGGCGAATTCCTGCTTCTGCGTTTGGAAGGCTTTGGCTCTGCTGCGCCACTGGGCCATTTCTTTCTTCACTTCCTTGGCTTCCGCCTTGGGCACTTTGGCTTCCGCCTTCCTCGCCGCTTCGTCGCCGGCCTTGAAGTTGCCCGCGTAATACTGGTAGATCGCCAAGGTGGAGAGAGAGTGGACGGTGGGAAGCACTTCTGCGGCGAGGCTCTGGGTGGCTGCGGCCTTGCCGACGTTCGTCACTACTTCTTCGAACCCCGGAGACGATTCCGCGAGGGTGAAGAACGCGGTTGCCATCAGCGGCGCGACCGACGGGTTGACCGAGTCGGCCTGCTTGAGGTAGCGGTTCCACGTCGCCGCGGCCTGTTCGAACTCCTGGCGGCCTTCCGGCGAGACGATCTTCGCGCCGGTTTCCGGGCTGACTTCGACGAGCGCGTTGCCGGCCGCGATCCTAGTGCGGGTGAGGGCGGCGAGCAGTGCTTCGCTGTCCGGTTCGCTACGCAGCTTGCGTTCGACCCTTTCGGCCTGTTCGTCGAGGACCTGGCTGGCGTTGGTCGTGCTGCTGTTGTTGACCAGATTGCCGATGTTGAACGGGCCGACGACGAGGAAGAGGCTGGCGCCCATCAGCAGCGCGAGAATCGCGTAGACGACCCGGACGACATGCTTCCGCCGTCCCCGGATGTCGAAGAGCATCCGCCGTTCTCCGCCTTCTGCCAACTCGGTTCACCGCTCCTGGGTTGAGGGCCTTGCCATTCCTCCCGCCGCCTTCGGCGTGCCAAAGGCGCGAGCGATCAAGATACTCAACTCGAACAGAAGTAGGAGCGGGACCATCTCGATCAGCATCGAGATCGGGTCGACACCGGGGAGCGCAGCGGCGGCGATGGCGATGATCAGGTAGGCGTAGCGGCGGTTGCCGGCGAGCTGGGAGACGCTGACGATGCCGAGCCTAGTCACGGCCAGAATCGCGAGCGGGAGCTGGAAGACGAGCCCGCAGCCGAGCAGAGTCGTCGAGAAGAAGCTGTAGTAGTCGCGAGCGCGAACCTGGACGTGGAACTGGGTGTCGTTGAAGCCGAGCAGGAACTTCACCGCGGCCGGCATCACTACGTAGTAGCCGAAGGCCACGCCGGCCAGGAAAAGGGCAGGCGCCGCAAGCAGGATCGGCAGGATGACCCGGCGCTCACGGTCACTGAAGGCCGGCAGCAGATAGGCGTACCCCTGGTAGAGCAGGATCGGCAGCGAGACGATCAGGGCCGCGTAGGTGGCGACGGTGAGAGTCGTCGTGAAGGCCTCGGTGACTCCAAGGGTGAGCAGTTTCTTGTGGTCGCTGGGCAGCGGCCCGGAGGCGATTTCCAGCAGCAGGTGGTTCTGCCAGAAGCAGAGGGCCAGGGCGACGCCGAGGACGGCGAGGCAGACGACTATGCGAGTGCGCAACTCGTCGAGGTGTTCGACCAGCGTGAGCCGATCCTCGTGGGAGACCGGCCTCATCCGGGCCATGGCGCTCAGCGGCGGTCGTGGGCGACCGTCTCGCCCGCGGCGTCTTGCTCAGCGGACGACTTCGGCGGCTCGATCGCCTCGGGATGGACGGGCTCGTCGTGGCCCGGCGGCTCGTCGTGGCTCTCACCGCTGACCGAGCCGCGGAACTCGCGGATACCTTTGCCCAGGGAGCGGCCGAGCTCCGGCAGGCGTTTCGGTCCGAAGACGACAAGGGCGATGATCAGCACGATCGCCAACTCGAAAGGTCCAACGTTTGGCATCGCCCCATGGTAACGGCCCAGGGAGCGCGGTCGGATCGCAGCGAATTTGGGGATTGGACTACCCGATAATTGGGTTTTCTGGGGATCGCGCGGAAAAGTGCGGATTGACTCGCCTTCTCGCGGGTTCGATAAGGCATATATGCGAAACGCGAGTGCCAGCCAGACCAACACCGCATCCGGGCTCCACGTCTGCCCGTGCTGCCGTTCGCCTCTGGTTCAGCCGACGTGCTGGGAGCAGGCCGGCGACCGCGGCCACTGGCGCCTCTGGCGACGTTGCCCAGAGTGCGAGTGGTACTGCGACGAGGTTCACGGTGAAACGGAGATCGACGCCTTCGACGAAGAGCTCGACCTCGGCACGCGGGCGCTGAGCGAGGTCCTGAAAACGCTCGAACACGAGAACATGCAGTTCGTCGCCGACACCTTCAGCGCCGCCCTCGCCGCTGATCTCATTACCGCCGACGACTTCCGCTAGCTGTAGCGATGCACGACGCCGTCGGCGACCAGATCGAGCAGCTGGCGCTGCTCTTGGTCGAAGCCGGCCGCCTCGAGCTCGCCTTTTGCCATCGCGACCATGGCCAGAGCGCGCGAGCGGACCCGCTCCAACGCGCCGGTGGCGGCGATGCGGTCGCAGAGCAACTCGGCGGTGGCCGGATCGAGTGCGCGCAGGTCGACATCCCGGATCTCCGGATCGATCTTCGCGGCGGCGATCAGCGGCAGCGTGACCGTCCCGTCCAGCAGGTCGGTTCCACACGCCTTGCCGGTGCGCTCGGGCGGGCCGGAGATGTCGAGCACGTCGTCGAGCAACTGGAACGCCAGGCCCACCTCGGCTCCGAACGCTCCGAGCGCGTCGATGTCGCAGCCCAGGCGACAGGCGCACTCGAACAGCTTCGCGGTCTTCAGCCGGCAGCGATCAAGATAGCGCTGCTCGGAGACTCCGGTGTCGAAGGCGTCATGACGCTGCGCCAGCTCACCGCGGGCGAGGGCGACCGAAGCTTCCGTCAGCAGGGAGATCGCGCGAGTGTCGCCGTGCTCGGCAAGCAGGGCGAAGGCGCGGGAAAAGAGCAGGTCGCCCACGGCGAGCGCGCGGTCGCGGCCCGACGAAGCGGCAATGGTCGGCTGGCCACGACGCAGGGGTGCGTCGTCGAGAACGTCATCGTGGACGAGCGTGGCCATGTGGACCAACTCGATCGCGGCGGCTGCTCTCACCGCCTCCTCGCCACCGCCTGCACCGGCGCAGAGCAGCACCAGCAGAGGACGTAGGCGCTTGCCGCCCGCGGCCAGCGTCGCTCCGGCACTCTCTGCCAGAAGCTCTCCATGGCCGCGACTCTGTTCGCGCAGCAAATCCTCCACCTCGCCGAGCCTGGTCGGAAGCCAGCGGCTCGAAGCGTCGAGGACCGCCGTGACCGGGGGCGGGACGTCCGAGCGGCGGGTCACCCGAGGACGCCGCTGTGGATCGCGATGATCCCCCCGGCGAGCACGGTCCAGCGGATCTGTTCCAGGCCGGCGCCGTCCATCATCTCCGCCAGGCGCCGCGGGCCAGGGAAGCTGCGCACCGACTCAGGCAGGTAGGAGTAGGCCTCGGACTCGTCCGAGAGAGCGCCGAGGAGGGGGACGATCCGGTCGAACCAGAGCGAGAAGAAGGTCGAGAGCGGCGGCCGGGTTGGCTGAGTGATCTCGAGCACGACAAGGCGCCCACCCGGGCGCAGGACGCGCGCCATCTCACGCAGGCCGCGGTCGAGGTCGGCGAGGTTGCGCACGCCGAAGCCGACCGTGACCGCGTCGAAGCGGCCGGCGTCATAGGGAAGGCTGAGCGCGTCGGCCCACTCGAAGCGGGCCCCGGAAGCTCCCCGAGCGCTCGCCTTCTCACGGGCCAGGTCCAGCATCGGCTCGGAGAAGTCGCAGCCGACCACGTGCCCGCTCGGGGCCACCCGTTTTGCCAGCTCGAGCGCCAGGTCGCCAGTGCCGCAGCAGACATCGAGCGCGGAGTCTCCGGGGCCGAGGTCGGCACGGTCCGCGGCGCGCTCGCGCCAACGGTGATGCAGCCCGGCGGTCATCACCGAGTTGAGCGCGTCGTAGCGGCTCGCGACGCGGTCGAACATACGGTTGACCTGCCCCGCGAACTGGGCGGAGTCCCGGGAGGGCTTAAACCGGGTGTCAGGATCCATGTGCATGGCTGGCGCGCGCCGGACCAAGCGGGGCGAGGACGCAGGGAGGCCAGATAGCAGAGCTATCTGGCCGACTGAGGACGCTGCACCGCGCAGTGTCCGCCGCCGCCAGACGTGCGCAGGGATCCTGACAGACGGTCTTAGTCGAGTGAGGAGAGGAAATCGGCGAGCTCGTTGAGCTTCTTGGGCGGCAGGTCGCGGAAGGAGGGCATGATACCGGGACCGATTTCGACCGAACGCAGGATCGCCGCGCGGGGGATGCGCTGAGCGATGTGGGTCAGTTCCGGCCCGGGGCCGTTGTTGCCGTTCTCGCCGAGCTTGTGGCAGGCCAGACAGCCGGAGCCGGCGACGACCTCCTTGCCCGCCTCGTACTGCGGCGCGACCTTCATGTCGATCTCGGTCGGCGAGCCGCCGGTGGCGCCGAGGTAGGAGAGGTAGGCCATCGCGACGATGGTCAGGCAGCCGGCCGTGGTGGCGATCGGGCGACGGATCGGGTTGCGCTCGGGGCCGCGGTCGTAGAACGGCAGCAGCAGCAGCAGGACCATGCAGATCGTCGGGATCCCGATCGTCGCGATCGGGACCAGCTCCGGCGGCTTGATCACACGCAGGAGCTCGAAGAGGAAGAAGAAGTACCACTCGGGCCGCGGCACGTAGGTCGTCGTCGTCGGGTCCGCCTTGGGGCCCTGCTCGGCGCCGAGCACGACCGACATCAAGATGATCACGCCGACGACGACCAGCATCATCGCCGAGTCCTTCAGCACCGCGTAGGGGAAGAAGGGCTTGCCCTTCTTCTTCAGCAGCTCGTACTCCTCCAGGTAAACCTGCTTGTCCGCCGGCTTCACGCCTGATCCTCCTGGCCGATCATCCAGCGTCCCCGTTCGCACTGGCGTTCAACTGGGAGACGGGGGCGGCGACCTTGGGCTTTTCTGCTTTCAGCCAGGGCGGCGCGGTGGTGCCGAGCTTGACCACCAGGTACATGTGGGCGCCGATCAGGGCGATGATCGCGCCGGGGAGGAGGAGCATGTGAATCGCGTAGAAGCGCGAGAGCGTCGTCGCCCCGAGCTCCGGACCGGCACGGAGGAAGTCGCTCAAATAAGGGCCGACGACCGGGCCGGTGCCGTTGATGTTGATGCCGACCACCGAGGCCCAGAAGGAGCGCTGGTCGAAGGGCAGCAGGTAGCCGGTGAAGGCCATCGTCATCGTCAGGATCAGCAGCACGACGCCGATCACCCAGTTGAGCTCGCGCGGGTACTTGTAGGCGCCGAAGAAGAAGGTGCCGCCCATGTGGAGGAAGATCAGGATCACCATCACGCTCGATCCCCACTTGTGCATCCCGTGGACGAGCTGGCCGAGGAAGACGTCGTTGTTGATGTGGGCGATCGAGGCGTAGGCCTGCGTGGTCGAGGGCGTGTAGAACATCGCCAGGAAGACGCCGGTGATCGCCTGCGAGATGAAGGCAATCAGGGTGGCCGAGCCGAGCGTGTAGAACCAGTTGGTCCCCTTCGGCACCTTGCGGTAGAGCATCCCGGTGAGGAATCCGGAGGCGGCGGTGCGCTGGTCGACCCAGGCGAGCACGTCGACCGGAGCCTCTACGGCGCGCTCTTTGAGCCGCTGCGCGTCGGAAGGACGCTCGGGCGGAGAGGTCTTCAGATCCGCCGGCGCCGGGCCCTTGGCGCCGTTACCCTCGCCCGGCTTGGCCGGTTTGCGGAGCGGCGCGGGGATCATCGAGTCGAGTTTCATCGTCGCCTAGCCCTCAGCTGCTCGGTGGCGGGAAGGTGGACGGACGCGGCGGGTAGAGATATTCCCAGATGCCGCCGGTGAACTCGCCGGGGTCGCGGGCGCGCACCGGTTCGAGCTGGGAGGTGACGCTGTAGCGGGGGCCGACCTCGACCTGGCCGTTGCGGACACGGGTCTGGAAGTGGTCGAGCGGGCGCACCGGCGGGCCGCCGATCCGTTTTCCCTGGAAGTCATAGACGCCGCCGTGGCAGGGGCAGATGAAGTTGCCCGCCGCCTCGACGAAGCGGACGGGGCAACCGAGGTGGGCGCAGCGGTTGGAGACGGCGACGAACTGGCCCGGTTCCTCGCCCAGCTGCTTGGAGCTGCGGCGCACGTAAGCGGTCGTCTTGCCGGCGTCGCCGATCGACTCGGTTTCGGTGAAGATGACCTGGCGGTAGGTGTCTTCGACGAAGTCGCTGGTCGGGCCGACGGCCTCCCATCGCTCCTTGCCGCGGTGGAAGATCGGCGCCACGGCAAAGCCGACGGCCGGCAGGACGATCGCCGCGCCGGCGATGCCGCCGATGCCCTGCACGGCGACCGTGAAGGCACGACGGCGCGTCATCGACTCGCCCTCGAAATAACCGGGTGGCTCGGGCTGCGGCCGCTCTGGCCGCCCGGTCGCCTCGGCTCCGTTCTGCTTGTCCGCTTCGTCGCTCAACAGCTTGCCTCAGGAAGCTCGGAGTCTATTGACTCGGGCCGACCTGGACCCTCCTGACGGTCGCCATGGCCCTCGCCGCCGATCGCGAGGGCGGCGTTGCGCCAGAGCTCCGGCGCCTCGTCCTCGCGTCCCTCGGCATGAAGCTGGGCGGCACGGGCGATCAGCTCGGCCAGCACGGCGACCGCCCCGGCGTCGCCGAGGGCGGCGAGGCGCTCGAGGCCGAGGGCGTAGAGGTAGTCGCCTGCGAGCAGGGCGAGGTCGTCGTCGTGGCCGCGCAGCAAGCGCGACTCCCCGTAGTGGAGCAGGTAGCCCTCGCGGACGGCCTCGACCACCAGGGCATACTCGGCCGGGGCGCCGGCGGCGTTCGGCCCCCGCGATGCGAGCAGACCGTGCTCGGGCTCCGCGGCCGGCTCGACCACATGCTGAGCAATCGGAGTGTCCTCTTCACGCAGCTCGACCGCGAGTGTCAGCAGCGCGTCTTTCGGGTCGGTAGCCACCGGCATCAGCCAAGCGCCTCGTCGAGCGATTCGCCGGCAGCCGCCAGGGTGCGATCGGTCGACTCCTCGTCGTGGGCGAGGGAGACGAACCAGGCCTCGAACTGCGACGGGGGCGGGTAGACGCCACGGTTGAGCATGGCGCGGCAGAAGCGGGCGTGGGCGCCGAGGTCGCAGGCCGCGGCGGCGCCGAAATCGCCGACCGGCTGCTCGCTGAAGAAGAGGGTGAGCAGGCCGGGAGCCGCGGCGACCTGGAGCGGGCGCCCGTCGGCCAGACCGGTGAGGCCGGTGGCGAGACGGTCGGTCAGCTCTGCGAGACGCGCGTAGGCATCGGCGTCCAGCTCACGCAGGGTCGCCAGGCCCGCCGCGGTGGCGAGCGGGTTGCCCGAGAGCGTGCCCGCCTGGTACACGCCGCCGGCCGGCGCCAGCCGCTCCATCAGCTCGCGCGACCCGGCGAAGGCGGCTGCGGGAAGGCCGCCGCCGATCACCTTGCCGAGCACGGTCAGGTCGGGCTCGATGCCGTAGAGCTGCTGGGCGCCGCCGCGGGCGACCCGGAAGCCGGTGATCACCTCGTCGAAGACCAGCAGAGCGCCCGCGTCACGGCTGGCATCGCGGAGGAACTCGAGGAAGCCCTCGGCGGGCGGCACGACGCCCATGTTGGCGGCGATCGGCTCCGCGATCAGAGCGGCGACCTCGTGGTCGGCGAGGGCCCGCTCGACTGCCTCGCGATCGTTCCAGGGCACCACCACCGTGCCGGCCGTCTGGGCAGCCGGCACCCCCGGGCTGGACGGGATCGCCAGCGTCGCCAGCCCGGACCCCGCCTCGGCGAGCAGGCCGTCGGAATGCCCATGGTAGCCGCCGGCGAACTTGACCACCACCTCCCGGCCGGTAGCGGCACGGGCGAGCCGCACAGCGCTCATCGCCGCCTCGGTCCCGGAGCTGGTCATCCGCACCATCTCCGCCGAGGGCACCCGGTCGACGATCTCCTCCGCCAGCTCGACCTCCCGCTCCGTGGCGGCACCAAAGCTCGTCCCCCGCCCGGCCGCCTCGGACACAGCAGCGAGCACGGCCGGGTGGGCATGCCCGAGGATCAGCGGCCCCCAGGACCCAACCCAGTCGACATAACGATTCCCGTCGACATCGACCAGCTCGCAACCCTCCCCGCGCTCGATGAAAATCGGCTCCCGCCCAATTTGCCGCATAGCCCGCACAGGACTGTTAACTCCCCCCGGAAGAACCTTCACCGCCCGCAAATAAAGCTCGGAGGACACCGGAACGCTAGATGGCTCGCCCGGCAGGGGTGGAGCGTCTTGTACTTTTTCGCCAGCCACGCCCCGAGCGCCAAGCAGTCCCCGCCCCACCGAAAAAGTTAAGCGGAACCCCTGCCGGGCGAGCCATCTACGAATGCGCCGCTTCCCACGCCGCGTACTCGTCGGTGAAGTAATGGAGGCGGATCTTCTTGTACTCAGTCGAGGAATACAGCGTGGCGCGGTCATCGGGACCCATCCCGCACTCCTGGGCGATCGAGTCGAGGATCGCGTCGCACTCCTCCTTGGAACGGCCGTGGGCCATGGTGAAGACGCTGTAGGGCCAGTCCTCATATGTGGGGCGCTGGTAGCAGTGGGAGATGCCGCGGAAGGAGGCCATGCGCCCGCCCATCTCCATGATTTCGTCCTCGGGCACCTTCCAGACGCCCATGCCGTTGGCGGAAAAGCCGGCGCGGCGGTGGAAGAGGATCGCCGCGACGCGGCGCAGCAGCTTGCGGTCGACCATGCCGCGCAGGTGCTCGAGCAGCTCCTCCGTGCTCATCCCCAGCTCGGCCGCGGCCTCGTCGTAGGGCCGCTCGACCGGCGGCATCGGTCCCTGCAGGGCGCGGATCGCGGCGATGTCGCGCTCGTCGTAGGGCTGCGCGTCCAGCTCGCGGGGAGGAGAGGCATCGATCGCGGCGGCCAGGGCGTCCGTGCCCTTCTCCATCTCCAGGTTCATGTTGATCTTGAACAGGGTCAGGGTCGGCAGCTGGCGCATCGACTCGGCGCCGGTCTCGCGCATCAGCACGTCGAGGGTGCCGGCGAGGCCAAGCTCGGAGTCGGGCGGGGTGGCGATCGTGAACCAGAGGTTGAACTCGTGGGTTCGCAGGTAGTTGTGGGAGACGCCGGGATGCGCGTTGACGGCCTGGGCGGCGCGCTGGGGGTTCTCGGCGTCGACCTTGGCGGCGACCAGCATCGACTCGTAGCCGAGCGCGCGGGTGTCGAAGATCGGGGTGATCTCGCGGATGATCCGCTCGTCGAGCAGCCGCCGGGTGCGGGCGAGCACGTCGTCGAGGTCCATCTCGGCCTCGGAGGCGACGAGGGCGAAGGGCTCGGGGTCGAGCGGGAAGCTCGACTGCAGCAGGTTCATCAGCCGCTTGTCGGCCTCGTCGAGCGGGATCGCGGCGCCGTCCTTGCGGGAGCGCGCCTTGGACTGGGGGACCTTTACCGAAGCCACGCCGCGGCCTCCTTCGCGTAGTAGGTGACGATCGCGTCGGCGCCGGCGCGGCGGATCGAGGTCAGCGTCTCGAGCACGGCCGCTCGCTCGTCGATCCAGCCCTGCTCGGCAGCGGCCTTCAGCATCGAGTACTCGCCGGAGACGTGGTAGGCGACCAGCGGCGCCCCGGTGGCGTCCTTGACCTGGCGCACGACGTCGAGGTAGGGAGTGGCCGGCTTGACCATCAGCATGTCGGCGCCCTCCTCCAGGTCGAGCTCGGCCTCGCGCACCGCTTCGACGGCGTTGGCCGGGTCCATCTGGTAGCCGCGGCGATCGCCGAACTCGGGCGTCGACTCGGCCGCGTCGCGGAAGGGGCCGTAGAAGGCCGAGGCGTACTTGGCGCTGTAGGCGACGATCGGCACCCTGCTGTGGCCCTCCTCGTCGAGCTGGTGGCGGATCGTGCCGACCCGGCCGTCCATCATGTCGCTGGGCGCGACCGCGTCGGCCCCGGCCTCGGCGTGGGAGATCGCGGTTTTGGCGAGCAGCTCGATGGTGATGTCGTTGTCGACCGCGCCGTCGCGGACGAAGCCGCAGTGGCCGTGCGAGGTGTACTCGCAGAGGCAGACGTCGGTGATCACGGTCAGATCCGGGTGGGCCTCCTTCAGCGCCCGCACCGCCATCTGCACGACGCCCTCCTCGTCGTAGGCGCCGGTGCCGGTCTCGTCCTTGGCCGAGGGGATGCCGAAGAGCAGAACGGTGCCGATTCCCGCGGTCGCGATCTCGGTGGCCTCGGCGACCAGCTCGGAGATCGAGAAGCGCTCGATGCCGGGCATCGAGGAGATGTCCTCGCGGACGTTCTCGCCGGCCACTACGAAGAGGGGCTGGATCAGGTCGGCCGGTGAGAGGTGGGTCTCTCTGACCAGGGCGCGCAGGGACTCCGTGCGTCGCAGGCGGCGCATGCGTGTTGCGGGGAACGGCACTGGAGCGAGTTTAAGGGAGGGACGCGGTGCCCCTCCCGGACGCGCGGCGGGAGCCGCGCTTGAGTGTCCGGGGGAGGGGCACCGCGTCCCTTTGCTCAAGCGGCAGTAGCGTTTCGCGGCGTGGAGGCGACGGGACTGGTCAAGCGGTATGGGGAGCGCGAAGCTCTGCGGGGCGTCGGGCTGGCCGCTTCGGCGGGAGAGCTTGTGGCGGTGATCGGGCCGAACGGGGCTGGTAAGACGACGCTGCTTTCGATTTTGGCCGGGATCTCCAAGCCCGATGCGGGTGAGGTTCATATGCCTGCCGGGGTGGGCTGGGTTCCTCAGCAGGCGGCGCTTTACCGGCGCTTGACCATCGAGGAGAACCTTCTTTTGTTTGCGCGGTTGGAGAGGCACCCCGACCCCGCAGCGTCGGTTGAGGAGATGTTGGAGCTGACCGGGTTGGGGGAGCGGCGCGGGGAGATCGTGGCGCGCTTGTCCGGGGGGAACCAGCAGCGGATCAACATTGCGATCGGGTTGCTGGCGCGGCCTTCGGTGCTGCTGCTGGATGAGCCGAGCGTGGGGCTCGATCCGCGACAGCGGGCTCGGCTTTGGGAGTTCGTGTCCGGACTCGCCGACGAGCGGGACACGACCGTGATCTTCTCGACTCACGACATCCAGGAGGCCGAGAGGTACGGCGGGCGGGTGCTGGTGCTTGCCGACGGGGAGTCGCTCTTCGACGGTTCGGCCGAGGCGCTGCGCGCGGCGGTTCGCAGCGAGGCGCCCGAGGCTGCCGAGCGGGATTTCGAGACGGCTTTCGTCGCCTTCCTGCACCACCGGGGGCACTGATGCGCTGGCTGCTGCTCAAGGACCTGCAGATCCTCCGCCGTTCGCCCCTGCAGGCCGTGCTGCTGGTCGCATATCCGATCCTGATCGCCGTCCTCGTCGGCTTTGCGATCTCGGGCTCGCCCGGAAAGCCGCGGGTCGCCTTCCTCAACGAAGTGCCGAGCGACGCCACGGTCCGCGTCGGGTCGAGGGAGTTGCCGAAAATCGGGGTCAGCGACCGCATCTGCGACCGGGTCGAGTGCGTGCGCGTGAAGGACCGGGCCGAGGCCGAGGCCGAGGTCCGCTCCGGCGACGTGCTCGCGGCGCTGATCCTGCCGGCGGACCTGGTCGACCGGATCAACTCGCTCTCGACGCCGGCCCCCAGCACACCCGAAGTCGACGTGATCGTCAACGAGGAGGATCCGGTCAAGGCGCGCCTGGTCAACGATCGGATCAACTCGCTGCTGACCCAAGCCAACCTGGTGATCGCCCGGCAAATCGCCGGCGAAGGGGGCAAATTCCTCGGCCTCGTCCTCGACGGCGGGCAGTTCTCGGTGCTGGGCCAGACGATCGAAATCCTCGGCCTGCGCGAGAGCGCCCGCATCCTGGCGGAGCTGCGACCGGCGGTGCCTCCGGGGCCGATGCGCGACTCGATCGACCGGGTGATCCGCTTCACGACCCTGGCCCGCAACAACCTCGGCACGGCCGGACCGCTGCTCGACCGCCTCACCCAACCGATCGCGGTCGACAAGAAGGTCGTCAACGCCTCCGCCCCGCCCCTGGAAGTCTTCGCGATCGCGGTTGCCGCGACCTTCACCCTCGCCTTCGTCACCGTCCTCCTCGTCGCCGGCTCGCTCGCGCTCGAGCGCGAGGAGAACGCCTTCCCCCGCCTCACCCGCGGCCTCGTCTCCCCCACCGCACTGCTGACGGAGAAGGTCGTGCTCGGAATCGCGGTCGGACTGGTGGTGACGCTGCTGATGCTGGCCGGCCTCGCCTTCTTCGTCCCCCTGCACTGGAGCCGCGTTGGCCTCTGGCTGGCCGCGATCGTCGCCGGGGGCGCAGCGCTCGGGGCGGCCGGGGCGGCTCTAGGGGCAGCAGCCCGCGAGGTCCGGGCCGTCTCCCTGCTCGCCTTCATGGTGACCCTGCCGATCGCCTTCCTCTCCCTCGTCCCCTCCGGCACGGTCGGCCCAGCCCTCTACGACGCAATCAAGCTCCTCACCGCCCTCTTCCCCTTCAAGCCGGCCCTGCAGGCAATGACCGCCGCACTGGACCCGGCCGGCCCCAGCATCGCCACCGCCCTCGCCCACCTGGCGATCCTGGTCGTCGCTTACGGCCTCCTGGCCCGCTTCGCCTTGCGCCGCTTCGGCGCGGCCTGATCGACCGGCTGCGAGCTGCGAGCATGCCGCCGATGGCGGCTTACACAAGCGTTCCGGTTGAGGATCTCATCGATGCCGGCGTAGCCGCGGCGAACGGAGGGCGACCGCTGATCTTCTTCCTCGGAGCCGGGGCTTCCCGTCCGTCTCCTTCATGCCTGCCCAGCCCAGAGACGATTCAGGCAGTCGTTCTCGATCAGGTCATCCCCACAGGCGCCCACAAAGCCGAGAGAGCCCACCTCGAAGGCTCACTGCCGGAGATCTACCACGAGATCCTCGCCCATCTCGGCGGTCCCAGGGCGCGCGAGATCTGGCGCTGCCTCTCATTCTGGGAGTCCCCACCGGAAGCCCCCGCGGTAGCGGCGCTGGGTCTCGGACCCAACCTCGTTCACCTGCTGACCGTCTACCTCTCCTGGCGCTGCGGCTTGCCGCTGGTGACGGTCAACTTCGACCAGATGCTCGAGAGGGCCGCCGAACGGCTCGGCCTAGAGCCGGTGCTGAGCCCGGGTGCTGCAGGAGGAGCAGACTCGGTCGCGATCTGGAAGATCCACGGCTCCGTCGATGACATCGGCTCGATCCGCACCACCTTGCAGTCGATCACCGCCGGCTCGCCACGGGAGCTGACGGTGATCGAACGGGAATTCTGCCGTGCCCAAGGTTGCCTGATCGGATACAGCGGCAGGGACATCGACTTCTTCCCCTTCCTCTGCGGGTGGAAGGGTGCGCGTCCGATCTACTGGCTGGACCTGAACTTCGAAGGGACAGCCATCGAGCGATTCTCCCAGCCGTTCCTGGCCATCGAGGGCGTCGGGGCCGAGGAGTGGGCCCGCCGGATGATCGAACGGCTGCCGGCGAACAACCGGCGGGCAGAATTACTGAAGGCGGAGCTGAGCACGCCCCTGCCCGAAATGAGAGCCGTCGACGACGTCTACAGGCAGGCGATCGAAGGCCAGGCAGAATCGCTGCTGCGGCCGATGTTGGCCGGACGGGAGGAGCGGCGCATCCTGATCCACGCTCTGGCGCTGGCCTCGATCGGTCGCAACCGGGAGGCCTGGGACTGGCTCGATCGGTTCTTCGCTGCGCCACGCTCGCCTGACCTCGAATGCAGGGCCGAGCTCCTGCGCGCAGCACTCTCCCACGAGCATTCGAGGTACCTCGACAGCCGTGCCCACGCCCTCCGGGCATTGCGACTGGCGAAGCGGCAACGGCTTCGGCCACAGGCGGTCGAGGCCGTCCTCGCGGCGGATGAGGCGCTCAGGATGTCCACGACAACGCGCTTCAGGTTCGCCCGCGCGAAGGCCTCCGCTCCCGCCGCGCTCGAACAAGGGGCTGCCCTGCTTGCCATGGCCTGGCACGCGCTGCGCTTCCTACCGAGACAGATCCCTTGGAAGCGCACAGGGGGTTCGAGACCGGACTTCGACCAGCTGCGCGCGACGTTCGCGTATCTGGAGCACCTGGTCCGAATAGGAGCCTTCGGACAGGGAATCGCCGAACGGCTCCTCCCCGGCCCCCTCGTGAAGGCCGCCGCACATCCCTGGTGGGGTTTGCTCCGGCGCTGGTCCGGGCGGATCGGGTACGCCGCGGGAATCGGCAACGCGAAGAAGTACCAGCTGCGTCAGGTAGCGCCCGCTACGCGAGACGAAGACGCGTTTTCGGCAAGCTCCGTCTACGAGCTGATCTCTTCGCCGACCGGCCGTGCGATCGATCTCCGCGACCGTGCGGAGGCGGCGGGCGATCCGGCAGAGGCAAACAGCCTCTATGACCAAGCCCTCGTCTGGGCGGAGCGGGCGGGCAACACCTCCTTGCTCCTGAAGGCAATGGAGGGGAAGAAGTCCGTTGATCCTAGCTACGCGCCCACGAAGGCCGAGGTCGAAACGCTGCTCGACCGAGTGCAGGGCCCCGCTTACGACAGGATTCGGGACAGCCTCGTGGCCTTTCTAACCCGCTAGCCCAAAAGCAGTGCGCTCCAGCCGGGATGTCCTGGCCTGCGCCAAGGCGGGATCGGTGACGTTGCCGAGGACGAAGGCGTCGATGGTCTCCTCGGGACAGAGCTGCGCCCGCAGGCTCTCGAGCACCTGCGGCTCGCTCAACTCGGCGAAGCGGCGCTCGCGGGCGGGGACGGCCACGAGGGCGACCTCCTCACCGTCGGCGAGCAGGCAGCCGTGGCGGCTGATGTAGGCGGAGAGCTGCGTGACCGCTTCGCCGTCCGGTAACTCGCAGTTTGCCGAGGCGAGGGAGGTGAGCTCATAGTTGGGCTCGGTCGCCGAGACCAGCCGCAGCTGCTCGGGGGTGAGGTGGATTATCGCCACCCTCACCGTGGTCCCAGGACTGCGCTGGAGCGTCGCCGGCACCGCGCCGTAGGGCGAGAAGTGCGCCGAGTAGACGACGTCGAAGTCGTGCAGCCAGGCCGGCTCGACCAGCACCGGGTCGGCGCTGAGGGCAAGCTTGCGGGCGAGCGATTCGGGCGATGCGTTGGAGCCGTAGACGAGCAGTCGCGAGCGCTGCTCCCGGTCGATCTCGACCTCTTCCGGATCGAGGGTGCGGTGGCCCTGCTGCACGAACGGACGCGCGGGCACCGCGTAGGGGTAGCGCATCGCGCGCTCCAGGACCTCGCTTCCTTCGCTCACGTCTGCACCTCGGCCGCAATATCGCAGATAGGGTCAGGTGACCATGAAGGTCCTCTTCATCGGCGACGTGGTTGGCGG
>DASSMU010000155.1:0-9903 GCA_035701465.1 Solirubrobacterales bacterium
GAGCGCCGGCCCATAACATCGAGACATCTCCCCACAACGACTCCAGGAGGGTTTGAGGCAATGGCTGTGAAGGTCGGAATCAACGGCTTTGGGCGGATCGGGCGCAACGTATTCCGGGCGGCGCAGGCTGCCGGGGGCGACCTCGAGTTCGTCGCGGTCAACGATCTCGTCGACACCGCCACGATGGCCAACCTGCTCAAGTACGACTCGATCCTCGGCCGCTTCCCGGGCGAGGTCGAGGCCGGCGACGGCGCGCTCAGCATCGACGGCAAGGAGCTGAAGGCCCTCTCCGAGCGCGATCCGGCGGCGCTGCCCTGGGGCGACCTCGGGGTCGACGTCGTGATCGAGTCGACCGGCTTCTTCACCGCTCGCGACGACGCCGCGAAACACCTCGCGGCCGGCGCCAGGAAGGTGATCATCTCGGCGCCCGCCAAGGAGCCCGACGTGACCGTCGCCCTCGGCGTCAACTTCGACAGCGACTACGACCGCGACAAGCACGACATCATCTCCAACGCCTCCTGCACGACCAACTGCCTGGCGCCGCTGGCCAAGGTGCTGAACGACGAGTTCGGGATCGAGCAGGGCCTGATGACGACGATCCACGCCTACACGGCCGACCAGCGCCTGCAGGACATGCCGCACAAGGACCTGCGCCGGGCGCGGGCGGCGGCGATCAACCTGATCCCGACCACGACCGGCGCCGCCAAGGCGGTCGGCCTGGTCCTGCCGGACCTGAACGGCAAGCTCAACGGTCTCTCGGTGCGGGCCCCGGTCGTGACCGGCTCGGTCGTTGACCTCGTCTTCACCCCTTCCAGCCCAACCGACGTCGACTCCGTCAACGCCGCAGTCAAGGAGGCGGCCGAGGGCCCGCTGAAGGGCATCCTCGCCTACACCGAGGACCCGATCGTCTCCACCGACATCGTCGGCGACCCGCACTCCTCGATCTTCGACGCAGGCCAGACGATGGCGATCGGCGACGGGAAGTTGATCAAGGCGGTCTCCTGGTACGACAACGAGTGGGGTTACTCCAACCGCTGCGTCGAGCTGGCCGGCAAGGTCCTCTGATCCCTGCCGGGGCAGCGGTGGGCTTCTCCAAGGCAAGCGTCCGCGACGCCGAGGTTGCCGGCAAGCGCGTTCTCGTCCGGGTCGACTTCAACGTGCCGCTTGATGAGGGCCGGGTGGCCGACGACACCCGGATCCGAGCGGCCCTGCCGACGATCGAGCTGCTGCGCGAGCGCGGCGCCTCGCTGGTGCTCGTCTCCCATCTGGGCAGGCCGAAGGGCAAGGTCGACCCGGCGCTCTCGATGAAGCCGGTGGGAGAGCGTCTCTCCGAGCTGCTGGGCGGAGTGCTGGTCCACCAAGCGCCGGCCGTGGTTGGCGAGGACGTCGAGACGATGGCCAGGGGACTTCACGCTGGTGACGTGCTGATGCTGGAGAACGTCCGCTTCGAGCCGGGCGAGACCGAGAACGATCCGGCGCTCGCCGAGTCGCTGGCGAGCCTCGCCGACCTCTACGTCAACGACGCCTTCGGCACCGCCCACCGCGCCCACGCCAGTACGGCCGGGGTCGCCGAGCGCCTGCCCGGCTACGCCGGCCTGCTGCTCGAGCGGGAGGTGACCGAGCTGACGCGCGTGGTCGAGGACCCGCAACGGCCGCTGGTCGTCGTCCTCGGCGGCGCCAAGGTCAGCGACAAGGTCGGCGTGATCGACCGCTTCCTCGAGGTCGCCGACGAGATCCTGATCGGCGGCGCGATGTGCTTCAGCTTCTTCCGCGCCAAGGGGATCCCCACGGGCGATTCGCTGGTCGAGGAGAAAGGGGTGACGCTTGCGGCCGAGGCGCTGGGGCGGGCTGAGGCCTCCGACTGCGAGCTGCGGCTGCCGATCGACCTGGTCTTGGGCGAGAGCTTCGATGCTGCTACGCAGGTGCGTGAGAGCGACGGGGTCGAGGTGCCCGACGGCTGGATGGGTCTCGACATCGGGCCGCGCAGCGCGGGCGCTTATGCCGAGGCGATCGCCGCCGCGGGCACCGTGCTCTGGAACGGCCCGATGGGAGCCTTCGAGCTGGAGCCGTTTGCCGCCGGCACGCGCATCGTCGCCGAGGCCGTCGCGGCTGCACCCGGGGCGACGGTGGTCGGCGGTGGCGACTCCGTGGCTGCGCTGCAGGAATTCGGTCTTGGTGACAAAGTGGACTGGCTCTCGACCGGAGGAGGAGCATCGTTGGAGCTGCTGGAGGGTAAGAAGCTGCCGGGCGTGGAGGCACTGCAAGATGCCTGAGAGAACGCCATACCTGGCCGCCAACTGGAAGATGCACAAGACCGTCGCCGAGGCGGCCGAGTTCGTCGATGCACTGCTGCCGCAGATCGCCGCCACGCAGAGCGACGTCGTGATCTGCCCGCCGTTCACGGCGCTGAGCGCCGTGGTCGAGCGTCGCTACGGCACCGCCGTCAAGGTCGCCGCCCTGAACATGCACGAGGAGGCCTGGGGTGCCTTCACCGGCGAGGTCTCGGCGGCGATGCTGGTCGAGCTCGACGTCGAGGCCGTCGTCCTCGGACACTCCGAGCGGCGTCAGTTCTTCGGCGAGACCGACGAGGCGCTGGCGCGTAAGGTGCCAGCCGCCCTCGCCGCCGGCCTGGAGCCGATCCTCTGCGTCGGCGAGAGCGAGGAGGCGCGGGACGCGGGGCAGACCGAGGCGGTGCTGGAGCGCCAGCTGCAGACCGACCTGGCCGGGGTGGAGGGCGGCAAGCTCGGTGAGGTGGTGATCGCCTACGAGCCGATCTGGGCGATCGGCACCGGCCGCACCGCGGCGCCGGAGCAGGCACAGGAGGCCTGCGCCTACATCCGCGACCTGCTGCGGGAGCGCGGCGGCGCCGCGGACGCCGTGCGGATCCTCTACGGCGGCTCGGTCAAGCCCGGCAACGCCGCCGAGCTGCTCTCCCAGCCCGACATAGACGGCGCCCTGGTCGGCGGCGCCAGCCTCGACCCAGCGGATTTCGCCGCCATAGTGAACGCAGCATGAGCTTCCGGTGCGCCTTTCCCCCTCTATTCCGGGATAAAGCGCACCGGAAGGAGTTGTTGTGATGGCTCCCTCGCTGGCGCTGGTGATTCTCGACGGTTGGGGGTTGGCCGAGGCTGGTCCCGGGAACGCGATCTCGCTGGCCCAGACGCCTGTCTTCGATCGCCTCTGGGAGACGTATCCGCACACACAGCTCTCCGCCCAGGGCCGCGATGTCGGCCTGCCCGACGGTCAGATGGGCAACTCCGAGGTCGGTCACCTCAACCTCGGCGCCGGGGCGATCGTCAAGCAGGACCTGGCCGGGATCGACGATGCGATCGCCGACGGCAGCTTCTTCGAGAACGAGGCGCTGCTCTCCGCCTGCGACCGCGCCCGCCGCAGCCCGCGCGGACGCCTGCATCTGTTCGGCCTCGTCTCCGACGGCGGCGTCCACTCCGGCTGGGAGCACATCGAGGCGACGATCGAGCTCGCCTCGCACGAGGGCGTCCCCGACGTCGTCTTTCACGCCTTCACCGACGGCCGCGACACCCTGCCCCACGGCGGCAAGGGCTATGTGCATGAGCTCGAGCGTTGGCTGCGCCACGCCGGCCGCGTCGCCACGGTCAGCGGCCGCTACTACGCGATGGACCGCGACACCCGCTGGGAGCGGGTCAAGCTCGCCTACGACGCGATCGCGCACGCCCGCGGCCAGCACGCCGCGGGCGCCGAGCAGGCGATCGGCGATTCCTACGAGCGCGGGGAGACCGACGAGTTCGTCAAGCCGACGGTGATCGGCGACTACGACGGCGTCGCCGAGGGCGACGTCGGGATCTTCATCAACTTCCGTCCCGACCGGGCGCGCGAGATGACCCGCGCCCTGGCCGAGCCCGGCTTCGAGGAGTTCTCGCGGACGGGGGGGCCGGTCCTCGACCTGACGACGATGACCTCCTACCGCAAGGGTTGGCCCTACCCGGTCGCCTTCCCCGAGGCGCGGCCGCAGACGACGCTGGCGGAGACGATCTCCGAGGCGGGCGGCCGCCAGCTGCACGTCGCCGAGACCGAGAAGTACGCCCACGTCACCTACTTCTTCAACGGCGGCCGCGAGCAGGAGTGGGAGGGGGAGGAGCGCCACCTCGTCGACTCGCCGCGCGACGTGCCGACCTACGACCACAAGCCCGAGATGAGCGCCCGCGCCGCCGCCGACACCTTCGTCAGCCACTGGGCGGGGGACGATTACCGCTTCGGCATCATCAACTTCGCCAACCCCGACATGGTCGGTCACACCGGCGTGATTCCGGCCGCGGTGGCGGCGGTCGAGGAGGTCGACGGCTGCCTCGGCGACGTGATCGAGGCGGTGACGGCAAAGGGCGGGGTCTGCATAGTCACCGCCGATCACGGCAACTGCGACCACATGCTGGAGCCCGACGGCTCGCCCAACACCGCGCACTCCTTGAATCCGGTGCCGCTGATCGTGACGGCGAAAGGTGTGACCCTGCGTGACAAAGGAATCCTTGCTGACGTCGCCCCCACCGCCCTGGAGCTCCTCGGCATCTCGCAGCCCGACGCGATGACCGGTCGCTCCTTGATCGCCGACCAAATCGATTGATGAGTTATGCACACCATGGTGTGCTCAACTCGACACTCGTCGCATGAGGGTTGAGTCGCAGAGACTTAGGTTTGAGGTTGGAGCGCGGGATGGGGCGGCTCGGACGGGGACGCTCCACACCGCGCACGGGCCGGTCCAAACGCCCGCCTTCATCCCGCTGGCCACCAAAGGGAGCGTGCGCGGCCTGGAGGCTCGCGAGGTAGCTGATCTTGGCTACGAGATGGTGCTGGGGAACACGTACCACCTGTTCGTCTCGCCTGGGCCGGAACGAATCGCTGCCGCGGGTGGTTTGCATGGGTTCATGGGATGGGATCGGGCCTTGATCACGGATTCCGGGGGCTTTCAGGTGTTCTCGCTGGCCCACGGCGGGGTGGCCAACGAGGTCAAGGGGAGCGGGCGACAGGGGGGCGATCACGGCTCGGTTGTCTCGATCGAGGAGGAGGGGGTGCGGTTTCGCTCCTACCGGGACGGGACGGAGTTGTTCATCTCGCCCGAGGTATCGATGCGGGTGCAGGCGGCGCTGGGGTCCGACATCGCGCTGGTCTTCGACGAGTGCACGCCGTTTCACGCCGACCGCGAGTACACCGCTCGCTCGACCGAGCGCACGCATCGCTGGCTCGACCGCTGCCTGGCGTGGCACGGGGAGGAGGGGCCCGAGCGCCAAGCTGTGTTTGGGATCGTCCAGGGCGGCGTCCACGAGGACCTGCGGCGCGAATCGGCCGAGTACGTCTCGGCCGCCGGGGTAGACGGCATCGCGATCGGCGGCACCCTCGGCCGCGACAAGGCCGAGATGCGCGAGGTGCTGGCGATGACCGCGCCGCTGCCGCCCGAAGAAGCGCCAAAGCACCTGCTCGGCATCGGCGAGGTTGACGACCTGTTGGCCGGCATCGCCCTCGGTCTAGATGTCTTCGACTGTGCAGTCCCGACCCGGCTAGCCCGCCACGGCGTCGCTCTCGTTCCCGACCCGGACAACCGCTTCCGCCTCGACCTGCGCAAGGCCGGCCACGAGGGCAACCGCAACCCGATCGCCGAAGGCTGCCCCTGTCCGGCCTGCCGGCACCACGATCGCGACTACCTCAGTTACCTCTCCCGTGCCGAGGAGTTGACCGCCGTCCGCCTCATCTGCCTCCACAACCTCACCTACCTACAGGAGCTCATGACCCACGCCCGCTCGGCCATCGCCTCCCAGGTCTTCGGGAGCTACGTATCGGCCGTTATGGGGGGGATGGCGCCCTGGGCCACCTAGCGAGGACCGTGCGCCGGAGCACGCCTATTCGGTGTTCTTTTTAACCAGTTCTTTGAATTCGTCGACGACCTTGTGGATCGTGTGGCCTGCCACTTCGGTCGCCTTCACACCCGTGGCCTTGTCCGTGGTGTAGATCACGGCCGCGGCAACGGCGGCGGCTATCAGGACCAGGGCGACCAGGGCCATCACGAACCTGGCGAAGCGAGAGAAGGCTCCGCGCTTCTGCTGTTCCTGCAGCGGCGCAGGCGCGGGAGGAGGCGGCGACGGCGTGCGGGGCACCGGCCGTCGGGTCTGTGACGGCGCCGGCCGGTACTCGGTCTGAGCGGTGCGGTCGAGATGGCGGGTCGCGGTCTCGCTGCCGAGAACCTGGGTGGGGGTCGCCCCTTCCCCCGGTGGCAGGGTCACGTCCTCCCCCTGCAGGCCGAGTTGGAGTCCTCCAGCCAGCTCGGAGGCGCTGGCGTAGCGGCGCGCCGGGTCGCCCTCGAGCGCGCGCAGCACCGCCGCTCCCAGCATCTCGGGAACCTCGTCGTTGTAGGTGCTGGGCGGCAGCGGGCTCTCGTTCTGCTGGCGCACCGCCAGCTCGGCCAGGCTCGAGCCCTCGTACGGCAGCCGCCCGGTGAGGAACTGGTAGAGGACGACGCCGAGCGCGTAGACGTCGGTCGCCGGCGTCGCCTCCTCGCCGCGAACCTGCTCGGGCGAGAGGTAGGCGGCGGTGCCGACGACCGAGCCGACCTGGGTGATCCGGGTCTGTTCGACCGCGCGGGCGATGCCGAAATCGGTCAGCTTCACCGTCATCTCGCCGCCGCCGACGGGGCCGCCGACGATCATCAGGTTGCCCGGCTTGACGTCGCGGTGGATGATCCCGCGCCGGTGGGCGTAGTCGAGGCCGGCGCAGGCCTGGGCGCCGATCTCGGCGGTCGTCTCGCCGTCGAGCGGTCCCTGTCGCTGCAGGATCTGCGCCCCCGAGCGTCCCTCCACGTACTCCATCACGATGTAGTGGCGCCCCTCGTCGATGCCGGTGTCGTAGACCTGGACGATGTTGGGGTGGATCAGTTTGGCGACCGCGAGCGCCTCGCGGCGGAAGCGTTCGACGAAGCGCTCGTCGTCGGAGAGGTGCTCGGCGAGGATCTTGACCGCGACGGTGCGCTCGAGGATCAGGTCGGTGGCCTGATGGACGCTCGACATGCCGCCGGAGCCGAGCCGGTCGCCGATCTCGTATCGGCCGGAGAGGATTCCGCTCGCCATCATTCGCCTCCGGGCGGGGCGGGAGCGCCCGGACTGACGCCTCCCGGCGCCCCGGTGCCGCCGCTTTCGGTCGGCGGGACGGGTTCTTCCGGCGTCGTTTCGGTCGGCGGTTCCGGCGGTTCCTTCTTTTCCTGCTTTTCCGCCTCCTTTTCTTCCTTTTCCCGCTCCTTTTCGGCCTTCTTTTCCTGCCCCGGCGGTTCTTTGCCCTGTCCCGGCGGTTCCTTGCCTTCGGTCGTGTCTTCGCTGGGCGGTTCCACAGCTTCCGTGCTCGATTCTTCGCAGTCGGCGACCACTTCGTTGAGCCGCGCCGCGCCTCGCTGCAGCGTTTCCTTCAGCTTCGGGTCGACCCCGCCCAGCGCTTCGACCTGGGCGCTCACTTCCCCGGCCGCGTCCGCCGCACCGACGCATTCGCCTTCTTCCGCGTACTGCTCGACCAGGTCGAGGTTTTCGGTGATTTCCTGCGCGGTGGTGCCGGGCAGGAGCTTTGCGTCTTCGCCCCCGCCGCAGGAGGTGAGCGACACCGCCGTCGCGGCGCAAAGAGAGACGGCGAGGAGGAACGCGGCCAGTCGACGCATCGGTGCGAGTCTAGAGAACCCCTTGCTGGACAGAATTACCTGCAATTGAGCGTCACCTGTCACTGGCCGGCGTAGAGGCGGTCGGCCAGGCGGCCCGGCAGCCCGGCGGCGGCGATCGGCGCCGCGGCGCGCTCGATCTCGTAGGGGACCCGGTGGAAGCACGCTGTCTCCGCCTCGACGTCCAGTTCCAGCCAGGCCGCTCGCGGATCGCCGTCGCGGGGCTGGCCGACGCTGCCCGGGTTGACCAGCCAGCTCCCCCGGCCAAGGTCGAGGAGGGCGCCGTCGCCGGCCTGTGCACCGCGCGTCTCGCCCCCCTCGGGCCGGGTGAAGTAGAGGGCGACGTGGGAGTGGCCGATCAGCGCGATGCGGCTCGGGCTGGCGTCCATGCCGGCATCCGCCTGTTCGCCGGAGAGCACGTACTCCCAGATGGGATCGCGAGGTGAGGCGTGAAAGAGGCCGATGCCGTGGCGCTCCCCGCTTGGCTCCAGCTCGCCGAGGAATCCGATCGTGCGCTCGTCGATGCTGCCGCGGGTCCACTCGACCGCCTCGGCCGCCGCCTCGGAGAAGGCGGAGATGTCAAGGGCGCCGAGCACGGCCAGGTCGTGGTTGCCGACCAGGCAGACCTGGCAGCGCTCGCGCACGAGATCGGCGCAGGCATCGGGCTCGACCCCGTAGCCGACGACGTCGCCGAGGCACCAGATCTCCTCGATCCCGGCAGCGTCGACCGCCTCCAGAACGGCTTCCAGCGCGGGCAGGTTCGCGTGGACATCGGTGATCGCAGCAATGCGCACGCGGCCAGCGTACCCGTGCCCCGGGGGCGTGTCTGAGCTAAGGGGGTCAATAGGACCCTTGAAGTCAGACACGCCCGCCCCTCCATACGATGCGCGCGATGAACGCGACCAGCGATCCGATCGCCGAGCTGCGCTCGGCCGTCAGCCGCGCCGCGCTTGCCCTTCGCGGCGGCGAGCCGACCGGTCCCGAGCCGACCCTGGACCGCCCGCCCAAGCCGGAGCTGGGCGACTACAGCTCCAACGCGGCGATGCTGCTCGCCGCGCCGCTGGGCGAAAACCCGCGCGACGTCGCCGCCCGTCTCGCGACGGCGTTGGGCGAGCAGCTCGGCGGGTCCGTGGATCGGATCGAGGTCGCCGGCCCGGGATTCGTCAACCTCTTTCTCGCCGACGCGTGGTACCGGGACGCGATGGCCAGCCTGGCCTCCGCCGGGGAACGGCTCGGCCCCGCTCCGGATCGCTCGCCGGAGCGGATCCTGGTCGAGTTCGTCTCCGCCAATCCGACCGGGCCGCTGCACGTCGGCGGCGGCCGCCACGCCGCCTACGGCGATGCCCTCGTCCGCCTCCTGGAGGCGGTCGGTCACGACGTGAAGCGCGAGTTCTACGTCAACGACGCGGGCGGCCAGGTCGAGCGCTTCGCCGCCTCGATCGTCGCCCGCATGCGCGGAGAAGAGATCCCCGGGGACGGCTACGAAGGCGCCTACGTGGGGGAGCTTGGAGAGCGGATCGCCGCCGAGGGGATCGACGCGGGCGATCTCGACGCGGTCGGAACTCGCGGGGTCGAGCTCGTGCTCGATGGGGTGAGGGCGACCCTCGATCGCTTCGGCGTCCGCTTCGACAACTGGTTCTCCGAGCGCGACCTCTACAGCCGCGGCGAGGTCGACGCCGCGCTCGCTCAGCTCGAGCGGGAGGGGCACACCTACCGCAGCGAAGAGGCGCTCTGGCTGCGCACCACGACCTTCGGCGACGACAAGGACCGGGTGCTGATCCGGGCCAACGGCGAACCGACCTACCTAGCCGCCGACGTCGCCTACCACTGGGACAAGCTGGAGCGCGGCTTCGAGCGGCTGATCGACGTGCTCGGCGCCGACCACCACGGCTACGTGGCGCGCCTGCGGGCGGCGATCGCCGGGCTCGGCGCCGACCCCGACCGCTTCGAGGCGCTGATCATGCGCCTCGTCCACATCGTCGAAAGCGGCGAGCGGGCGCAGATGTCGAAGCGCAGCGGCGATTTCGTCAGCCTCGACGAGCTGCTCGACGACATCGGCGTCGACGCGACCCGCTGGTTCATGCTCTGGCGCAGCCACGAGACGACCGTCGACCTCGACCTCGAGCTGGCCCGCAGCCAGTCGAGCGAGAACCCCGTCTACTACGTCCAGTACGCGCACGCCCGGATCGCCAGCATCCTCCGCAAAGCGGGGGAGGGGGCGGAGCCGGCCGCGGTCGCCGCGC
>DASSMU010000156.1:0-11301 GCA_035701465.1 Solirubrobacterales bacterium
GGGTTCCGCGGAGGGGCACCCGCTTCTCCCTCAAGCGAGCTCGATCAGCATGCTGAAATCGAGGGTTGGGGCCGAGTGAGTGAGGGCACCCACGGAAATCAGGTCCACGCCGGCCTCGGCTATTCCTCGCACCGTCTCCAGATTGACGCCGCCGGAGGCCTCCAGGGAGGGGCCTTTGCCCGTGCCGGCGTTTTCGTCGCGCAGCCTCACCGCCCCTCGCAGAGCTTCGAGGTCCATGTTGTCGAGCAGCAGGACGTCGGCGCCGGTGCCGAGCGCGTAGGCGACCTCATCGAGGTTGCGGCACTCGACCTCGACCGCGAGATCGGGGTAATCGCTGCGGGCGCCGTGCACGGCCTTGGCGAGACTGCCGGCGATGGCAATGTGGTTCTCCTTGATCAGGATCGCGTCGTAGAGGCCGATGCGATGGTTGCGTCCGCCGCCGGCGAGTACGGCCGCCTTCTCCAGCGCCCGCAACCCCGGAGTCGTCTTGCGCGTGTCGAGAATCGCCGCTTCGGTGCCGGCGACGGCCTCAACGAAGCGAGCCGTAAGCGTCGCCACGCCCGAGAGGTGCCCAAGAAAGTTGAGCGCCGTCCGCTCGGCCGCCAGCAACCCGGCCGCCGGGCCGCTCGCAAAGAGCACCTCGGCCGGAACCGAATCCCGCCACTGCCCCTCGACCACGAGGTTGTCGACGTCCTCCACCCCGCACTGCCGCAACGTCTCGGCAACGACGCCAAGCCCATAGACAAGGCCCGGCTGCTTCTGCACGATCCGAGCCCGCCCCCGAACCCCCGCGGGCACCGTAGCCGCAGACGTCACATCTCCAGCTCCAATGTCCTCGGCCAGCGCCCGGGCAACAATCTCCGACAGGGCCTCGTCCATCAGCGCACCCTAACGCCGCTCGTGAGACTGACGGGTGCCCCTCCGCGGAACTTGTGAGCCCACCGACGGCCAGAGCCCCTCCATCGAGTGCGGGCGGCGGGTTCCGCGGAGGGGCACCCGTCAGTCTCACGCCAGGACGCTCCGACGCGTTTAATCCAGTGAGTGACCACCCTGCCACCGTTCCAGACCCTCCTAGACGAGCACGCCGCCGACGTGATGGGCGTGCTGCGCGGCGCCGTGGGACGAAGCGACGCGGAGGACTGCTTCCAGGAGACGTTCCTCGCGGCGCTGCGCGCCTACCCCAAGCTCGGCGACGCGAGCAACCTGCGCGGCTGGCTGCTGACGATCGCCCACCGCAAGGCGATCGACCACCACCGGGCCAACGGCCGGCGGCCGCTGCCGGTCGCCGAGGTGGCCGAGATCGAGGTCACCGACCCCGAGCCCGGCGACGGCATCTGGTCCGTCGTCGGGGCGCTGCCGCCGAAGCAGCGGGCCGCCGTCGCCCTGCGCTACGCCTGCGACCTCCCCCACGCCGAGATCGCCGCCGCGCTCGGCTGCTCGCCCGAGGCGGCACGCCGCAGCCTGCACGAGGGAATCAAGCGACTGAGAAAGGAGCTCGCATGAAAGCCTCACTGGACCGCCTCGCAGAGCGCGCCGGAGCCGAGGGCCTGCTCGACGTCGCCTACGCGACCGTCGACTCGCCTTTCGGACCGCTGCTGCTCGCCTCCACCCCACGCGGCCTGGTCCGCGTCAACCTGCCGACCTACGACCCCGAGGAGACGCTGGAGGAACTCGCCGCGCGGATCTCGCCGCGGGTGCTGGAAGCTCCGGCCCGGCTCGACGAGGCGCGCCGCGAGCTCGACCTCTACTTCGAGGGCAAGCTGACCGAGTTCGACCTGCCGATCGACTGGCAGCTCACCGACGGCTTTCGCAAGAAGGTCCAGCGGGCGATCGCCCGCATCCCCTACGGCCAGACCCGCAGCTACACCGAGATGGCACGCAGCGCCGGCAACGAGCGCGCCGTGCGCGCCGCCGGCACCGCCTGCGGCTCCAACCCGATCCCGATCGTCGTCCCCTGCCACCGAGTCCTCCGCACAGGCGGCGGCCTCGGCGGCTACGGTGGCGGGCTGCCGATGAAGGAAGCCCTTCTACAGCTCGAGGGTATTCGGGGCGCCTCCCGAACTGGCGGATACTCAAAAAGACGGCCTAATTAGGCCGTCTTTTGTCAGGGCGGGAGGCGCCCCGAATACCCGTGCTCACGCAGAAGAAGCCGCAGTCTTGTTGAGGTAGTCGCGGATAAAGTCGTCGAGGTCGCCATCCAGTACCCGTTGGGCGTCGCCGACCTCATGCCCGGTGCGGTGGTCCTTGACCCGCTGGTCGGGGTGCAGGAAGTAGCTGCGGATCTGCGACCCCCAGGCGACGTCCTTGATCTCGCCGCGCACCTTGGCCAGCTCCTCGGCCCGCTTGCGCTCCTCGAGCTCGATCAGCTTGGAGCGCAGGAACTGCATCGCGACCGCCTTGTTCTGGGTCTGGGAGCGCTCGTTCTGGCACTGGACGACGACCCCGGTGGGGATGTGGGTGATCCGCACCGCCGAGTCGGTCTTGTTGACGTGCTGGCCGCCGGCGCCCGAGGCCCGGTAGGTGTCGACGCGCAGGTCGGTGTCATCGATCTCGACCTCCACCCCCTCGTCGACCAGCGGCCCGACGTCGAGCTGGGCGAAGCTCGTGTGGCGGCGGGCAGAGGAGTCGAAGGGGGAAATCCGCACAAGACGGTGGACGCCACGCTCGGCGGCGAAGAGGCCGTAGGCGTTCTCGCCGCGGGCGATGAAGGTCGCCGACTTGAGACCAGCCTCCTCCCCCGGCGAGGCCTCCTTCATCTCGACCTCGAAGCCGCGCCGCTCAGCCCAGCGCAGATACATGCGCAGAAGCATCTCGGCCCAGTCCTGGGAATCGGTGCCGCCGGCGCCGGCGTGGACGCTGACGACGGCGTCGCCGGAGTCGTAGGAGCCGCTGAACAGGCGCGCCTCTTCGAGCTCGTCGAGGCGTCGCTCGACGCTCGCCAGCTGTGCGCCCAGCTCGCTCGCCATCTCCTCGTCCTCCTCGGCCATCTCGGCCAGGTCGGCGAGGTCGCCGACCTCGGCCTCCAGCTCGCGGAACGTCTTCAGCCTGCGCTGGGCGCGGGCATGGGCGGCAGAGGTGCGCGCCGCGGCGTCCTGGTCGTCCCAGAAGCCGGGCCGCTGCATCTCGGCTTCGAGGCCCTCGATCTCGGCTTGCAGCGAAGCAGGGTCAAAGATAGTCCGCGAGCAGCTTCAACTGGTCGCGGATCTCGGCAAGCCGCGCCGGAACCGATTCGGTGGGCGCGGTCTCGGCCATGCCGACAGCCTATTGGACTGAACTGCATCAACTTCTCTGCCTGCTGGACCTAGAAGTTGATGCAGTTCGCCTAGGCGCTGGGTGCTAACCGGGGGCGCGGGCTCCGATGATCCAGGTCGAGGCAGGAGCGAAGACGCCGTCGGGGCCCTCGAACTCCGCCAGCGCCTCGCCCAGCTCGGCGGCGATCTTCGGCCGGATCTCGTCGACCCGGTCTTCCCAAAGCCGCAGCACCTCGCCGGCGGGACCCAGCGACATGTTGAACTCGACCGCGTGGTCGAGGTCGTTGCCGATCTTCAGCGGCAGGTCGCAGCGCCGCAGGGTTATCTCCTCGAAGCCGGCGATCTTGAGCTGCTCGCTGACGGTATCGGCGTTTGCCATCGAGAACGGACCGGGGCCGCAGGTCGGCTCGTCGGTCTCCTCGGGGTGATCGAGGTACTGCTCGACGACCTGCTCGGCGCGACTGACCCATTCGTTGTCGAGCTTCCGTCTCCAGACGACCGCACAGAACCGTCCCCCGGGGGCCAGCGCCGCCCGAACGTTGCGCAGCGCCTGCACCGGATTGGCAAAGAACATGATTCCCATCCGCGAGAAGGCGTAATCGAAAGTCTCTCCGAACTCGGTCACCTGGACGTCGCAGACCTCGAAGCGAACGTTCTCGACGCCCGCCTCCTCGGCCTCCTTGCGCGCTGTCTCGATGAACGGCTCCGAGACATCGACCCCAACCGCCTCGCCGCTATCCCCGACAAGACCGGCGAGCCACTGGGTCGTATCGCCGAAGCCGCAGCCGAGGTCGAGAACCCTGTCGCCTGGCCGCGGAGGATGAGCCTTCATCGCGGCCTCGCCGTGCGCGCCGAGCCCGCCGGTCACCAGCTCGCGATATTTGACGAAGGCCTCGAACAGAGGCCCACTCCAGGCTTCGGTCGCCTCACGGTTGGATGCGGCGGGAGCCTCCATCGCCACCATGGTACGCCTGCCAAGCGGACTCGCGATCCTCGAACGGCCGCCAGCTGCGAATCCGGTGGTCATGCAGCTCGAAGAACCAGGCCATCTCATCCTCCCCGGCAGGCGACCCGTCCTCATCCCAATGCCAGACCCGCCGGATCAACGCCAAGGCCCTGCCACCGCCCGACTCGGTGTCATCCTCAAAAAGCTCCTCCAACTCAACGGTCTGCTGCACCCCCCCAGGAGCCCGCGTAGCCCACAACCGCGCCGCCTCCCTCCCCTTCCGCAACCCCTTCATCGAGTGAAGCTCAACCCCGGGGTCGAGCGCGGCAACGAACCCCTCCAAATCGCGCTCGTTGAAAGCCCGAATGAACTCTCTAACTGGATCATGGATCACGAGGGCCGTCCCGGTAGGGGTGGAGCGTCTTGTACTTTTTCGCGAGCACGGCTCGCAGCGCCAGCAATCCCCGCTCCGCGAAAAAGTTAAGCGGAACCCCTACCGGGACGGCCCTCAGGCCCCGTGGCACTTCTTGAACTTCTTGCCCGATCCACACCAGCAAGGGTCGTTCCGCCCGATGTTCTCGCGCTCGTCGTTGACCACGGTCTCGACAACCTCAGTGGCGCCGTTGCCACCCGCGGCGGCCGCCCCCGCGACCGCTTCGATCTGCCCGGCACCCACCCCCGCCCCCGCAGCGACCTGCTGCAGGGCCGAGGGCTGGCCGTCGGGAGTGCCACCCGAGTAGGACAGCGCCGCCGGGGCGTTGCCGCCGTTGGGGCCGAAGGCCTGTCGCGCCTGGTTCGGGTCGATCTCCACCTCGACGTGGAAGATCGACTTGCTGAACTCCTCCCAGATCGAGTGCATCAGCTCCTCGAACATGCCGAAGCCCTCGTTCTTGTAGGCGACCAGCGGGTCGATCTGGGCGAAGCCGCGCAGGTGGATGCCCTCGCGCAGGTAGTCCATGTCGTAGAGGTGCTCGCGCCAGCGGTTGTCGATCACCTGCAGCAGGATCGAGCGCTCCAGGAAGCGCATCAGTTCCTCGCCGAAGACCCCTTCGCGCTCGTCGTAGGCGTTCATCGCGTCGTCGTCGAGCTCGTCCTTGAGCTTCTCGCGCTCGACCGTCTCCGGCGCCATCGAAGCGACGTCGATGCTGACCGGCCAGATCTGGCGCAGCTGGGTCTCCAGCTCGGGCATGTCCCACTCCTCGAGCACGTCGCCCGGCGTGTATTCGTCGACGAGACGCTCGATCACGCCCTCCATCTCGTCGCGGGCAATCTCGGACATGTCGCGACCCTCGAGGATCTCGCGCCGGTATTTGTAGACGATGCGGCGCTGCTCGTTCATCACGTCGTCGTACTCGAGCACGCGTTTGCGGATCAGGAAGTTCTGTTCCTCGACCTTCTTCTGGGCGCCCTCGACCGTTTTGGTCAGCATCCCGGCTTCGAGGGGCATCTCGCCGCCCTCGTCGTCCACCGGGCCGAGGCGATCGAGGATCTTGTAGATGCGGTCGCCGGCGAAGAGCCTGATCACGTCGTCTTCGGCGGAGAGGAAGAAGCGCGTTTCGCCTGGGTCCCCCTGGCGGCCCGCGCGCCCGCGCAGCTGGTTGTCGATGCGGCGCGACTCGTGGCGCTCGGTGCCGCAGATGTAGAGCCCGCCCAACTCGCGCACTTCCTCGGACTCGGCCGCGCAGATCGGCTCCAGCTCGGCGACCTTGGCCGCCAGCGCCTCCTCGTAGCCCTCGCTCCCGGGCGCAAGCCCCTTCTTCTTCAGCTCGTGAATCGCCGACTGCTCGGGGTCGCCGCCGAGCTTGATGTCAACGCCGCGACCCGCCATGTTGGTCGCGATCATCACCGCGCCCTTGCGGCCGGCCTGAGCGATCCGCTCACCCTCTCGCTCGGCGTGCTCGGGCTTGGCGTTGAGCACCGCGTGCTCGATGCCCCGTCGCTTCAGCTCCTCGGAGATCATCTCCGAGACCTCGACCGAGACGGTGCCGACGAGGATCGGCTGGCCCTTCTCGTGGCGGGCGGTTATCTCCTCCAGCACCGCCTTCCACTTGCCCTCCTTGGTCTTGAAGATCTGGTCGTTCTGGTCGGCTCGGACCATCTGCCGGTGGGTCGGGATCTCGACCACCGGGACTTTGTAGATCTTCATGAACTCGGTCGCCTCGGTCAGCGCCGTGCCGGTCATCCCGGAGAGCTTGTCGTAGAGGCGGAAGTAGTTCTGCAGGGTGATTGTGGCGAGGGTCTGGTTCTCCTCGCCGATCGCGACGCCCTCCTTCGCCTCGACCGCCTGGTGCAGGCCCTCCGACCAGCGCCGGCCGTCGAGGATGCGGCCGGTGAACTCGTCGATGATCTTCACCTCGCCGTCGATCACGGCGTAGTCCTTGTCTTTCTTGTAGAGCGCCTCGGCCTTGAGCGCCTGAACCAGATGGTTGACGAGGCTGCCGTGCTCGCCGAGGTAGAGGTTGTCGACGCCGACGAACTCCTCGGCCCGTTTGACCCCCTTCTCGGTCGGCGAGACGGTCTTGTGCTTCTCGTCGAATTCGTAGTCGTGTTCCGCCTCGGAGGTGTCCTTCGATTCCCCCAGCGATCGCAGTTTGTCTTTGGCCGGGACGCCATCCATCTGTTTGGCCAGGCGGGCGAAGGTGTAATAGGTCTGGGCGGCCTGTTCGGGCGCGCCGGAGATGATCAGCGGCGTGCGCGCCTCGTCGATCAGGATGTTGTCGACCTCGTCGACGATCGCGAATTGATGGTCGCGCTGGACGCAATGCTCGAGCGCGTCGGCCATGTTGTCGCGCAGGTAGTCGAAGCCGAACTCGGAGTTGGTGCCGTAGACGACATCGCAGGCGTACTTCGTCTGCCGGGTCGCGTGGTCGTCGCCATCCTGGATCGAGGCGACGCTGACCCCGAGCCTGTCGTAGATCGGCTTCATCCATTCTGCGTCGCGGCGAGCGAGGTAGTCGTTGACGGTGACGACGTGGACGCTGTCGCCCGCGAGCGTATTGAGGAAGACGGCGAGCGTGGCGGTCAGCGTCTTGCCCTCGCCCGTCTTCATCTCGGCGATCGCCCCGTCGTGCAGGACCATGCCGCCGATCAGCTGGACGTCGTAGTGGCGCTGTCCGATCGAGCGTCGCGAGGCCTCACGGGTGAGCGCGAACGCCTCCGGCAGAAGATCGTCGAGGGGCTCGCCCTCCTTGGCGCGCTTGCGCAGGTCGTCGGCCTCTTCGAGCAGCTCGGAATCCTCGAGCAGCTCCATCTCGGGCTCGATCCGGTTGATCGCCTCCGCGCGCTTCTCATACCCCTTGAATTTGCGCCCCTCGCCGACGCGGAGCGCACGCGTGACCATGTCTCTTGCGGCAGGCATTCAGAACAGGGTAGCTATCCACGATTGCTTCTGGCTGCGGGTCCTGTCGCGGGGGGAGGGGGGCACTGCGGGCGGGCCACGGTCCGTCCTCGACCCCCCCTCCCCCCGCGCCACCCGCAGAGGGGCGGCTTGCTTAGCTAGCGGGACGGCCGCGGAGCTGTCCCACGGCCTTGCGGGTCCGGCTGCGCTTGCGACGCATCTCTCGGTGCTTCTTCACCTGGCGGCGGATGTCCTCGGCGAGCTCGTGGATGGTGTGGTGCATCTCCGGCGAAGCCTCGCGGGCCCGCAGCGTGACGCCCTTCAGTCGTAGAGTTGCCTCCGCGACCTGGCAGTCCTCGATCGAGGGGTTGGGCTCTTCGTGGAGCTCGACGTCGAGCGTCGCGAGCTCCGAGACCTGCTTGCCGATCCGGCGGAAGCGTTTCAAGACGTGCTCTCGCAGTTCGTCGGTGACCTCGACGTTGCGCCCGCGTATCTCGATCCGCATCTTGCCTCCTTGGGGTATCGGGACACCGATGCTACGCGGTCATAGCCGTCGGGTAAAGGTCACGGCGCAAACCCGGATCGCGCCGGCGCCGCGGAGGGCGCGGGCACAGGCCGAGAGCGTCGCCCCCGTGGTCAGCACGTCGTCGACGAGTAGGACGCTGCGGGGCACCTCGCCGCGGGGATGGATCTGCGGCGGGTGGCCGATGCGCTGGGCGCGGCGCCTGCCGACCTGGCGGCCGCCGCCGCTGCGGACCAGGCAAGGACGAAGCGGCGCCCCGATCCGCTCGACCAGCGCCGAGGCGATCTCGGCGGCGGGGTCGAAGCCGCGCTGCAAAGCGCGCAGCCTCGCCGTCGGCACCGGCACGACCGCGCCGCTGAGCAGGTTCGATGGGGCAAGCCACTGGATCCGGTCGGCGATCAGCTCGGCCACCGGAAGCAGGCGACGGAACTTCAGCGCCGTGACCAGATCCCGCGGGACCCCCTCGTGCGACGCCGAGGACCAGACGCGGTCGAGCCCGGGCGGGCCGCCGCCCTCCAGCGGCGCCGCGCCGCCGAGCCGGCGGGCGCAGCGCGTGCAGACGACGGCTCCGGGGCGGCAGGACCGCCCGCAGGCCGCGCAGAGCGAGGGGAGAAGTCCGGCGGCAACGGAGTGCAGAGGCTTCATGCTCCGATCCTGCGGGGCGCCGGCGCGCGGGTGGCGCGCCGAGTGTGACGAAAGCGCTAATTCTTGGCGACGCGGCCCGCGATGGCGCCGACAAGCATCGCCTCCGGCGCGATCTCGGCCCCGGCGAGCAGGATCGAGTCGCTGACCAGAGCGCCGGCGCCGACGCGACAGCCGTCGCCGACGATCGCCGGGCCCTCGATGCGCGCGCCCGCCCCGAGCTCTACGCCGGCGCCGATCAGCGCCGGCCCCTGGACCTCGGCGTCGTCCAGCGGACTGGCGGCGCGGATGCCCTCCCCCACCTCGGGTGCGCCCGGATCCACCTTCACCTTGCCGCGCAGGGCGTCGAAGTTGCCCTGGCGCAGCTCGTCGAGGTTGCCGATGTCGTTCCAGTAGGCGTCGATCTCGTGCGAGTAGAAGGGCACGTCGCTCTCCAGCAGCGTTGGGAACACGTCCATCGCCCAGTCGGCGAACCCGTCCGGATCGCCGGGGCCGGCCGCCTTGCTCCGCCCCGGCGCCGGGAAGAAGTCGAAGACCCCGGAGCGGAACATGTAGATGCCGCAGTTGGCCAGGTCCGAAAGCGCTTCGGCGGGGTCGGGCTTCTCCTGGAAGCCCTGGATGCGGCCGTCGGAACCGGCGATCGCAACGCCGAACTGAGTCGTGTCCTCGACCCGCTTGGTCGCCAGGGTCGCGATCCCGTCGTGCGAGTCGTGGAACTCGCGCATCGCGCCGAGGTCGACGTCGGTCAAGGCGTCGCCCGAGATGACGAGGAAGGAGTCGCCGAGGAAGCCGGCCGCGTTGCGCACGCCGCCCGAGGTGCCGAGCAGCTGCTCCTCGCGGCTGTAGGAGAGGTCGACGCCGAAGGCCGAGCCGTCGCCGAAGTGGCCCTCGATCGTCTCCGGGAACCAGTGCAGGTTTGCGATCGCCTCGCCGAAATCGTGGCCCGCCAGGAGGCGGACGATGTGCTCCATCACCGGTCGGTTCAGGACCGGCGCCATCGGCTTCGGGATCGCATAGGTGATCGGGCGCAGCCGGGTGCCGAGCCCGGCTGCGAGGATCATCGCGCGCATCGGCTTGGGGCCTTGATCAGTAGCGGTAGTGATCGGGCTTGTAGGGGCCCTCGACGGGAATGCCGAGGTAGGCGGCCTGCCCCTCGGACAGCTCGGTCAGGCGAACTCCCAGCGCCGCGAGGTGCAATCGCGCGACCTTCTCGTCGAGGTGCTTCGGCAGCACGGTGACGTCCTTGGCCGCGAACCCCTCGGGCTGACCGTAGAGCTCGATCTGCGCGATCACCTGGTTGGTGAACGAGTTCGACATCACGAAGCTCGGGTGTCCGGTCGCGTTGCCGAGGTTGAGCAGACGGCCTTCGGAGAGGAGGATGATCGAGTGGCCGTCCGGGAAGCGCCACTCGTCGACCTGCGGCTTGATGTTGACCTTCCCGGCCGGCGAGGCCTCGAGCCCGGCGACGTCGATCTCGTTGTCGAAGTGGCCGATGTTGCCGACGATCGCGTTGTGCTTCATCCGCGCCATCTGGTCGGCGGTGATGATGTCCCTGTTGCCGGTGGCGGTGATGAAGATGTCGGCCGTCCCGACGACGTCCTCGAGCGTCTTCACCTCGTAGCCCTCCATCGCGGCCTGCAGGGCGCAGATCGGGTCGATCTCGGTGATGACCACGCGAGCGCCCTGACCGCGCAGCGACTCGGCGCAGCCCTTGCCGACGTCGCCATAGCCGCAGACGACGGCGACCTTGCCGCCGATCATCACGTCGGTGGCGCGGTTGATCCCGTCGATCAGCGAGTGCCGGCAGCCGTAGAGGTTGTCGAACTTCGACTTGGTGACCGAGTCGTTGACGTTGATCGCCGGAAAGAGCAGGTCGCCGGCCTCGGCCAGCTGGTAGAGCCGGTGCACGCCGGTGGTCGTCTCCTCGGTGACCCCCTTGATCCCCGCGGCGATCCGGGTCCAGCGCCGCGGGTCGGACTCGAGCGAGCGTTGCAGGGTCTCGAGCACGATGCGGAACTCCTCCGAGTCGGCCGAAGCCGGATCGGGCACGGCGCCCGCCTTCTCGAACTCGACGCCCTTGTGGACGAGCAGGGTTGCGTCGCCGCCGTCGTCGAGGATCATGTTCGGGCCCTCGTTGTCGGGCCAGAGCAGGGCCTGCTCGGTGCACCACCAGTACTCCTCCAGGGTCTCGCCTTCCCAGGCGAAGACCGGAATGCCGGCGGCGGCGATCGCGGCCGCGGCATGGTCCTGAGTGGAGAAGATGTTGCAGCTGGCCCAGCGGACCTCGGCGCCGAGGGCGATCAGGGTCTCGATCAGCACGGCGGTCTGCACCGTCATGTGGAGCGAGCCGGTGATCCGGGCTCCCTTCAGTGGCTGCTCGTCCGCGAACTCCTCGCGGATCTGCATCAGGCCGGGCATCTCCACCTCGGCGAGGGCGATCTCCTTGCGCCCGAAGTCGGCGAGCTCGATGTCAGCGACCTTGAAGTTTGAGGTGGCGGTAGCCATTGCTTCCTTTCGTCTCTGGCGGTCCGGGGCAAGGATACGGGCCTGCGGGCCGTCGGGGGTCCCTCCCCAAAACGCGCGGCGGGAGCCGCGCTTGAGT
>DASSMU010000157.1:0-9926 GCA_035701465.1 Solirubrobacterales bacterium
CCCTTTCTGAACTTCATTGGCGTGAAGCCAGGAGCCTGAGTCGCAGCGCAGACAGCCCCCGACCCAGCTAGGTCGGGGGCTGTCTCGCTTCGAAGGGCTATCGATCCCCCAAAAGTGTCGGGGGAACTTGGAGTCAGTTCACCTTAGGTCTTCTTCTTGACTTTGAAGCTGAACGTCGCGGGAGTGGGATCGGCGCCTCCGGCGCCAACGGCCTCCACGGAGAACTTGTGCTTGCCGGGCTTCACCTTGTAGACCTTCGGCGACCTGCATGGCGCGAAGGAGCCTTTGTCGAGCTTGCACTTGAAACTCGCCCCGGCGACGGATGAGGAAAAGGTGAACTTGACTTTGGCCTTTTTCTTCTTCGTCTTGAGTGTCTTCGGAGGATGGAAGCCGAGGACCGTGTTGGGGCTGGGTACTTTCGTCACGGGCCCCGTCGAAGACGCAGGGGTGTAGGAGATTTCGACCTGCGGGGCCGTGACCAACGAAGCCACTGCGAAACTGCCGCCCGCCGGCACCAGCGAGGAGCCACCGCCGCCGCCGCCACTGCCGATGATGCAGGCGCCACCGCCTCCGCCGCCGCCGTAGAGGCCACCACCGCCGCCACCGCCGGGGCCGGTGACGACGAAGCTGTTGCCGCCGGCTCCGCCGGTGCCCAGCTGGCCTTTGCCACCTTCTCCGGAGGCTTCGCAACCGAAAGCACCCGCGCCACCTTCGGTTGCTGTGCCCGCGCCACCGCCGGGGTATCCGGCTTCGGCCCCGGGGCTTCCCGCGGCTCCACCCGCACCGCCGTTTTCTCCGCCCGTCGCGCCACCGCCGCCACCGCCGGCCGCGACGATCAGACGATGATCTGGCGAGAGGCCGGATGAGGCGGGAGAGGTGCGGACGTCAGAGGCACCACCACCACCTCCACCGCCGGCCGCTCCGCCGTTGAAGCCACCGGCGCCTCCTTCAGCGCCGGTCTGGCCCCGCCCGCCGACCTCGACGTAGAGCGTCTGCCCGGGTGTCACGACAACGTCGCCGGTGACCTGCGCCGCGGCTCCGCCGGGGACCGAGACTTCGCTGGCCCCGCCGCTGCCGCCGATGGCAACGACGTGAACGCTGGTGACCCCCGCCGGCACGACGAAGGTCTGCTCGCCACCGGTGAAGGCGAACGTCGCGGTCGTCGCCTGCGCGGGGGTTGCCGCCCAAGCCAGCGCGCCAACCAAGGCGCAAAGCCCCGACAGGACGGCCGCCCGCCGGGCGTAGCGGGAGGGTGAACTCGGATGTGCTTGGAGGAAAGCTGCCACGAGGCGGTTCGATCTACGGTCTCAGAAGCGAGGGCCCAAGTCAATCTCGGCTTGCTACAGCGGCCGCAAGCGGGTCTTCTCGACCCGGGCAAGCTTGCGTTTGAGGCGCTTGAGTTCCCGCTCCTGCTCGTGCGTGCGTTCGTAGCCACTGAAGGCGAGGTTTTTCCTCTCCAGCGGGTCGGTCTTGAGGTCGTACATCTCCCACTGCGGCCGTCGTTTGTGATTGACGTCGTAGTACTTGGCCAGCTTCCAGCGCCCTTCGCGGATGCTGACGATGTGGTTCGGCGGTTTCGGGTACGGGCCGCTGTTCTGGCCGGACTGGAAGTCGTCGTAGGTGAAGACGATGTAGTCCTGGGTCGAGCGGTTCGAGTTCGGGTGCAGGACCAGCTTCGAGTAGTCGACCCCCTGCCAGTCGGCGCGGGCGCTCTGCGGCGCCGCCGCCAGGCTCGCCAGGGTCGGCAGGAAGTCGACGTGGGAGACGAGCGCGTCGGTCCGGGCCGGCTTCGGGAAGAGCTTCGGGTTGGAGTAGACGAGCGGCACCCGCGTCGCCTCCTCGTAGAAGTTGAAGTTCTTCTGGCGCAGGCCGCCGTGGGTCAGCCCCATCTCACCGTGGTCCGCGGTGCGGACGATCAGGGTGTCGTCGAAGAGTCCCGTCTCTTCGAGCTTGTCGAGGACGTTGACCAGGTAGCTGTCGGAGGATCGCATCAGGTTGCCGTAGAAGTTGAGGTAGTTGCGCATCTGCGCCGTGTTTTTCGGCTTGCCGGTGAGGTTGAAGATCTTGAGGAATTCTTCCTGGACCGTGGGCTTGGTCGAGAGGTCTTCTTCGCCCGTCTCCGGCACCTGGATGCTCCCCTGCAACCAGGAGTCGTCATAGCCCGCTTCTTCGAAGGCCTTGTTCGGGTAGAAAAGGACGTCGTGCGGGTTGACCAGTGAGATCACCAGGAAGAAGGGTTGTTCCTGCGCCGCCCTCGAGCCGAGGTACTGCAGCACCCCTTCGTCCGCGCCTTCTCCGGTCGAGTCGACGAAGCGACCGTCGTTGTCGACGAAGCCACCGCCGGCCTCCGGCACGCTCTGGTTGGCGCCGGCGTCAGGCGGGTTCCAGCGTGAGAAGCCGTACTTTTCGAGGTCGGCCGGGACCGCATCTTCTTTTTTCGCCGGCTTCGAGCAGTGCCACTTGCCCTTGTAGACGACGTTGTAGCCGGCCGCCTTCATCACCGTGGCGGGGTTTTTCAGTTCGACCGGCAATTCGACCTGCGGGTATTCGGAAGCGGGCATGTCTTCCTCGAGCGTGTACTTGACCCCGTGCTGGGCGGGGAAGTAGCCGCTCATCAGGGTCGAGCGCGCCGGCGAGCACATGCAGGCGTTGGTGAAAGCGCGTTCGAAGCTGAGGCCGTGGCGGCGCAGCCGCCGCATCCCCGGCAGGTTCTGGCGCAGCCAGTTCTGCGGGAAGTGCTGGATCGCCCGTTCCTGGTCGGTGAGGAAGAGGACGATGTTCATCCCGGCGACGTCGCGGCGCTTGCCCTGCGCCGCGGCCAGCGCCCGCTCGACCCCGGCGCCTTGGGAGAGCAGCAGGGCCGAGGCCGCCGTCGCCCCGGTGCCGAGCAGCTGCTTGCGGGTCAGGCCGTCCCTGCGCTCGTCCGACTGACTCATTTGTTCCTCCGGAAGATGTCGACGGCGTTGCTGCCGAACGAAGTCGAGTAGAGATATCGCCCGTCGGGGCTGAGCGCGATCGAGCTGACCCCGCGCAGCGCCCGGGCACGGGTGCAGCCGGGGACCGAGCGGGGAGCGAGGCAGCCCGGGCGCCCCGGCTTCTGCGCCACCGCGCCCGATTTCCGGCCGCGGTCGAGTACGTCGATCGCGCCCGTCTTGAAGGCCGCGACGTAGACATTCGAGCCGTCCGGAGAGACGGCGAGCCCCTCGGGGGCGATCAGCGCCCGGCCGAAGGAGCAACCGACGGCGCGCAGGTAGACCAGGCAGCCGGCGGTGCCTTCCTTCTGCGCGAGAGCGCCGGTCGAGGTCGAACGGGTGAAAGAGGTGACGCTGTTGCTGAACAGCGAGGTCACGTACACGTCTTTGCTGCCGGGGCTGACCGCCACCGCGTTGGCGCCGCTCAGCTGCACCCCGGTGGTGCAGCCGGAGAGCGGGCTGTCGACGATGCAGCCGCTGCCGCCGGCCGGCTGGCTGAGGGTGCCGGTCGAGGTGTTGCGCGCCAGCACGGCGACGGCGTTGGAGAGAGCCGAGGCGACGTAGACGCTGGAGCCGTCGCCGCTGATTGCCATCCCCTCGGGCGCACCGAGGGCGACGCCGGGAGCGCAACCGCTGATCGCTTCGGCGATGCAACCGGTGCTGTCACCCGGCTGGGTGAGGGCGCCGCTGGACGGGTCGCGGTCGAAGACGGCGACCGCGTTGCCGAAGAAGGAGCCGACGTAGACGTTTCGCCCGTCGGGGCTGACGACGACGACGTCGGGGCCGACCAGGCCGCGCCCGGCGGCGCAGACCGGGATCGGTAGGCCGGAGATACAGCCGGCGGCGGCGGCGAGCTGGGTCAGCGCCCCGGTCTGGCGGTTGCGGTGGAAGACGCTAATCGAGTTGCTTGCCCGCGAGGTCGCGTAGACGTTGCGCCCGTCGGCGCTGACCGCGACCGAGTTGGGGCCGTCGAGCCCGACCGCGGTCGCGCAGCCGCCGGCGCCTTTGACCGCGATGCAGCCGGCAGTGCCCTTCGGTTGGGTCAGCGCGCCCGCGCGCGAGTCGCGCCTGAAGATCGCGATCGCGTCGCTGCCCGAGGAGGCCACGTACACGTTGCTGCCGTTGGGGCTGAGTGCGATCGCCCGCGAGCCCATGAAAGGGCCCGGACCCTCGAGGGCTCGGGCAGTCCCGCACCCGCTCGAAGGCTTGGACCGATCGACCAGGCAGCCGCGCGATCCCTTCAGCTGCGCCAGCGTTCCGGGTGCCCCGGCCTGTCTGGGGGACGGGGCCGCGAGGGAGCTTGCCGACAGCGCCAGTGCCGCGGCAACCCACAGCGCCAGAGGCGCCCAGCTGGGAGGGGAAATATGTCGGAACGCGATCCGCATGCTCTGAGAGCTCCGGCAGGCGCCACTCGCCCGCCGAGTCACTCAAAGCAGGAACCTATTTGCCCTTCCGGACGATGACGAAGCGGGTGGTGGGAACATTCCGAGGATGCAAGCCCACGACACCGATCCCCGGATTGCGACGGCGGCGGACGCCGGATCGATCGTCGCGACGTTGACCGGAGCCTTCGACGCGGACCCGCTCTGGGGCTGGGCGTTCCCGGACCCGGCCAAGCGAGCGGAGCAATTCGCGACGTGGTTCGGCCTCTACGTCGAGAGCGCTCTTCCCAACGGGTGGGTCTGGATCAGCGGCGAAGGCGAGGCGACGTCGGTCTGGACACCACCGGGCAAGACCGAGCTCAGCGAGAAAGCCGCAGCGAAGGTCGAGCCATTTCTGACCGCCGAGCTTGGCGCGCACGCCGAGGCGGTGCTGCAGGTGTTCGAGCGGTTCGAAGCCGCCGCCCCCAGCGACCAGGACTTCTACTACCTGAGCTTCCTCGGCACCCACCCCGAGCACCGTGGGCGCGGGGTCGGGATGGAGCTGCTGGAGAGCAACCTGGCCCGCGTCGACGCGGAGGGCATGCCCGCCTACCTGGAGTCGAGCAACCCGGCAAACGACGCTCGCTACGAACGGCTCGGGTTCAAGCCGCGGGGAGGCTTCGAGACCCCGGACGGAAAGCACGCGGTCACGACCATGTGGCACGAGGCCCGCTGAGCCGATCAGTCCCGCCCGGCCAGCCGGGCACGGCAGGCCGCCGCGATCTCCCCCATGCCAACCCCGCCGAGCAGATCCTGGTGGCGATCGTCGCCCCGGTCGATCGCACGAGAAGCCTGAGCGTAAGCCCGCCGGGCGGCCTCCGCGTCTCCCCGCACGTCCTGGGCGCGGCCCAGCTGGAACGCGGCCAGGGCGAAGGTCGGGTCTATATATAGGGCCCGCCGAAAGGAGACGACCGACGAGCCCGGGTCGCCGCAGGCAAGCTCGGTCAGCCCGCGCACGAAGTAGGCCTCGGCGTTGAGTGGATCGCCGGCCAGGATTCGCTCGGTCGTCTCGACCGCCACCGAGTACTCGCCGCCGTTCGCCGCCTCCAGCGCGTCCTTCACGCTCCTGCCCTCCGCGGACGCAGCGGCCACCGTCGCATCCGCGCGAGCGGCCCTGCCCAGCGGCTTGCGAAGCCGCGCCCGCTGCCTGCCCCGGACACGCCGCGAAGCTCTCGGCGCAGCGCCGGCGACGACCTCGGAGGAACCGGCGACGATGTCTTCGAGCCGCCGCGCCGAGGTCGTCAGGCGGTCGGAGGCCCCGAGGATCAGCTGACCCCCGGGGCGGAGCGCGGACTCCAGAGACGCCACCACGGACTCCACCGTCTTCGCGGAGAAATAGATCAACACGTTGCGACAGAGGATTAGATCGAATGGGGCCCCGTCGACGAGCTTCGCCTCGTCGGCCACGAGGTTGTGCCGGCAGAACCGGACCGCCGAGCGAAGCTGCTCTCCGACGCTGCTCCGGCGCCCTACCTGGGTGAAGAATCGCTCCCGCCGTGCAGTGCTGACGTCACGCATCGAACGCTCCGAGTAGACCGCCTCGGTCGCTCGATGAAGGGCCCGGGCGGAGATATCGGTAGCGAGGACCGAGACCGGCGCCCGCTTGTGCCCGAAGGCCTCGGCTGCCAGCATTGCGACCGAATACGCCTCCTCGCCGGAGGCACAGGCCGAAACCCACACCGCCACCTCGTTGGCGCCGCGAGCATGGGCCGCGGCCAGGAGTCGATGCCAATCGATCGCCTCCAGCTCGCGCGGGTCGCGCATGAAGAAGGTCTCCTGAACCGCCACCTCGTCGATCAGGCGGTCCAGCAAGGCTGGGCCTCGGGTGGGGTCGTTCAGGGAGGCGAGAAACCCGGCCGCGTCCATCCCGGGCGACACACGGCCGAGCGCGGCCCCCAGGGCGCCCAGCTGAGACTCCTTCGTATGGATGCCGCTCTCGCGCTCGACCAGCTCCGCGACCAGGTCGAGCCGATCGTTCACGCGACCTCCCGCGCGGGTCGCAAAGCACCCAGGATGTCAGCGATCTCCGCCGGCGGGAGGACGAGATCGGCCCCCCCGTCGGCAACCGCGCGGGGCATCCCGTAGACCACCGAGGAGGCCTCGTCCTGGGCGATCGCCAAGCCTCCCTCACGCCGGATCGCCGCCGCGCCCTCGGCGCCGTCCTTCCCCATGCCGGTGAGCACGACGCCCACGGCCTCCGTGCCAAAGCCCCGCGCCAGGCTGCCGAGCAGGACGTCGATCGAGGGACGGTGGGGCGCCTCGGTCTCCCGGTCGAGGACGAACCGGTTCGACTGGGCCAGCGTGAGGTGGGCGCCGTCTGGGGCGAACCAGACGCCGGGGGTCGCCCGATCGCCCTCGCCGGCGAGGCGAACCGCGATCGGCAGCTTCCTGTCGAGCCATTTCGCAAAGCCCTCGATGAACCCCGGGGCCATGTGCTGGACGATCAGCAGGGGGACCGGAAAGTCCGCCGGAAGTTCAGCGAGGATCGCCTCCAGGACCGGGGGGCCACCGGTGGAAGCACCGACGCCCACCACCTGCGCGACGCGCGGGGGGACCTCGGAAGCCCTCCGCCGGGTGCTCGCCGACATGCGGGGTGGCCTGCCGACCCGCATGCTCGACAGCCGCCTCAGCCGGCTGCGCATCGCCTGCGCCCAGATGTCGTCGAGCTGGTCGAGGCGCAGCCTCTCCTTCGGCAGGACGTCGAGGGCTCCCGCCGCTAACGCCTCGGCGGCCCGTTCGGACCCCTTGGCGACGGTACCGGTGAGAATCACGATCGGCAACGGGTTCTCTCCCATCAGCCGCTTGACGACCTCGAGCCCGTCGATCCCGGGAAGCTTCATGTCCAGGGTCAGCAGGTCCGGCTGCAGCTCCTTGACGTCGGCGATCGCCTCCTCGCCGCTGGCGGAGACGCCCACCACCTCGATTTGGTCGTCCTGCCCGAGGAACCGCGAAAGCGCGATCGCATAGGCCTTGGAGTCCTCGCAGAGCAGGACGCGTCGCGGGCGCGGGCTTGCGGTCACCGTCCCGCCAGGCGCTCGATCGTCTCGAGGAGCGCCTGCTGGTCGAACTCCTCCTTGACGATGTAGGCGTCGGCGCCGGCCTCGACCCCCCGGCGGCGGCTGGCATCGTCGCCGAGGGTCGTGACGATCACCACCGGAAGCGAGCCGTGCTCCTCGCTCGCGCGAATCGCCTCGAGCAGCTCGAAGCCGTCCATCTCCGGCATCTGGACGTCGGTCAGCACGAGGTCGAGGTCGGCGATCTCCCCGATCCGCGCCAGGGCCTCCCGCCCGTCGCGAGCCACCTCCACCCGGTGCCCGGCGGTCTCGAGGATGCTCCGCTGCAGCTCGCGCGCCGAAAACTGGTCGTCGACGACGAGAACCCGGGCGACCATGCGCCCATCTGTCTCTTCGGATTGGCCTATGGCCATTGCCTCGGTTGGGGCCTTCAACAAGTGATTCGGGTCGAGCACGAGGGCGATCCGCCCGTCGCCCAGGATCGCAGCCCCGAGGAAGCCCGGCATCCCCGAGAGGATCGCGCCAAGGCTCTTGATCACCACCTCCTCCTCGCCCAGCAACTCGTCGCAGGCCACTGCGAGGCGGCGCCCGGGCGACTCGATCACGATCGCCGGCGGGTTTCGCGGCAGCGGGGCCGCCGCGGCCCCGATCAGCTGCCCCAGGTCGGACAGCGGGACCACCTGGCCCTCGAGCTCCAGGGAAGGACGGTTCCCGAGCGACGTCGTGTCGGCGACGGCGACCACTCGCCCGACGCTGGTCATCGGCAACCCAAAGGGGTGCCCGCCTCGCTCGAAGAGAAGGACCTTCATCAGCGCGAGCGTAATCGGGAGCAGCAGCGTCACCTCCGTTCCACGGCCCGTCTCGCTTTTCAGTTCGAGGCCGCCGCCCAGGCTCTCCACATGCCTCTTGACCGCATCCAGGCCGACGCCGCGGCCGGCCACGTCGGTCACCTCCTCGGCGGTGGAGAACCCGGTCTCCGCGAGGATGTCCACCAGCGACCCCTCCTGCTCGGCCCGGGCGAGGAGCTCGGGGGAGACGCCGCGGCCGTCGTCGACCACCTCGATCGCGACCAGGCGCCCGCGTCGCCCGGCGCGCAGCTCGACCCGGCCCGCCTGTGGCTTTCCCGCCGACTCACGCTCGCCGGCCTCCTCGATCCCGTGCGCCACGGCGTTGCGCAGGACGTGGACGATGGTTTCCGAGATCCCGTCGAGGATCACCCGGTCGAGCTGGGTCTCGGCGCCGTCGATCGTCAGCTCCACCTCCTTGCCCTCCTGGGATGCCAGATCGCGGACCGCACGGGGAAGCGAATCCGTGATCGTGCGCAGCGGCAGGGTCCGCATCTGGATCACCGAGTCCTGCAGCTCGTCGAGCAGCTGCTCGCCCATGTCGAGCTCCTCGGAAGCCTGCCGCCCGTCGCGGAGGGTGTCGCCCAGCGCATGCTCCAGGCGCCGGTGATACAGCACCGTCTCGCCGACGACGTCGAGCATGCGATCTACCTTCGCGGCGGGGACCCGGATCGTCGGCGCCGGACTCGCGGCCGGCTTGGGCGCCTCGGCGGCGGGCTCGACCTGCAGCGCGCGGCCCAGCTCGTCGACCGCGCGCAGGAGGGGATCGACCTGGTCGGCGGCAAGGGCGCCCTGCTCGCGGGCCTGCTCCATGCGGTCCTCGATCCCGCTGGCCAGGGTCGTCGCCTGCTGCCAGCCGATCATCGCCGCGCTGCCCTTGACCGAGTGGGCGTCGCGCAGGATCGCGTCGATCTCCTCGGCGCCGCCGTCGCCGGACTCCAGCGCCAGCAGGTTCGACTCCATCCTCCGCAGGCAGTCCCCCGCCTCCTGGCGGACGAGCTCGTGTATCTCCTCGTCGGAGGCGCTCAACGCTATGCCCCCGGCGAGGCGACGGAAGAGAGGATGGCGTCCACGTCGAGGATCCCCACGAGCAGGCCGTCGACCAGGACGGCCCCCGTCAGGTACGGCGAGTCCACCTGCTCGGATGCCCCCGGCAGCTCGCCGACGTCGACGACCGCATCGACCGCGAAACCGGCGCTGCCGGTGCCGAGCTCGGCCACCACGATGCGTTCCGGCTCCTCCGCCGTGAGGCCGAGCAGGGTGGCCAGCGCCATCACCGGGATCACCCGCCCGCGCAGGTTGCGCACTCCCATGACCTCCGGCGGAGAGCCGGGCACCGGCGTGAGATCGCCAAGCTCGGCCACCTCGAGCACCCCGTCCACCGGCAGGGCGTAGTGCTCCCCCGCGACGCGGACGCGGACGTGAACCCGGCTCACGTCTCCGCGGCTCCCTCGGCGGCCAGGCGATTCAGCTCCTCGAGGCCCTGCTCCAGCTCCCCGATCAACCCGCTCACGGTTTCCGCGGCCTCGGCCCGCTGGCGCCCCTCCGCCGCCAGCTGCTCGGCGGCGGTCCGGATCTGGACCATCGCCGCGGAGACCTGCTCGGCGGCCTCCTTCTGCTGCTCGGTGGCGCGGATGCTCTCGTCCAGCACGTCGGCGGTGGAGGTCATCAGCT
>DASSMU010000158.1:0-8970 GCA_035701465.1 Solirubrobacterales bacterium
CGGTCCCTGTGGTCGTGCTGCTGTCGCTGCTTCCGCAGCCGGCGAACGCGATCATCGCCGCGGTGGCGAGCAACGCCAGCGCCACGAACACTCTGTGTGCCCCAACCCTCATCTTTCACCTCGTGTTCTATGGCGCTGGCCATCGACCTCCGCGCCGTGTTCAGATGGGGCGCATCAACTCACATCCGGGCAGCCCGGGCATCAGTCATTTCCCACATGGTCTTCCGGGGAACTCCGCGAAACCTGAACCTTTCGTTTCATCGAGCCGCCACCCAGCAGCTTTTTCATGCCCAGCAAATAACGATTGCTACTTGTTACCGCGAATCTGTGATCCCGGTCACGTTGCGAGGGGCGGAACCCCGTCACGGTTCCCCGCTTGCTTACAAAACGCACATATTTCATCCCCGTCCTGATCGCCTGCATCGCCTTCCCCGCGGCAGCTCTCGCGGCCGGCGACAGCGACTCTTCACCGCACCGCGTTGGCGTCGCCAACGCGGTCCCCGTCGGGATCGGTGCCCTGCAAAGGCCGGTAGCCCGCTTCCACGAGACGATCCGCGTCACCGTCCACCACATGGAAGTGGCCCACAGGGCCAAGCTGCGTCGCGAAAGGAAAAAGCTCTTCGCATCCCTTCCCGGCGGCGTCTCCCAAGCCACCCTCGACGCGATCGGAGCCTGCGAGTCCGGCGGCGACCCCACCGCCGTCTCCTCCGACGGCACCTACCGAGGCAAGTACCAGTTCGACTACGGCACCTGGGAATCGGTAGGCGGCACCGGCGACCCCGCGGCAGCCCCAGAAGCTGAACAGGACTACCGCGCGGCTCTCCTATACGAGCAGTCGGGCTCCAGCCCCTGGCCGGTCTGCGGCTGACCCTGTCGGACTTGGAAGAAGGGTCGGGCACCCCTCCCCGCGGCTTGTACTTTTTCGGTGCTTCGATCTCGACAGGCGGGAGCCGTCGCACCGAAAAAGTTGAGCGGGGAGGGGTGCCCGACCCTTCCCCTACGATCCGAACGATGAGCGAGGCTGTTCCCACGCCGGATCCGAAAGGACCCGCTCGAAAGCCCCCTCGCGAGGCCATCGCCGAGGCCAAAGTTCGCGCCCCGACCCGCGGCAACCGCAAGCTTGAGGGCTTTCTCGACGCCGTCAACGAGGACGAGCAGGTGCGGGCCTGGTGGTACATGGCACAGGTTCACGCCGAGCGGCTGGGGATGTCGGATCACTCCTGGGTCCACACCCAGATCGTGCTCAATATCGCCCTGCGCCTGCTGCGTCTGCTGGTCAAGTCCGGGGTCGAGCCGGCGGTCGTCGCCGACCACGGCATGTCGCCGCGCGACGCGGAGGTAGTCGTCGCCGGCGGTGCCCTGCTGCACGACGTCGGCATGTCGATCCACCGTGCCGACCACGAGGCCTACAGCCTCTTCCTCGCCAACGGGGCGCTCGAGCGCCTGCTCGCCGGCTCCTACCGCCAGCCCGAGCGGGCGATCGTCACCGCCGAGATCCTGCACGCGATCATCGGTCACCGCCGCCGCGGCGAGCCCTACACCCTGGAGGCCGGCGTGGTCCGCGTCGCCGACGCGCTCGACATGGCCCAGGGCCGCACCCGCCTGCCGATCGAAGCCGGCCAGGAGGGCATCCACTCGATCTCCGCCGCCGCCGTCGACGAGGTGCGGATCGAGGCGGGTGAGACCCGCCCGGTGCGGATCGAGATAGAGCTCAACAACTCAGCCGGGATCTTCCAGGTCGACGACCTGCTGGCGACGAAGATCCGCGACACCCCCCTCGAGGGAAAGGTCGAAGTCCTGGCAAAGATCGAGGGCGAGACCGAGAAACGCTTGCTGACGGGCTTCAGGCTCGACTGAGCCGGACTAGCCGTAACGTTGCAGGTCGTAGCGCCGCCGTTCTTTGCGCCGCTCGAGCCGTTCCTGGAACAGGGTGAGGACGATCACGAGGATCGCGAAGAAGGCGATCACGCCGAAGCAGAAGAAGGTGACGGTCTTGTCCGTGGTCGGGCCGGCCAGGCCGACTCCGTTGTCCGCCAGCGCGACCGGTGCGGACAGCAGCGTCGAGAGCAGCGCGGCACAGAGGGCCGCTGCGATTCCCGTTCGGCGCGAGGGAGCCTTCACCCCCGGCAATCTAGCGCACCGAGACGGCGCCAATCGTTCTTCTGAGCCGACTCGCGGTCCAGAAAGAGCGAACGGCCCGGGGCAGTGGGCCGTTCGCGGTGACGAGAGAGGAGTCTCGCGAGGCGATTCTGGCGCGGTCCCGACGATTCATGGTGAACATCCGGAGAAGCCCGCCCCAGGTCGCGGCATTTCCCGAGCCGCTGAAAGTGTCGGAAAGAGCAGGTAGTTCACGCCTGACCTGTGAAAATCCTGTGAACGCAGGGGTTTCGGGGTAGCGCGCCGTCGTCGCGGACGCATACAATCCTGCCGTCTCGAAGCAAGGGCTCTTCCTCGCCAACACGGCGCCCCGGCACTTGAACGCACAGCAAACCATCAGGCTCGCGGTAATCGACGACGACAGCGGCTTCGTGACCGTGCTGTCGAAGCGCACCGAAACGGCGGGCTGGCAGCAGCGGGTGATGAGCAGCGCGATCCCACCGGAGGAGTTGGTGGCGATGAAGCTGAACGCGCTGCTCGTCGACCTCACCGTTCTCGGCGACGAAGCATGGGGCTATCTGGAGCGGGTCTGCGGGATGCTGCCCGACCTCGGCGTGGTCGTCTGCACCGGTCGCTCGACCGTCGCCCAGCGAGTGCGGGGCCTGCGGCTCGGGGTCGACGACTGGATCGGCAAGCCCTGCCACCCGGAGGAGGTGATGGCGCGGATCGAGGCCGTCTCCCGCCGCCGTCGCCGCAGCCGTGCCGGCGCGGAGGCCGGCCCCCTCGTCGCCGGCGAGATGGAGATCCGCGCCGACCAGTTCCAGGCCTTTGTCGGCGACCGCAGCCTCGACCTGACCCGCCGCGAGTTCGAGTTGCTGCAGCTGCTCGCCGACGCCAAGGGGCAGGTGCTCGAGCGCGAGGCGATCTACCAGCGGGTCTGGGGCTACGCGATGGCCCATGGGGACCGCTCGGTCGACGTCTTCATCCGCAAGCTGCGCCAGAAGCTGGAGAAGCGCTCGCCGGGTTGGCGCTACATCCACACCCACTTCGGCGTCGGCTACCGCTTCGACCCCGAGGCGTCCCGCGCCACCGCGGCCGAGAGTCCCACCGAGGAGGCGCCCGCGCCCGCGGATTCACAACTAGTTCACAGGTCCTTTACGGCCGCGTAACCGAGTTCGCGGCGACGGCGGGGATCCTCGTCGTCGATGCTCGAGATTCGGCCCGAGGAGCACGCGGCGCTGGTCGACGGTCGACCGTTGAGCCTGACCATGCGCGAGTTGCAGCTGCTGACGACGCTGGCGGCGCACCCGCAGCGCATCCTCACCCGCGAGGAGCTCTACGCCGAGGTGTGGGGGCGGAAGCCGCGCCACGACGACCGCTCGGTCGACGTCTACGTCAGCCGGTTGCGCTCGAAGCTGGCCCAGGTGCTGCCGGGTCAGAGCCTGATCCACACGCACAGCGGGATCGGCTACCGCTTCTCGCCCGACGGCTGAAGCCGGGATTTCCGTTCGATCCAGCGGTCTTTTACATCTTTTTTACAACTTTGCCACAGGCAGGTAACAAGCTGCTGGAGGGCTGCTGCGAGGGTGGCGCCGATGCTTGAAATGGGTACCCAAAATTAAGGAGATAAGCGTGACCAAGAGACTTCTTTCCGTTGGTCTGGCCTTGGCGCTTGCCGTCGGCGTCGCCGCCTGCGGCAGCTCGTCGTCGGACAGCAGCGGCGGATCCTCCGGCTCGCCGCTGGTCGGCGCCGGCAGCACCCTCGTCGCCCCGCTGATGTCGAAGTGGCAGTCCGACTACGCGAGCAAGTCGGAAGAAACGGTCACCTACGGTGCGATCGGCAGCGGCGGAGGGATCGACCAGATCACCAGCCGCACGGTCGACTTCGGCGCCTCCGACGCTCCGCTGACGCCGGAACAGTTCGAAGAAGCCAACGGCGTCGAGCAGATCCCCTGGGCTCTGAGCGGCACCGTGCCCGCCTACAACGTCAGCGGCGCTCCCAAGAACCTGAAACTGAACGGCGAAGTCCTCGCCGACATCTACCTCGGCAAGATCACCCAGTGGGACGACCCGGCGATCGCCAAGCTCAACTCGGGCGCCAGCCTGCCGAGCACGAAGATCACGCCCGTCTACCGCAGCGACGGCAGCGGCGACACCTACGCGTTCACCAACTACCTCTCGACGATCAGCCCCGAATTCAAGTCGAAGGTCGGCACCTCGACCACGGTCAAGTTCCCGACCGGCGTCGGCGCCGAAAAGAACGATGGCGTCGCGGCCGCGATCGGCCAGACCGACGGTGCGATCGGCTACGTCGGCCTCGCCTACGCGCTCTCCAACGAACTCAGCATGCCGCTGGTCGAAAACTCGGCCGGGGAATTCCCGGAACCGGGCGTGAAAAGCGTCGAAGCTGCCGCCGACGCGGTCAGCAAGATCGGTCCTAACAACGAAATCTCGCTCGCCGACCTGCCGGCCTCGGCCAAGGGCGCCTACCCGATCTCGACCTACACCTACGTGATCGTGCCGCTGGAAAGCGAAAAGGCCGAAGCGCTGAAGAAGTTCATCACCTACGCGATCAGCCCGGCAGCCCAGGAATTCGGGCCTGACCTCGACTTCGCCCCACTGCCGAAGCAGGTCGTCGCCGCCGGCAAGAAGGCGATCGCCAAGATCGGTAGTTAGATGACTGACCCCACGACCTCGCACACCTGGATGACGCATGTGACACTGCGCATCTCTGCGTCCTCGGGTTTGCCTTTGGCACCGCCAAAGGCTGCACCCTGCGTCCTTGACCTGCTTGGTCACATGCGCCCCCAGGCGCACGCGGCCATGGAGTCAGTCATCTAGGTGGAGGCCGGCGCCCTCAGCAACCCGGTGCTGCGGGCCCGGCGCAACCGCATAGACCGCATCGGCGACCCGCTGCTGCGAGGCCTCTCCGGCCTCGCAGCAGCGCTCGCCGTCGCCGTCCTCGCCGGGATCGTCTACGAGGTCACCCACCTCGCCTGGCCGGCGATCACGCATTTCGGCATCGGCTTCGTCACCACCAACGACTGGAACCCGGTCACCGAACGCTACGGCGCCGCCCCCTTCATCTACGGGACGCTGGTCACCTCGGCGATCGCCCTGCTCCTCGCGGCGCCGCTCTCGATCGCGATCTCTATCTACCTCACCGAGCTCGCCCCGAGCCGGGTCCGGCGCCCGGTGGCGACGCTCGTCGACATGCTGGCGGCGATCCCCAGCGTCATCCTCGGCCTCTGGGGGATCCTCGTCCTCGGACCCTTCATGCACGACACGGTCGAGCCGGCGCTGCAGAGCGCCTTCGGCTTCCTGCCGATCTTCAGCGGCGATCCCTCGGCCTTCGGCTACCTCACCGCGGCGATGATCCTGACGATCATGATCACGCCGATCATCACCAGCGTCACCCGCGAGGTCTTCGAGACGGTGCCCGGTGAGCTGAAGGAGGGCTCCTACGCGCTCGGCGCGACCCGCTGGGAGATGGTCCGCCAGGTCGTGCTGCCCTACTCGCGGGCTGGCATCGTCGGCGCCACAATCCTCGGCCTCGGCCGGGCGATCGGCGAGGCGATCGCGGTCGCCCAGGTGATCGGCGGGGCGACCGGGATAAACGTCTCCCTCTTTCACACCGGCAGCACGATGGCGGCCCAGATCGCCGCCCAGTTCCAGGGTGCGCCGGGGGCGCTGCAGAAGCCCTCGCTGGCCTACCTCGGCCTGATCCTGCTCGGCTTCGCGGTGATCGTCAACCTGGTCGCCCGGCTGGTCGTCCAGCGCGGGACGCTGAAGGACACCGCTGTCACTCCGACCGAGGCCGGGGCACTGTGAGCGACCACGCGCTGCTGCTCGACCGCGGCAACCTGAAGCGGCGCAACCGCGTCAACCGGGTGGTCGAGGTCGTCTCCACCGTAGCCGCGCTGCTCGCCGTCGCCGTGCTCCTGATCGTGGTCGGCTCGGTCGTCTCGAAGGGGATCGGCGCCCTCAGCATCCACTTCCTGACCACCCCCGCCGGCCTCTTCGGCGACACCAGCGGCGGCATCTCCAACGCGATCGTCGGCTCCGCGATCATGGTCGCCCTGGCCGCCCTGATGGCGATCCCGGTCGGCCTCCTGGTCGCGATCTTCACCTCCGAGTTCGCCTCCGAGCGGGTCGCCCACCCGGTCCGCTTCGTGCTCGACCTGCTCAACGGGGTGCCGACGATCATCACCGGGATCTTCGTCTTCGGCCTGCTGGTCGAGGGAAACAAGCAGAGCGGGTTCGCCGCCTCATTGGCGCTGGCGATCATCATGCTGCCGATCGTCGCCCGCACAGCCCAGGAGGTGCTGGCGCTGGTGCCCGGCACCCTGAAGGAGGCCGCCTACGCGCTCGGCATCGCCCGCTGGCGCACGCTCCTGCGGGTAACGCTGCCGACTGCCGCCGGGGGCCTGCTCACCGGCGCCCTACTCGCCGTCGCCCGCGTGGCCGGTGAGACGGCGCCGCTGATCCTGCTCTCCTCGATCTACGGCCAGGGCGTTCTCACCGAACCGAGCGAAGCTTTGGCCTCGATCCCGATCTTCATCTTCCAGTCCTCGGAGTCGCCCAGCCCCGAGGCACACACCCAGGCCTGGGCGGCGGCGCTGGTCCTGATCGCCTTCGTGCTCGTCCTCAACGTCGTCGCCCGCGCCTTCTACGCCCGTTCCCGCAATCGCATGGGGGCCTGACCCCAGGCGTCCGCCCGCCACCCGAGGAGTCCTAGGATGGACAGTAGACACCCGACCCAGAGCCAGACCATGACCGAGCCCACCCCAGAGCCCCAGGCAAGCGCCCCACAGAGAGGCCCGGCGATCTCGATCGCCGGTTCGAGCGGCCCCCGGCCGCTGAAGAAGGGCCGCGACGTCGGCAACGTCCAGCTGAAGGACCTCAATGCCCATTACGGCGCGAACCACGCCGTGCGCGGCGTCAGCCTCGATTTCGACGCCGATCGCGTCACCGCGATCATCGGGCCCTCCGGCTGCGGCAAGTCGACGATGGTGCGCTGCATCAACCGCATGCACGAGGAGATATCCGGGGCAAGGGCCAGCGGGCAGGTGCTGCTCGACGGCCTCGACCTCTACGACAAAGCCATCGATGTCGTCGCCGTGCGCCGGGCGGTGGGGATGGTCTTCCAGAAGCCGAACCCGTTCCCGACGATGTCGGTGCTCGACAACGTCACCGCGGGTCTGCGCCTGACCGGCGCCTCGCGCGGGGAGCTGGAGGACCGCGGCCACGAGGCCCTGGTCGGGGCCGGCCTCTGGGACGAGGTCAAGGACAGGCTCAAGGCTCCGGGGGCAGGTCTCTCGGGTGGCCAGCAGCAGCGTCTCTGCATCGCCCGCGCGCTCGCGGTCGAGCCCGAGGTGCTGCTGATGGACGAGCCCTGCTCCGCACTCGACCCGGTCGCGACCCTGAAGATCGAGGAGTTGATCGGCGAACTGAAGCAGCGGGTCACCGTCGTGATCGTCACCCACAACATGCAGCAGGCCGCGCGGGTCGCCGACACGACCGTCTTCATGTTGGGCGGCGAACTGGTCGAGGTCGGCCCCACCGACAAGATGTTCACCAACCCGGACGACGACCGCACCGAGCAGTACGTGACCGGGAAGTTCGGCTGATGACCCCGACCGAGACCCGCACCCAGTACCAGGAGGAGCTGGAGCGACTCGAGGCGAGCGCCCTGGACGGGCTCGACATGGTCAGCACCGCGCTGCAAAGGACCCTGGAAGCGGTCGAACAGCAGGACGTCGAGCTCGCCCAGTTGGTCGTCGCCGACGACGATCGGATCGACGGCCGCTACCTGGAGGTGCACCAAAGCTTGATCACGCTGCTCGCCACCCAGTCGCCGGTGGCGACCGACCTGCGCCTGATATCCGCCCTCCTGCACGTGCTGAAGAACGTCGAGCGAATGGGCGATCAGTGCGTGAACATCTGCAAGATGATCCCGCTCTCGGGCAACGAGCCGCCCGCAGACCCGGAGATGGTGAAGCTGATCCTCTCGATGGGCGGTCAGGCTCGGGCGCTGATCAGCCAGGCGAAGCGCGCCTTCGCCGGCCGCGACGTCGAACTGGCCCGCGACCTGGTGATCCAGGACGACATGGTCGACGAACTGAACCGTGACTGCTTCCGCCTCGCCCTGGAGATCGGCGACGACGCCGACCGCCGCGAATGGGCGATGACGATGCTGCTGGGGGCGCGAGCGATCGAGCGAATCGCCGACAACGCGGTGGATATAGGCGAGCAGGTCGCCTTCGTGGTTACCGGACTCTTTCGGGAGTTCGAGGACGCTTCGCATCCGGCAGGGTAGTGGGCGCGGGTCGGGCACCACTCCCCGCTCAACTTTTTCGGTGGGGCGGGTATCGCCTGTCGAGATCGAAGCACCGAAAAAGTACAAGCCGCGGGGAGCGGCACCCGACCCGCGCTGACGAGCGCGCGTCCGGGTGAGATCCGCAGCGTTTGCGAACATGAACGAGAGGCCCGGGATGCTCTGCGCCGCCATAGATATCGGCTCGAATACGACACGCGTGCTCGTGGCGGAGCCCGTCGACGGGCAGTTGAAGAAGGTGATGGAGCAGCGGGCCTATACGCGTATCAACAAGGCGCTCGATTCCGGTGGGGCGATCCTGGCGGAGAAGATCGCCGAAGTGGCAGAGGTCGTCTCGACCCAGGTGAGGCTGGCCCGCGAGCTCGGCGCGGAGGAGATCCGGGCGGTCGCGACGGCCGCCGTGCGCGAGGCGTCCAACGGCGAGGCGGCCGCGGCCGCGATCGGCGAGGCGGCCGGGGTCCAGGTGGAGATCCTCAGCGAGGAGGAGGAGGGGAGGCTCTCGTTCATCGGGGCGACGAAGACGCTCGGGCATCCCG
>DASSMU010000159.1:0-2161 GCA_035701465.1 Solirubrobacterales bacterium
CGACGGCGGCGACCTCGTCTACGGGCAGTCGATCACCGATCCCTGCATCGACTGGGACTCGACCGTCTCGATCCTGGAACAGTTCGGCGCGGCGATAGTGGCCCGGCGCGGCTGATGAAGATCGCGGTTCTCGGTGTCGGCCTGATCGGGGGCTCGATCGGGTTGGCCGCCCGCGGGCGGCTCGAGTGCGAGGTCGCCGGCTTCGATCCCGACCGGGCAACGCTCGACCGTGCGCTGGAAGAAGGGGCGATCGACGTCGCCGCCGGCTCGGTGGGCGAGGCCTGCGAGGGCGCCGACGTCGTCTTCTGCGCGGCCCCTGTGGCGAGGCTGATCGAGCTCGCGGCCGCCGCGCTGGAGGCCTGCGGGCCCGACACGGTCGTCACCGACGTCGGCTCGACCAAGCGCGACATCGTCGCCGCGTTGGGCTCGGACGAGCGCTTCATCGGCGGCCACCCGCTGGCCGGTGCGGAGACCTCCGGGGTCGAGAACGCCCGCGGGGACCTTTTCGAGGGCGCGCGCTGGTACCTGACGCCGAAATCCGAGCGCTCCAGCGGGCTGCTCTACGACCGCCTGCAGCGGACCGTCGCCGGGCTCGGGGCGCGGGTGCAGGCGATCGACGCCGAGACCCACGACCGCCTGATGGCGACGGTGAGCCACCTCCCGCACGTCGTCGCCAACGTCCTCGTCGGCCAGGCCGCGGCTGAGTTGACTCGCGACTCCGAGCGGATGCCCGAGGTCGGCCCCAGCTTCCGCGACACGACCCGCGTCGCCGGCGCCAACCCGGCGATCTGGGGGGACATCTTCGCCAGCAACAGCGAGGCCGTCGCCGATGCGGTCGAGGCGGTGGCGCAGCGGCTGGGGGAGGCGGCCGAGCTGATTCGCGGCGGCGAGCGCGAGGCCGTCGCCGAGTGGCACGCGGCCGCGGCGGCGGACCGGCGTCGCCTGCTCGAGACCGAGCTCTCCGGCGGGGCGCTGCGCGAGTTGCGGGTCGTCGTCTCCAACCGGCCGGGCACCGTCGCCGAGCTGGCGCTGGCGCTCGGCGAGGCCGGGGTCAACATCGAGGACATGGCGCTCTACCCGGCGCCGGACATGACTTCCGGCGCGGTCTCGCTCTGGGTTGCAGGCGACGAGCAGGCGGCTCGGGCGGAGAAGCTCGTGCGCGGGCTCGGGCACACGGTAAGCGTCGTGGGCGAAGCCGAGGGCGAGTAGCCGGTGGCAGCCCGCTTCGACCCGTCCGGCCCGCTGCGCGGCGATCTGCGCCCTCCCGCGGACAAGTCGATCTCGCACCGTGCCGCCCTGATCGCGGCGATGGGGGAGGGGGAGACCGAGATCGAGGGCTACCTCGACTCGGCCGACACCCGCTCGACCCTGGCCGCCGTGGAGGCGCTCGGCGCCCGGATCGAGGGCGCCGGTCCCGGGCCGATCGAGGAGAGGATCCGCATCCGCGGCATCGGCCTGCGCGACGCGGTCCCGGCCTCGATCGAGGTCGGCAACGCGGGCACCCTGCTGCGCCTGCTGCCGGGCTGGCTGGCGGGGCAGCCGGGCGGTCACTGGACTCTCGACGGCGACGACTCGATCCGGCGGCGGCCGGTCGACCGGATCGCCGAGCCGCTGGGAGAGATGGGCGCCCGGCTGAGCTGCCGCGAAGACCGCCTGCCGCCGCTCGAGGTCGAGGGAGCGCCCCTGCGGGGCATCGAGTACGAGATGCCGCTGGCGAGCGCCCAGGTGAAGTCATGCCTGCTCTTCGCCGGACTGCTGGCCGAGGGCCCGACCTGGATCGGGGAGCCCCGGCGCAGCCGCGACCACACCGAGCGGATGCTTGCCGCCGCCGGCGCGCGCGTGACCTGGCTGGGGAGCGGGGTGCAGGTGCAGCCCTGCAAGCGCCTGGAGCCGGGCGAGCTCGCGGTCCCGGCCGATTTCTCCTCGGCGGCCTTCTTCATCGTCGCGGCGCTGCTCGTCCCCGGCAGCGAGGTGGCGCTGCGCGACGTCGGCACGAACCCGACCCGGACCGGATTGCTGCGCATCCTCGAGCGGATGGGGGCCAAGGTCGAGGTCGAGGTGGTCGGACAGCGCGGCGGCGAGCCGGTGGGGACGGTCCACGTCCGGGCTTCGGAGCTGCACGGGACCGAGGTCGGCGGCGACGAGATCCCGCTGGCGATCG
>DASSMU010000160.1:0-15710 GCA_035701465.1 Solirubrobacterales bacterium
GCCTTCCCCTCGCTGATGACGCTGGCGATGTCGGGCGCCACGCCGGAAGACGCCGGGCTCGCCTCCGGCCTGGTCAACACCAGCATGCAGGTGGGCGGCGCGATCGGCCTCGCGGTGCTGGCGACGCTGGCGACCGAGCGCACCGACAGCAAGCTCGCCGACGGCGCAGGGCACCTCGCGGCGCTCAACTCCGGCTACCACCTCGCCTATGTCGTCGGCGCGATCCTGGTTGCGATCGCCACCGTGGTTGCGGTCACGGTGCTGAAGCCCGCGCCGATGCCGATGGGGGCACCCGAAGGCGCCTCTGAAGCCGAGCCGGCGAGCGAGGGCAAGCCGGCCTACTCCGAAGCCTGAGCGGTCGTAGTAACCGCCGGATAGCGGCGGAAACTACGACTGCAACGCGAGTTCCGCGAGGCGGCGTTCGAGGAAGCGTCGCTCAACCTGATTGGGGGTCAGTTCCAGGCCGCGGCGGTAGGCCGCGGCGGCTTCCTCTCCGTGGCCAAGGCGGCGCAGCAGCTCTCCCCGCGCCGTGTGCAGCGGTTGGTAGGCGTCGAGGCCCTCGATCTCCTCGATCAGCTCCAGGCCTCGGGCGGGCCCCTCGCACATCGCCACCGCGACGGCGCGGTTGAGCTCGACCACCGGGCTCGGGGCGATCTCCAGGTGCCAGGCGTAGAGGCGGGCGATCCGTTCCCAGTCGGTCTCCGCGGCGGTTGCCGCCTCAGCGTGGACCGCGGCGATCCGCGCCTGGACCGTGTACGGGCCGGTGGGGCCGCCCGCGGCAGCTTCCTCTGAGAGGCCGAGGCCCTCGGCGATCTGCTCCCCGTCCCAGAGCGAACGGTCCTGGTCTTCGAGCAGGACCGCTTCGCCGTTCTCGTCGACCCGCGCCCGCCGCCGCGCGTCGGTGAGCAGCATCAGGGCGAGCAGGCCGCGCGCCTCCGGCTCGCGCGGCAGCATCGTGGCGAGGACACGGGCCAGCCGGATCGCTTCGCCGCTCAGCTCGGTGCGCACGAGCTCCTCGCCGCTGCCCGCCAGGTAGCCCTCGTTGAAGATCAGGTAGAGGGTGGCCAGCACCGCCGGCAGCCGTTCCGGCATCTGCTCGGCCACCGGCACCTCGTAGGGGATCCTGTTGGCGGCGATCTTGCGCTTGGCGCGGACGATCCGTTGCGCCATCGCCGCCTCGCTGCCGAGGAAGGCGCGGGCGATCTCACCGATGCCGAGGCCCCCGAGGCTGCGCAGGGTGAGGGCGACACGCGCCTCGATCGCCAGAGCCGGGTGGCAGCAGGTGAAGATCAGCCGCAGCCGGTCGTCCTCGATCTCGCCGAGCCGCTCGCCTGGGCCGGCCTCGGGCTCCGCGTGGAGGGCTTCGAGGCGCTCCAGGGTCGCGACCTTGTCGCGCAGGACCCCGGCTCGGCGCAGGCGGTCGATCGCGTCGTTGCGGGCGACCTGGGTGATCCAGGCGCCGGGGTTGGCCGGCACGCCCTTCCCCGACCAGCGTTCCAGGGCGACGACGAAGGCCTCCTGCACCGCCTCTTCGGCGAGGTCGAAGTCGCCGGTGACGCGGATCAGCGTCGCGACCGCCCGTCCGGACTCGTGCCGGAAGGTGCGGTCGACGACGCTCTCGCGATCCGCCGTTACGAGGCTTCCGCCTTCTCGAGCAGTTCCTTGCCGCCCGTCACCATCGGCCGGATTTCGACGTGGTTGCTGGTGAAGGGGATCTTCTTCGCCCAGGCGAGCGCCTCGTCGAGGCTATCGACGTCGATCACCCAGAAGCCCGAGAGTTGCTCCTTTGTCTCGGCAAAGGGGCCGTCGGTGACCAGCGGCTCCCCGTCGCCGTAGTGCACGGTGGTGCCGGTGGCCCGCTCCTGCAGCCCGGCGCCGAAGACCATGGCGCCGGCCTCGGTCAACTCGGCGTTGAACTGCCCCATCTCGGCGAGGTTCTTCTTCACCTCGTCGGGGGAGACGTCCTCCCAGCTGCGCTCCTCAGCGATCAAAGCAAGCATGAATTGCATCTCGGTTCCTCCTGTCTCGTGAGCAGCGCCGATCGCCGCTCTCACCCTAACGACGAACGGGAACCGCCCAGATCGACACCGCCCCGAAATTTTCCGGTTTGCGGTCGCATTCCCTCCGCCATGCGGCGGGAAGTACGACCGCTACGGTCGTTCAGGCAGGGAGGACACCGCGCAGCGCGCGGGCCATCTGGCCAGGGTCTTCCAGCTGCGGGTAGTGGGCCAACTCGGGCAGCTCGGTTACAGGGACGCTCGCGCGCAGTTCGCGCAGGGCGGCTAGTACCGCGGTCGTAGCCACCCGGTCCTGCAGGCCCCAGGCGAGGCTGAGGCGGCCGGGCCAGTCGCGGATCGCGCCGTGCCAGCGCCCGGCGTGCTCTTCGCGCTGGTCCATGTAGGAGATCAGGCGGTGGCCGAGGGTGCGGCCGCCGTCGTGGCAGATCAGCGACCACTGGTCGGCGGCCTCCTCGTCGCCGAGCGGGTGCGCGCTCCCGAAGACCGAGCCGAACTGCTGACGGAAGAGGCGCTCGCTGGAGAGGCGGGCGAAGAGCGGTCCGAAGCGGCCGCGCAGGAGGCGCTGGCCGAGGATCGGGCTGGCCGCTTCCAGCACCATGCTGCCGTTGAAGAGCAGGATCCCGGCGATCTCCATCTCCAGCTTGCCCTCGAGGTCGCGCGCCATCAGCTCGTTGGCGACCGAGGTGCCCATGTCGTGGGCGACGACGAAGACGGGGCGCCCGCCGCCGCCGCGGCGCACCAGCTCCTCGGTCAGGTCGGCCTGCCAGAAGAGGCTGTACTCGTGCTCGCGGGGCTTGGCGGAGAGGCCGAAGCCGAGGAAGTCGAAGGCGAGCACGTTGCGCCCCGGCAGCTCCTCCAGCAGCAGCCGCCAGTCGTAGGAGCTGGAGGGGAAGCCGTGCAGGAGTAGTAGCAGCGGGCCCTCGCCTGGTTGGCGGTAGGCGTGGATCGAGTGCCCGCGAAACTGGACCGTCTCGCCACGCTCCTGCCAGGCGCGCACCCGTTCCGTCAGTGGCATTGGCCCGTTCCCGCTGTCTCGGCGTAGCGCATCGGACTTTGACCCACCTCTGGTGGGGTCAATCTCCGAAGCGCTTGATGAAGTCGCGGGCCTTCTCCGCGACCTCGCGCCAGCCGTGGTCGATCGTCAGCGAGTGGCCGCGGTCCGGCATCTCGACGTGCTCGGTGATGCCCGGGTTCCGGCTCTGGATCTTGAAGGCTGCTCGGCTCATCGCCGGTGGCACCGCGTGATCGTCCCCGCCGGTAAAGACCAGCAGCGGCCCGCGCTCCGGATTCTTCGTGTCGGCCCTGGTCTCGGCGCCGGGGTTGAGGTTGGCGAACGCCGCCTGGAAGATCGGCCTGCCGGGGGCGGCGACGTGGAACTCCTCGTAGAGCTCGCGCGCCTCGTCCTCGGGGATCGCGTTGGCCCAGCCGTAGCGGAACTGGTCGAAGCTGAGGGTCACCGCGCGGCCGCGGTTGAGCGGGTTGCCCAGCACCGGCATCGTCGTCCGGATCGCCGCCAGGGGCAGCGGCAGCACGCCTTTGAACGGAGCCGGGTTGACGGCGACGGTGGCGGCCGAGAGGCCGCGCCCGGCGAGGATCTGGGCGATCAGGCCGCCGAAGGAGTGGCCGACGATCGCCGGTTTGCGGTCGAGCCCGCCGATCGCTTCGGCGAAGTGGTCGGCAACCTGAACCACGCCCTTGCCGGCGAAGGCCCCGGGGTTGGCCCGTGCCGCCACGACCGTCTCGGGATCGTCGGGCCAGCCGGGCGCCAGCGCCGCGTAGCCGGCCTCCTCGAAGAGGTCGATCCAGCGCTGCCAGCTGCTCGGCAGCAGCCAGAGCCCGTGGACGAAGACGACCGGCGCCCTGCCGCTCGCGTTCGCCCTCTCGACCTGCGCTGCCTCATCCCGCGTGATCGTCGCCATCTTCCTCACCTTCCGGGTGGGGTGGTTTGCGATCAGCCAGTGTATGGATGAGTGGGCGTTTCGCCTTCCGGGCTGAGCAGGTCGAAGCCGTCGGGGGTGTTGAGGTGGTCGTGACCGCGGCCGGGGGAGTCGGTTCGTCCGTACTGCCAGACGATCTTGCCCGTCCGCGGGTCGACGATCACCACCCGGTGGCGGTAGTCGTCGTTGGCGGCGATGTCGCCGCCCGGCAGGCGCTCGGCGAGGCTGGGATGGTCGAGCATCCCCCGGCCCGAGGAGGGGTGGTAGGACCAGAGGATCCTGCCCTTGCGGTTGAACTCGTAGAGGCCACCGGGGCTGGCGTAGTCGGCGACCAGGTAGCGGTCCGGGGCGAGCTGTTGGGGGTCGGAGGGGTATTCGATCGGCAGCTGCACGCTCCAGACCAGCTTGCCGGCGCGGGTGATCTCGTCGATGTAGGAGCCGTTGACCTCGGAGACGAGGAGGTCGCCGTTGCGCAGCGGCGTGTCGCCGTTGGGAGAGCCGAGCGCCCGCGGTGGTTCGTGTTCGCAGCGGGAAGGATCGCCGAACTGCTTCAGCACCTTCTTCGCCTGGGAGACGATCAGCACGCGGCAGTTCTGGGCGTCGGCGACGGAGACGGTCCCGTCGCGCCAGAGGTAGGCGTCGTCGGGCTCGTGCAGGTAGCCGGGTTCGGAGCCGGTCACTCCCGGGTGCCCGTAGGACCAGAGCAGCTTGCCGGAGGGAAAGGCGAGCTGGACGATCCGCTCGTTCTGCTCCTCGTTGGAGATGATCTGCGTGCCGCCGTGGGTGAAGAAGGCGTCGTCGGGAAAGTAGAAGCCGCCGGGCGGCGCCGGATGGGCGCGGGAGGGGAAGCGCCAGAGCACCTTCTTGGCGGCATTGACGACGAGCAGCCGGTTGTTGCCGCGGTCGGCGATCAGCAGGCGCCCGGCGAATGCCGGCGCCGGCCCTTTCTTTGCGGCCGTGGTGGCCGGAGTCGTCGTCTCGGTCTTTTCAGCCGAGGGGGAGACGGCAGAGACGCGGCGCAGACGCAAGAGGACGACGCTGCTCAGGGCGGATCCGTCCGAGGTCTTGCCGCCGATCAGGTAGCCGGTCGAGGCGACCGTCATCGCGGCACCGCCCGCGACCGGGGAGGGGAGATGCCCTGTCGGCACGAGCTTTCGGCTTGCCGGTTCGAAGCGCCAGATGCGGTCGCTGACGACGCCGCTGGTTTCGCCGCCGAGTACGTATATGGAGCCGCCGAGGACAAGCGCGCCGGCGTGGGAGAGGCGCTGGGGCATGTGACCGATCACGTGGGCCGTGCCCGCCCGCGGGTCGACTTCCCGGATCGCATCGCTCGTGCCGCCGCTCGCGGTCTCGCCGCCGAAGGCGTAGATCTTGCCGCCGAGCACCGCCGTCGCCATGTAGCGGGCCGGGACGGGCAGGGTGGCGACCTGGCTGAAGCTGCGGCCGTCTTCCGTGGAGAGGACGGAGTCGATCGGCGCCGTCCCGTCGTATCCGCCGAGCACGTAGGCGCGGTTGCCGATCGTCACCGCGCTGAGGTCGGAGCGGACGGTAGGGAGGTGGCCGACCGGGCTCGCGGTCGCGCCGGGGGCGACTTCCCCGCCAGGCGCCGGCAGCGCCTGCACTTCGTCCGTGCTGGCTTCGGTGCCGCCGCCGAAGACCAGCACCCGGTCGCCGAGCACCGCGGCCGCCGCGTCGTGAAGCGGCCCGGTCAGGCTGCCGGCCGGGTGTAGCTGCCCGCTCCCGGCGTCGAGGGCGAACACCCCGTTGACCGATGCTTCGCTGGAGTCGAGGCCGCCGAGGATCAGCGGGCCGGCGGGCAGGCCCACCGCTGACTCCCCTGAGATCGGCGCCGGCAGCGGCTTCGAGGCCTTGGCTACGAGGACCGTCCGCGTTGCCGGGTCGGTCCGGCTCGTCCCGCCTTCGCCGCCGGATGAGCCCGAATTGCCGCCGGCGAGGATGACGATCGCCGCCACGACGACGCCCACCCCTGCGAGCGTGGGCAGTAGTCGCCGCCTGCGCCGGCCACGCGCACGCGCGGCCCCTCCGCTCCCGCGGCGGGTTCGGTGGGGCCGTTTATCCACCCGGCGAGGATGCGACGGGGGCGTAAACGATTCCTAAGTGTGACTTGAGAAAAATCTCACCGTCCCAAGCACGGCCGGTCGATTTGCCCCCGTATGCGTGGGTCAATCGACCACTTGGCACCGAGGGTCAACTAGAAGGCGAAGATCAAGCTGCAAACCGTGCCGGCGACGATGCAGTAGATGCCGAACGGCGTGAGCCGGTTCGTCTCGAAGAACTTGAGCAGGAACTTGACCGCGAGCACGGTCGTCAGGGCGGCGGCGAGGGCGCCGACGAGGGCCTGGCCGCGCACCCCGTCGCCGGCCGAGCCGAGCAGTTCCGGCAGCTTGAGGAAGCCGGCGGCGGCGATGATCGGCGTCGCCAGCAGGAAGGAGTAGCGCGCCGCGTCCTCGTTGGAGAGGCCGACGATCAGGCCGCCGCCCATCGTCACCCCCGAGCGCGAGATCCCCGGGATCAGCGCCGCCGCCTGCGCGGTGCCGACGGCGATCGCCTGTTTCCAGCTCAGCTTCGCCATCCGCGGGTCGGCGTCGCCGAGGTAGTCGCCACGCCGCGGCGGTCGCTTGCGCAGGCTCTCGAAGGCGAGCAGCAGGAAGCCGTTGACGATCAGGAAGGCGGCGGCGGCGCTGGCCGAGGCGAAGAGCGATCGCAGCGGATGCTCGAGCAGGAGGCCGATCAGGCCGGCGGGGACCGTGCCGACCACGAGCAGCCAGCCGAGCTTGGCGTCGCTGTCGCCCTCGCCGATCTGGCGGTCGCGCAGCGAGCGTCCCATCCCCCTGAAGATCCGCATCCAGTCCTTGCGGAAGAGGACGAAGAGGACGATCGCCGTGGCGCAGTGGGTGCCGACCAGGAAGGTGAGGAAGAACTTGTCGTTCTGGTGGATGTCCCAGCCAAACAGCTGCGGCGCGATCACGGCGTGGCCGAGGCTGGAGATCGGGAACGGCTCGGCGAAGCCCTGCAGCAAGCCGAGCACGATCGCCTGGAAGTAGGAGATCGGATCCATCGGCGGCAGCCTATGCGGACGCGGCGTCGGAAGGCCCGCTTTGGAACCAGGCGAAGATGAAGCACGCTGCCGCGACGACCAGGGCCGCGATCCCGTGCTTGGTGTGGTGGTGGCTGGAGCCCGCCTCGTGGCCAGGGAAGAAGGAGGGCAGCGAGCTCGCCGGCTCGACGAAGTAGACGATCGAGATCGCCAGGAAGACGAGGCCGACGATGACGGCGGGCACGATCAGGCTCCGGTGCTTGTTCATGCGGCGGCACGATATCCGCCTTCACCTAAAGGGGAGGTGAGAATCTGCGGCATGGCCCCCGAGCGAACTGCATCAACTTCTCGGTCCAGTAGGCGGAGAAGTTGATGCAGTTTGAGGTGGACGGGGCGACGGGCTCCGTTCCTGACCTGGTCCGCGCGGCCTGTGCCGGGGTCGCGGGCCTGGCGCGCTCGGTGGCGATCGAGGTGCCGGCAATCGAGCCGTACGCCGTCGTCCTGGCGGACTCGCCCGAACCGCCGCCGCCCGATCTTCCCCTGTCGAACGCCGACCGCGAGTCGCGCGCCGCCTTCGTCCTCTGCCTCGACGCGATCAACTTCGGCTCGGGCTGGTGGCCGACGATCCGCAAGCGGCCGGGCCGCAGCGGCTACGCGACGATCGAGGCGGGACTGGCCGAGCGCTTTCGCGCCGAGGGCGCCTGGCCGGCGCGGGAGCTGACGCGACTCTCCGCCGACGACGTCGCTCAAGTCACAGGACAGGACCCGGCGCATCCGCTGATGGAGCAGTACGCGAGCACTCTGTGCGACGTCGGCGAGCGCGTCCTCGCCGAGCACGCCGGCAGCTTCGGGGCGGTCATCGAGGCCGCGGGCGGATCGGCCCTCGCCCTCACCGACCTGCTCGCCGGCTGGGATGCCTTCGCCGACGTCTCCACCTACGACGGCCGGCCCGTCCCCTTCTACAAGCGCGCCCAGATCGCCGCCGCCGACATCGACCGCTTCGGGGTTGCGAGGCTGCGCGACACGAAGCGGCTCACCGCCTTTGCCGACAACCTCGTCCCACACGTGCTGCGGGTCGACGGCGTCCTCCGCCTCGACCCCGCCCTGGAGCAGGCGATCGACGCCGAATCCCTGCTCGTCCACGGCTCCCCCCAGGAGGTCGAGCTGCGAGCTTGCGCCGTGCACGCGATCGAGCTGCTCTCCGCCGCCACGAACGGCCAGTTCTCGCCAGCGCAGATCGACGCAGCCCTATGGAACCGCGGCGCCGCCCCTCGCTACAAGTCCCGCCCCCGGCCACGCTCCCTCAACACCGCCTACTGATAGCGCCTATCCCGGCAGGGGTGGAGCGTCTTGTACTTTTTCGTCGACTCGCGCCGAGGCGCTAAGCCCTAATTCGTCCCACCGAAAAAGTTAAGCGGAACCCCTGCCGGGATAGGCGCTCACCCCGCCGCTTCGGCGCGTTTCAACCCGCCGCGGGCCCAGAGGCCGAAGAGGACCGGCAGGGTGACGGCGATCGCGAAGGCGAGGGCGACGACGACCGGTTCGCCGGAGATGAAGCCGCGGCCCGCCTCGAGCAGGGCGGTGACCGGGTTGACCGAGGCGACGGCGTGGATCCAGCCGCTGAGCAGGCCGAGCGGCACGTAGACGGGGGCGAGGAAGAGGATCAGGAAGACGGGGAACTGCATCAGCGGGCCGCCCTGGATCGAGCGGACGCGCATCGCCACCCCGGCCGCCCACAGCGTCGCCGTCAGGTTGGTCAGCACGGCGAGCCCGTAGAGGCCGAAGAGTTCGACCCCGGCGCCGCCGACCTCCATTCCCGCGATCAGGGCGATCGCGGTGAGGATGGTCCAGGTGACGAAGGCGCGGGTGAGGGCGGCTAGCGCGTAGCCGGCGACGATCCCGTTGCGGTTGGCGGCGGCGAGCAGGTAGCGGTTGGCGAAGCCGATCTCGAAGTCGCGTGCCATCGCGAAGCCGGTGAAGACGCCGCCGAAGGCCGCCGACTGGAGCAGGACGAAGACGAACTGGAAGGCTGTGTAGCCGTTGGGGAAGTCGAAGCCGGGGGTGTTGGCGATCGCCGAGAGGCCGCCGGCGAAGGCGACGAAGAAGAAGAGCGGGAAGACCACCGCGGGCAGCAGGAAGGCCGGGTTGGAGAGGAAGTTGTGGACGCTGCGCCAGGCGACCGCGAGGGCGACGTCGCGGAAGCCTGCCGGGCGGGGGACGTTGCCGCCGCCGCTCATGTCCGCACCAGCCGTGTCTTCAGCGCGCTCGTGGCGCCCAGCATGCCGACCGCCAGCACTGCCGCGGCGATGCCGAAGCCGAGCGCCAGCGCGCCCAAGTCCCAGCCTTCGAAGAGCAGCGAGCGGAACGCCTTGAGCAGGTAGGTGATCGGGTTGGCGGTGGCGACGGCGCGGAACCAGTTGGTCTGGATCAGGTCCAGCGGCAGCGCCATCGCGGAGATGAAGAGGAAGACGAAGAAGACCGGGAAGAGGCTCTGCACCGCCTCGCCGGAGCCGGTGCGCAGGGCGGCGAAGAGGCCGATCGAGCCGAAGCCGACGGTGATCGAGACCGCAAGCGCGACGATCGTCAGCGCCCCGGCGATCCCCGTCGTCAGTTCGGCGCCGGCGATCAGGCCCACGGTCAGGTAGGTCGTCGCCTGGACGAGGCCGAGGACGACCGCGCCGGCGAGCAGGCCGCTGAGCAGGGCGGTGCCGCGCAGCGGGGTCAGCGCCATCCGGTTGAGGAAGCCGGTCTCGATGTCGCGGGCGAGGTCGGTGCCGGCGTTCATCACCGAGAACAGCGCGCCCTGCATGAAGGGCACAGCGAGCGCGAAGGTGAGGTAGGAGTCGGTCGGGAAGCCGGGCAGGTTGGTCGCGTCTTTGAGCCCGCCCGAGTTGACCGCGAGCAGGAAGAGCGGGAAGATCAGCGCCGGGACTATCTGGGCCGGTTGACGCAGGGTGCGCAGCACCGAGCGCCGTGCCAGTTGCCCGACCTGGGTGCGCAGGCGAGAGCGGCTCACGCTCCCTCCACCGCCGCCTCCCTCTCCTCGTCTGCTTCCTCCTCGACCTCCTCCTCGGCGCCCTCGAGCGAGCGGCCGGTCTTGGCGAGGAAGACGTCGTCGAGCGAGGGAGCGTGCAGCTGCAGACGCTCGATCGCGATCCCCTCGGAGTCGAGCGCGCGGACGACCTCGGCGAGCTGGGATTCGCCACCATCGAGCCTCGCCGCCGCTCCCAGCGGCGAGGCGCCGGCGCTCTCGCCGAAGCGCTCCAGAACCGCGGCGAGGCGCTCGCGCTCGGCCGGGTCGCGCGGCACGGCTTCGACCGTGGGCCGGCCGATCTCGGCCTTCAGCTCGGCCGGCGTGCCCTCGGCGACGATGCGGCCGTGGTCGATGATCCCGACCCGGCCGGCAAGCGCGTCGGCCTCCTCCAGGTACTGCGTCGTCAGGAAGACGGTGACCCCCTCCTCGGCGGCGAGCCGGCCGACCTCGTCCCAGAGCGCGGTGCGGCTCTGGATGTCGAGGCCCGTGGTCGGCTCGTCGAGGAAGAGGATGCTCGGCCGGTGGACGAGCGCCAGCGCCAGGTCGAGCCGCCGTTTCATCCCGCCTGAGTAGCCGCTCACCCTGCGGTCGGCCGCCAGCGAGAGTCCGACCCGCTCCAGCAGCTCCTGCCCGCGCTCCGCCCGCTCCGCCTTGGCGAGGCCGTGCAGGGCGGTCTGCAGGCGCATGTGCTCGCGTCCGGTCAGCAGCGGGTCGAGCGCCGCCTCCTGCAGCGCGGCGCCGATCGAGGCCCGCACCAGCGGCCCCTCGGCGACGATGTCGTAGCCGGCCACGCGAGCGGTGCCCGCGGTTGGCGGCAGCAGCGTGGTCAGCATCAGCACCGTGGTCGACTTGCCGGCGCCGTTGGGGCCGAGGAAGCCGTAGATCTCACCGGCCCGCACCTGCAGGTCGATCCCGTCGACGGCCCGCGGCCCGTTCTTGAACTCGCGCACGAGCCCCTCGACTTCGATCCCCGACCCGGCTCGCGTGTCCATCGCCATCTCCATCGCCCGGCAGGCTAGCTAAGCGCCCTTCCTGGCGAACTGCATCAAATTCTCGTCCCAGCAGATCGAGAATTTGATGCAGTTCGGATCGGTTGGCTCGTTTTCATAGGATCGGCCGGTGAAGCCCGTGACCGTTTCCGTCACCGTGTCGCAACCGGTCGAGCAGGTCTACGACTTCCTCGACGTGCTCGCCAACCACGAGGCCTTCCTCGACCACTTCCTCGTCGACTGGAAGTTCTCGGGACCGGCGCGCGGGGTCGGCGCCAAAGCGGAGGCCCGGGCAAGCGCGCCGATGTCGCAGGACTGGACCGAGTTCGAGTTGGTCGAGGCGGAGCGCCCGAAGCGGATCGTCGAGGAGGGGGTTGGGCTGAAGGGCAAGCGCCGCACCCGCGGTACCTACCGGCTCGAGCCTCTGGCCGGCGGCGGGACCGAGATCTCCTTCGAGCTCGCCTGGGTCGAGGCCGCTCGGGCCGAAAGCCTGGTCCCGGCGCTGACCCGGGCCTTCCTCAAGCGGCCGAACGCCAAGGCGATGCGCCGCCTCGCCAAGCTGCTGGCCGAGCGCTGAGTCGCCCGCTCAGGCGGGCGTTGCCTCGGGCACGCCAAACAGGTGCGCCGAGGGAATGCCGATGACCTCGCCCTTGAAGCGCTTCTCGTGCCCGTAGACGACCCAGGTGGTGTCGATTTCCCCGATGTCGAGGTCGAGGCGCAGTTCGTCCGCGTGCTCCTCGACGTGCTCCATGTGGGTGAGGCCGGAGTCGTACTCACCGCGGAGCAGGCCTTCGGCGACGATCGGCTTCGAGGCGACGTCGACGATCGTCTCCCACTGGGAGAGGTCGACGTAGCCCTTGGTGGCGGGGACGATCCCGAGGGAGCGCGGTTTCTCGACCTCGCGGCGGCTGAGCAGGACCAGGTGCTTGGTCGGGTAGATGAAGGTGTCGACGACGAAGATCTCGGTCCAGTACTTCTCGGTGATCTCGTGCACCTTGGGGTGGGCGCTGCACTGGACGAGGAAGGCGTTCGGCGTCTCACGCAGCAGGTCGAGGCCGACGAAGAAGTCGGTGATCAGCACGATCCCGTAGTCCTCGACCCCCTGGAACTCCATGTACCGCTGCACGGCCCGCTCGTGGCAGGTGCCCTGCGGGCCGAGCGTGATCACGGTGACCCTGCCGCCTGTCTCGCCTGCCTCCATCGGCAAACAAGACTATTCGACTAAATAATGGCCGTCAAACCAGCGTCTGCTCAGAGCCCGGCCGGGTGGCGGGCGACGAACTTCCTGCCGTCGACGCTGCCCATGTGCCAGCGCGGCCCCGAGACGCCGGGCGGATCGTCGCGGGTGTCGAAGCGCAGGCCGGCGATCGCCATGTAGGTGTGCTCGGCGTTGGCGTAGACGGTGATCCAGCGCCCGACGCCGGCTTCGCCCCAGCTCTCCAGCTGTCCCGAGACCACCGTCTGTTCGAGCATCCCGGCGGCGTGCAGTACGTAGCCGACCGCGCCGGAGCAGTCATAGCCGCGCGAGCGCCAGCCGAGGTGGCCGCCGCCCCAGACGTAGGGCCTGTGGTCGATCCGGTTGGCGGCGGCAATCGCCGTCTTGACGGCCGCAGGAACGCCCGGCGGTGCGATCGCCCGGCCGCGGTCGAGTTCCGCGCCGCAGTTGGCGCTGGTCCGCTGCGCGCCCGGTGCCACCGGTTCGCAGCCGGCCCCCCAGGGCACCTGTTCGGCCGTCGCCCCGGCGGGGACACCCGCCGCGAAGGCCAGTGCCGCCCCGCAGGATGCCAACGCGAGCGCACACCGCTGTCTGCTCGTTTGGAAGATCTGGAAAGGCTACGCGAGCAAATCCAAGCTCGCAGTTGACACGTGACTGATAAGTCACCTATAGTCACCGTTATGGACGAGGTGTTCAAGGCGCTCGCGGACCCGACCCGCCGTGGCCTGCTCGACGAGTTGTTCGAGCGGGACGGCCAGTCGCTCAGCGAGCTCGAGGCGCGCCTGCCGATGACGCGTTTCGGCGTAATGAAGCACCTGCGGGTGCTCGAGGACGCCGGGCTGATCACGACCCGCAGGCGGGGACGCGAGAAGCTGCACTTCCTCAACCCCGTCCCGATCCGGCTCGTCCACGACCGCTGGGTGAGCAAGTACGCCGAGCCATGGGCCGCGGCGCTGACAGACCTCAAGCACGAACTGGAGGAGAGGACGATGGAGAAGGTTTTCGAGATCTACATAAAGACGACCCCGGAGCGACTCTGGGAGGCGATCGTCGACGACGAGATGCGCCAGAAGTACAACTTCGGCGTCGGGGTGCGCTCGGACTGGACGCCGGGCTCCAGCTACGAGGGCTTCCATCCGGGAGCCGGAATCGTGCTCGCCGCCGGCGAGAACCTGGAGGTCGACCCGCCCAGGCGTCTGGTCCAGAGCTTCAACGCGCTCTGGGGCGAGCAAGTAAAGAGCGAAGGGACCTCGCGGGTCACCTGGGAGATCGAGCAGGTCGAGGACTCATGCCGGCTGACGGTGACCCACGACCAGCTGGCCGAGGGCGCCAACGACGAACTCTTCGGCGGTTGGCCAATGATCCTCTCCGGCCTAAAGACCTTGCTGGAGACGGGCGAGGCCCTCACCACCCCCGGCTCCCTCCGCTACGCCCAGGTGCGCTGAGCCGCTGTCTCTTCCGCGAATCTGCATTTGTGCGCCTTCAGCACGCACAAATGCAGATTCGCGCTCGGAGAGCGACCTACAGGCGCTTCATTAGTCTGGCGATCGCCTTCCGCACCTCGCGCAGGTCCCGCCCCATCGCATCGAGCCTCTCGATCACGACCTGCTCGAAGGTCTGATCGTCGCCGAGGCGCCCCGCCGCCTGCAGAAACTCGCCCGGGTCGCCGTCCAGCGCTGTTGCGATCCGCTCGATCACCTCGTCTGCCGGTGGGCCCTGACTGCCCAGCTCGAGCCTGGAGAGGTTGGAGGCGGACATCGGGATCCGCCTGGCCAGCTGGTCGAGCGTGTAGCCGCATTCCCGGCGCCGCTTGCGCAGCAGCGCACCTAGCGCCAACGCGCGGTTGGCCTCCCTCTTTCCTCGCGAGCTGGCCATAACCAACCCACCTTCGAGCATAAACAACAGGTCTCCTTGCCCATTACTGCAAGACGGTATATAGCCCGTCTAATCGGTATGGTGCGATTGGTCTGGCCAGGGAAGGGACCGTCGTTAGCAACTCTCCCCTGGCCAGGCGAAACACGGGTTGAACCAGGGATCGCCGGCCGGGGAAGATGAAGGCTTATCCGCGCCTGCCGCGAATCAGCCGTGTGCATTGAAGTCTCGACCTGCAACCGACCGGCTCCCGGCACCCGACACCGGCTTCTGGCGTGCCGTCCTGCCGCTCGTCGCCACCGCGATCCTCACCCTCGCCGCACCGGCCGGGGTGTCGGCATCGCCGGGTCGTGCGGTCGTCGAGGTGAAGACGGTCCAGGTCGGCACGCCCGGCAACCCGTCGGTGGCGATCGTCCCCTTCACCGACGCCCTCTACCGATCTTGCGCGGAAGCGCCCGAAAGCAAGCAGGGCTGCCAGCAGGTCGGCGGCGTCAAGTACCGCTACGGCATCGGCCAGCTGGAGATCACGGTGGCCCAGTGGGTGAAGTTCCTCAACACCGTGGACCCGACCGGCGCTGACCCGCACAACCTCTACGACCCGACCGAGGGCTCGGCGGGGTGGCCGAAGTACGGCCAGATCGACATGGCCCCTCGCGCCCGCCCCGGCCACCACTACTCGGTGGCATACCCGGAGTGGGCGGACAAGCCCTACGGCTTCGCCAACTTCCTGCGCGCGGCACGCTTCGTCAACGCCCTCTACAACGGTCAGGTCCTCTTCAAGCAGGCCAGCGCCTCCGGACCCTTCAAGTACGTCGACTACCAGGTGAAGCTCTCCAGGCAGACGGAGCGGGGCATGTACGACCTGGCACGCAACAAGCGCACCGGCGCGACCCGGGCGCACAAGACCGGGTTCGTCGTCCCCAGCCAGAACGAGTGGATCAAGGCGGCCTACTACGACCCCAACGGCGGCGGCACCTTCTCCTACTGGAAGTACCCGACCAACCCGGGCGCCTTCGGCGACGGAACCGCGACCGCTCCGGCCCAGGCCCTCCTCGACCCCACCACCGGCGACGTCACCAACGCGGCCACCCAGCCGCTGGCGAACTACCACGCCTCGGGCACGCCGGCGCCGAGCTGGTGCCCGGCGGAGGTCGAACCCGCCCTCTGCTCGAGCGTCAACCCGTTCGGGATCGACCCGACCACCTACGCCGAGCTCTACCAGGGCAGCCTCAGCACGGTCGGCCAGGCGCTGACCCCCTCGCCCTGGGGCACGCTCGAACAGGGCGGCAACGCGGTCGAGTGGACCGACACGATCACCCCGCCTCCCTCGGGCCGCAGCGGCGGCCGGGTCTGGCGGCGCCTGCACGGTGGGATCGCCAACGCCCCCGCCTACCAGCTGTGGCTCTCGGCAGTCGGCCTGCAGCCCCAGGACAACCGCTTCTACAACGCGACCTACCCATGGCTCGGCTTCCGGGTCGGCGTCGTCGGGAACCTGCACGCAGCCAAGAAGTGAGCGTCGCGGGGCCACTTGGCCCCACCCAAAGGGCGCAGTGTCGGGTAGCCGGGACTCCGTTCCCAAGCACGTG
>DASSMU010000161.1:0-34046 GCA_035701465.1 Solirubrobacterales bacterium
ACCGCGACCGAGGCGCCCCGCTGGTGCAGTTGACGCGCGGTCTCATAGCCGATCCCGCGGGCGCCGCCGGTGATCAGCGCCACCTTCCCGTTCACGTCGTAAGCGGGCATCGTGCGTTGCGCCTAGCTCGGCGTGGCTGAGGTCGGGGCCTCGCTCGCTTCCCGCGACTCGGCCTCGCGGATCGCCGCGACGATGCGCGGGTCCCTCTCGCTACGGCGGTCGAGCAGCGGGTTGAGCAGGCCGCGCAGAGCGGAGAGGTAGCGCCACCAGCGCGGGGCGAAGATGCGCGGCGCCCGCTCTTCGATTCCTTTCACGACAGCCGCCCCCGCCTGTTCGGGGGTGATCCGCTTTATCAGGAAGTCGGGGGCGATTTCCTCGAGCACGCTGGCGCCGGGCCTGGCGAAGGTGTCTTGGACCATCCGGGTGTCGACCCAGCCGAAGTAGGCGACGCTGGCGCCGGCGCCGAACGGCATCAGCTCGGTCCGCAGCGCGCGACCCATCTGCTCGACCGCGGCCTTGGAGGTCATGTAGGAGCTGCCCAGCATCCCGTTGGCGAAGGCGGCAACCGAGGAGACGACGACGATGTGTCCCTTGCGCTCCGACACCTGCGGCAGGGCGGCTCGCACCGTGTGCCAGACGCCGAAGAGGTTGACCTGGACGACCCGTTCCCACTCCTCGGCCGAGACCGACCGCATTGTCGCTATCGAGGGCGGCGCGAGGCCCGCGTTGGCCATCGCCACGTCGAGCCCGCCGAACCTGTCGACGGTCTCGGCGACCGCGGCCCGCATCGCCCCCGCGTCGGTCACGTCGGCGGCGATCCCGATCGCGCGCTCGCCGATCCGCTCGGCCGCCTCACGGACCTCCTCTGCGTCGACGTCGACGAGGGCGACCGAGGCGCCGCGTGCGTGCATCTGCCGCGCCGTCTCGTAGCCGATCCCGCGGGCGGCGCCGGTGACCAGGGCCACCTTTCCGTTCAGGTCGTAGGCGGGCATTCGGCGAAGAGCCTAGACGAACGGGAGCCGCTCGCCGGCCCGCTCCTAGAATCACCCGTCCATGCCCGGCTTCCGGCCCGTCGACACCAGGCAGTCCTTTCCCGAGCTGGAGGAGCGCGTCCTCGCCCGCTGGCGCGAGCGCGACGTCTTCCAGCGCTCGCTGGCCCAGCGCGAGGGGGCCGAGATCTGGAGCTTCTACGAGGGGCCGCCGACGGCGAACGGCCGCCCCGGCTCCCACCACGTCCTCTCCCGCGTCTTCAAGGACGTCTACCCGCGCTACAAGGCGATGTGCGGGTACCGGGTTCCGCGCAAGGCTGGCTGGGACTGCCACGGGCTGCCGGTCGAGATCGAGGTCGAAAAGCAGCTCGGCATCTCCTCCAAGCACGAGATCGAGGACTTCGGCATCGCCGAGTTCAACCAGCGCTGCCGCGAGTCGGTCTTCGAGTACGTCGAGGAGTGGAACCGGCTGACCGAGCGGATCGGCTTCTGGATCGACCTCGACGACCCCTACGTCACCCTCGACGACGACTACATCGAGTCGGTCTGGTGGTCATTGAGAAAGCTCTGGGACGAGGACCGCCTCTACGAGGGCCACAAGGTCGTCCCCTACTGCCCGCGCTGCGGCACCGCGCTCTCCTCGCATGAGGTGGCACTGGGCTACAAGGACGTCGAGGACCCCTCCATATATGTGCGCTTCCCGCTGCTCGGCGAGGACGGGGGCGAGACGGGCGAGTCGCTCTTGGTGTGGACGACGACGCCCTGGACGCTGCCGGGCAACGTCGCTGTCGCCGCGGCGCCCGGCGTCACCTACGTCAAGGCGCGGGTGGGGGAGGAGACGCTGATCGTCGCCGAGCCGCTGCTGGAGAAGGTGCTGGGCGAGGGAGTGGAGGTGTTGGAGAGACTGTCGGGGAACGACCTCGTTGGCGCCCGCTACCGGGGCCCGGTCTTCGATCTATCCGACGGTGGCCCGGAGAACGCCTTCCGCGTCCTCGCCGGCGAGTTCGTCACCACCGAGGACGGCACCGGCCTCGTCCACATCGCACCGGCCTTCGGCGAGGACGACTACGCGGCCGCCGCCGCGAACGGGATCTTCGACCCGACCAGCCACGGCACCCTCTACAACCCGGTCGGCCTCGACGGTCGTTTCGACGGCCGCGTCAGCGGCTTCGAGGATCGCTTCGTCAAGGACCCCGAGGTCACCCGCGCCCTGATCGACGACCTCGACAAGCGCGGCCTGCTCTTCCGCGAGCAGGTCTACGAGCATTCCTACCCGCACTGCTGGCGCTGCGGCACGCCGCTGCTCTACTACGCCAAGTCGAGCTGGTACGTCGCCACCTCCCAGGTCCGCGACGAGCTCCTCGCCAACAACGAGACGATCGGCTGGCACCCCGATCACATCAGGACCGGGCGCTTCGGCAAATGGCTGGAGAACAACGTCGACTGGGCGCTCTCGCGCGACCGCTACTGGGGCACGCCGCTGCCGATCTGGGAGTGCACGGGCGAGGACTGCGACGGTCGCTTCTGCGCCGGCTCGGTCGCCGAGCTGCGCGAGCGGGCGAAGGGCGAGGTGCCCGAGGACCTGCACCGCCCCCACATCGACGAGGTGATGCTCGAGTGCGAGAAGTGCGGTGGCGAGATGCGCCGGGTCGAGTCTGTGATCGACACCTGGTACGACAGCGGCGCGATGCCCTTCGCGCAGTTCCACTATCCGTTCGAGAACGAGGATCAGTTCGAGGAACGCTTCCCGGCTGACTTCATCTGCGAGGCGATCGACCAGACCCGCGGCTGGTTCTACACCCTGCTGGCCGAGTCGACCCTGCTCTTCGACACCTCCAGCTACCGCAACTGCGTTTGCCTCGGCCTGATCCTCGACCCCGAGGGCCAGAAGATGTCGAAGAGCAAGGGAAACGTGGTCGAGCCCTGGGAGGTGATCGACGCCCACGGCGCCGACGCCTTCCGCTGGTACTACCTGACCGCCCAGCAGCCCTGGTCCGGCTATCGCTTCTCGGTCGACACGGTCGGCGAATCGGTGCGCCAGTTCCTGCTCACCCTCTGGAACACGTATTCCTTCTGGGTCCTCTACGCCAACGCCGAGAACCTCTCCCCCGGAGACTTCGACGGACCTCCGGAGGCGACTGAAGATCTGGATCGCTGGGCGCTCTCGAAGCTCCAGTCGACCGTCACCACCGTCCGCGAGCGCATGGACGCCTTCGACTGCACCGCCGCCGGCCGGGCGATCGCGGAGTACGTCGAGGAGCTCTCCAACTGGTACGTGCGGCTCTCGCGCCGCCGTTTCTGGGAAGGCGACCGGGTGGCATTCGCGACGCTGCGCCACTGCTTGCTGGAGACGGCGGCACTGCTCGCTCCCTTCACCCCCTTCCTCGCCGACGAGATTCACCTCAACCTGGCGGGTGGAGAGGGAGAGGAGTTGAACGGCCAGCCCGACTCCGTCCACCTGCGCGACTTCCCCGTGCCCGACCCGGCCCTGTCGGACCCGGGCCTCGAGGCCGCGATGGAGGCGGTCCGCCTCACGGTCGAGCTCGGCCGCGCCGCCCGCGCCCAGGCCAAGGCCAAGGTGCGCCAGCCGCTGCGCCGCGCCGTGATCGTCGCCAACGACGCCGAGCGCGCCGCGATCGAGGCCCGTGCCGAGCTCGTCACCGCCGAGCTCAACGTCAAGGAGCTCGACTTCGTCTCCGAGGAGGCCGACCTGGTCAGCTACGCGGTCAAGCCCAACTACCGCGCTCTCGGTCCCCGCTTCGGCAAGCGCATGCCGCAGGTCGCCGCCGCGGTCGAGGCGCTCGACCCGGTTCACGTCGCCAAGGTGATGGCCGATGGCGGCGAGGTCGGGATCAGCGTCGACGGCGACGAGCACACGATCGGCCCCGACGAGGTCACCCTCGCTCTGCAGCCGCTCGACGGCTACGAGGTCGAGGCGGAGGCCGGCCACGCGGTCGCCCTGCAGCTCGAGCTCAACGACGAACTGCGCCGCGAGGGCCTCGCCCGCGAGATCGTCCACGCGATCCAGATCGCTCGCAAAGATGCGGGTCTCGACATCTCCGACCGGATCGAGCTAGCCCTCAGCGGCGACGAGGAGCTCCTGGCCGCCGCCCGCGAGCACGAGACCTATATCGCCGCCGAGGTGCTGGCAATCGCGGTCGCCTACGACGCCGAGGACGCCGCCGCCGTCCGTATTGACGGCCGCGAGCTGCGCATTGCGGTCACGCGGACGGCCAGCTGAAACAGCGCCGGTATCGCGTTTTCAGCGAAGCAAATTTAGGGTTCCGTGACACTCCGCGCGCAACTGGTGCGCCCGGAACGTTTACGGTGCAATCATGCACGTGATGAGGGAGAGCTGGACAGACGCGCGGCTGGACGATTTTCGCGCCGATGTTGATCGTCGCTTCGACGAAGTAAGCCGCCGCTTCGACAAGGTCGAAGGCGACATCAGCGAGCTGCGCAGCGAGATGAAAGCCGGATTCGAGTCGGTCCACAGGACGATGGTGCAGGGCGTAGTCGCCCTTTCAGCCTCGTTCATCGCCGGCTTCGCGGCGGTTGTTACGCAGCTCTGAGCGGGTCCACGCCAGGCGACCAGCCTCAGTCCCCGGCCGGCTCGCCGATGATGAAGTCGGTCTTCTTCGAGTCGGAGAACTTCACCCAGCAGTGCTCGGGGGCGACGCCGGCCACCTCGACCAGCGCCGCTTCGATCCGCTTGGCGATCTCGGCCTTCTGCTCGTCGGAGCGGCCCTCGAACCAGTCGACGTGAACGAAGGGCATGGCTATCGACGGTCGCCCGCTAGGCGAGCGCCGGCTCCAGCTCGGCCTCGAGGCGGCGCTTGGGCATCGCCCCGATCACCTTCTTGGCGATCGCCCCGTCCTTGAAGAGGATCAGGGTCGGGATCGAGAGGACCTCGTACTGGGCGGCCGTCTGCTGGTTCTCGTCGACGTTGATGCTGACGATTTTCAGGTCCTCGCGCTCGGCGTCCATCTCCTCGAGCACCGGGTGGACGACGCGGCAGGGGCCGCACCAGGGAGCCCAGAAATCGACGAGCACGGGACCCTCCGCGTCGAGGACCTCGGACTTGAAGGTGTCGTCTGTCACGTCGTGGAGCTTGCCTGTCACTGGAATCGGTCTCCTGGGAATCGAGGTTCAGCGCTCAATACTTCATAAAGTATAGCGAGGCCCTACGGAGGCAGTGGGTCAGTTTGAAATGAAGCCCAAAAGGCCCTGATTTCGCGCTAACTTCGAGCGCATCAGATGAATCGAAACGGCCGGGGCGCGGCTGTCACCGCCCCCGGCCCGGCACCGGAAACGGAGTTCCGATGCAGGCAAAGCGTATTCGGCACGCGCCGAGAGACCACGAACGCACCGAGCGGGCGATCCTCGTCCTTGTGCTGGCCTGCCACCCGCACCACCGCACGATGCCCGAAATGAGCAGGGAGATCGGCAACAAGGAAGCCGTTGAACGGGCCGTGAGGAAGCTCAGCGACTACGGCTTGATCCGACTCCACGGTCAGACCCTTCTACTGACCGACGTGGCATTCCACTGCCATCGACTGGACACCCTGTGAGCATGGACGTAGCTGCCCGCTTCGGAGACAACCTGCGCCGCCACCGCAAGCGAGCGGATCTATCGCAGGAAGACACGGCCGTTATGGCCTCCCTGCATCGCACGGCAGTCGGGATGATCGAGCGTGGCCTTCGTTTGCCTCGCGCCGACACGGTCGTCAAGCTGGCTGCGGTGCTTGAAATCGAGCCGGGGGAGTTGTTCGAGGGGATCGCCTGGGAATCAGAGTCGATCCGCTACGGCCAGTTCAAGCCCGACCCTCCCGATACCCTCTGAGCATGGCCAAGCAGTCCAAGAAGCCTGCCGATCTGAATCGTCTTGCCGCCGCCATCGTCGGGGATGCGACCGACGAGAAGCGTCCGGCACCCGAGAGCCAGCAGGCTCAAGCTGCTCGCGCCAGTGGTGCCAAAGGGGGCTTGGCGCGTGCCGAGCGCCTGACCCCCGAGCAGCGCTCCACCGCTGCTCGGAAGGCCGCAAAGGCGCGCTGGGCCTCCCGCTCCTAGAGGATGCTGGCCAGGTAGTTCAACTCGTTCTGATAGCGGGCGACGGACGAGTTCACTTGCAGGCGCTTCCCATCGACGGTGTGGAACTTGCCCGTCTCCAGCTTGGCAATCGGAATGCTCTTCGCGCCGCTGATACGGCCCGAGGAGACGAAGTCGTCAGTAACGGCAAAGGCGTCCGTTGGATCCTGGTTGTCGAACAGCAGGGGATAGCGCCCGGCGATTTCAAGGGCGCGCTCGATGTACATACGGGAGGCTGAGTCGGGCGTGGCGCGGATGCGGCTCTTTGAGCCCACCATCGTCATAACGATGGCAGCCACCTTCGGTGTCTTCCTCCCACCCGCTCGCTGGTTCCAGGTCTGAAAGTCCTTCTCTTCATCAGAGAGCAGGCTCAGCGTTAGCTCTAGCGATTCGAGCGAATGCTCGTCAACGCGCACCGGGATGATGATCGCGTCAGCAGCACACCATGCGAGGTGGGTTCCGCCAGCGTAGAAGGGGCTGGTGTCCATCAGGATGCCCTCCGCGCCAACCTCTTTCGCCTGGGCATCTAGAACGCTGGCGAGCGAGTTCAGTAGCTCGCCCACCGCCGTGGGGTTGGATTGGGCGTTCGCAATCTGTAGTTGCTGGTAGAGCGTTGAAGGAAAGGCGAACATTTCTGGCGACCCAGGAATCACCTCGCATGCCTTAATGCCCTTGAAGGAATCGCAGTATCGCGATGCCTTGTAGGAGATGTCATCGGGGACATCACCGAAGGCCGGCCCGAGGAGCTTTGGCTGTAGCGCGTGGACGACCGTTACCTCGGGCGTCTTCTCCCTCAGCAGGGTCTCGGTGAGATTGCATTGCGCACAAAGGTCCGCGACAAGCAGCGGCCGTCGCGCTGCCAACTCGTAAGCGATGTTGAAGGCGAGGGTCGACTTCCCCACCCCGCCTCGGAGCGTTGAAATTGCGTAGCTCCGGTATCGGAGTTTCCCTTTCCGAACAAATCCATCCTCGACGACGCTCTTGTGGGTGGCTAGGACCTTGTCAAGCTCAGATTGCAATGTGGTCTCCTCGGTGCAGGGGCATGGACAAACGGCAGGCGCTGAGAAAAATAGCAGGTCTTGGAGTTGAATGCAGGACTTGATAGAAATTGCAGGCGATGCAGGTCTATCGAAAAAGTGCAGGAGTTCCGTCCGACGGCCTACGCATAATGGTCAGCATGAACAGGCTGTCCACCGAGAAGCGCGCCCAGATCATCGGCTGCCTGGTCGAGGGCAACTCGATCCGGGCGACCGTGCGGATGACCGGCGCGGCCAAGAATACGATCGTCAAATTGTTGGTCGATCTCGGGGAAGCCTGCACCGAGTTCCAGGACGGCGAGCTGGTCGGCCTTCCCTGCAAAGTCGTGGAGGCCGACGAGATCTGGAGCTACTGCTACGCCAAGAACAAGAACGTGCCCGAGCAGTTCAAGGGAACGTCGGGTTATGGCGACGTTTGGACCTTCACGGCGATCTGCGCCGATACGAAGCTCGTGCCGTCCTGGCTCGTTGGCGAGCGGACCTCCGACGACGCGGAAGTCTTCCTGACGGATCTGGCCAGTCGGATGGCTGGACGCATCCAGCTATCGACGGACGGGCACAAGATGTACGAAGCAACCGTGGGGCCTTCCTTCGGCTATCAGGTCGATTGGGCGCAGATTCACAAGACCTATGCCTCGGTTGGCGAGCTGGGCAAATACAGCCCGCCGGTCTGCACCGGAGCGAAGAAAATCCCGCTCAAGGGCGAGCCCGATCCCGACCGGATCTCCACCAGCTACGTGGAGCGCCAGAACCTGACGATGCGAATGGGCATGCGGCGGTTCACGCGGCTGACCAACGGATTCAGTCGCAAGGTCGAGAACCTGGCCCACGCGGTCTCCCTGCACTTCATGCACTACAACTTCGCCCGGCCTCACGCGACGCTCAAGGAGCGCTATCCCCGGACGCCGGCAATGGCGGCCGGGGTCGCCGATCACGTCTGGACGCTTGAGGAGATCGCGGCGCTGCTGGACTAACGGCTGGCTTCAAGCAGTAACCTGACGACGGTTAGGGATCCGGAAAGGGATCGCCCATGAATAGCGAAGATTTCCTGCTCGCTTTCATGATCCTTCTGCTCTTGCTTCTACGGAGCTGAATGCGGCTGGTCCTCTTGGGGGACCAGCCATGCTCTCGGTGCGGGATCGCTGCCCGCTATTCAAACTGACCCACTGCCCCTACGGATGCGGTCGCATTTGCCGCCACATAGCGGAAAGAAATACGACCGCACCACCGGGTCACCGGCCGAAGCGAAGCATCGGCACCCGCCAGATCGCCTCCGCCACGATCGAGCGGCTCATCTTCGAGGCGCCGGCCTGGCGGTCGCGGAAGACGATCGGCACCTCGACCACTTTGAAGCCCAGCTCGATCGTGCGATAGGTCATCTCGACCTGGAAGGCGTAGCCAAGAGAACGCACCGAGTCGAGGTCGATCGCCTCCAGCACCTCGCGGCGGAAGCACTTGAACCCTCCGGTCAGGTCTCGTACCCCGACGCCGAGGACGAAGCGCGCGTAAGCGCTGCCGCCGCGGCTGACCCCGCGCCTCACCGCGCCCCAGTCGCTCACCGCGCCTCCGGGCACGTAGCGGGAGCCGATCACGAGGTCAGCCCCCTCCGCGGCCACCAGCAGGCGCGGCAGGTAGGCCGGATCGTGGGAGAAGTCGGCGTCCATCTCGACGATCAGCCCGCCGCCGCCGCCGAGAGCCTCCCGGAAGCCGGCGATGTAGGCCGGGCCGAGGCCCTCCTTCGTCGGCCGGTGAAGGCAGTGAATCGCCTTGTCTTCCTCCCCGAGCCGCGCGGCGATCTCACCGGTCCCGTCGGGGGAGTCGTCGTCGACGATCAGGACCTGGGCGGAGGCCGGCAGCTTCGCCCGCACCGCGGTCACCAGGCGCTCGATGTTCGTCGCCTCGTTGTAGGTGGGGAGGACAACCCAAACGGGGCCTCGCTCGGGATCGCTCGCGGGCATTTGCTCGAGCGATGCTATTGACGAATCTCAGCGACGGCTAAAAGCGGCACGCCTGCGCGCTAGCTTCCCGTGGGTGACGAACGCCGAGATCGCCGCCGCCTTCGAAGAACTGGGCGTGCTTTACGAGCTCGACGGCGCCGTCAAATATCGGGTGCTCGCGTACACCACGGCGGCGAGGGCGATCCGCGAAAGCCCGGTCTCCGTGGCCGACCTCGCGGCGGCGGGACGCGCCACCGAGGTGCCGGGCGTGGGCAAGACGCTGGCGGAGAAGATCGACGCGCTGGTCGAGACCGGTGAGATCCCCGCGGCGGTGAAATTGAAAGCCAGGTTCCCGGCGACCCTGGTCGAGGTGACGCGGGTGCAGGGAGTGGGGGCGAAGACGGCCCGGCGCCTCTTCGAGGAGCTGGGCGTGGCCACGCTCGACGATCTCAAGCAGGCGGCCGAGGGGCAACGGATTCGCGAGTTGAAGGGGCTGGGGCCGAAGGTGGAGGAGAACGTGCTGGCCGGTCTCGAGCGGCTCGGCGAGCCCGGCGAAGGCTCGGGCCGCGTGCTGCTCTCGATGGCCCGGCCGATCGCCGAGGAGTTGGCGGCGACGCTGCGCGCGCATCCCGCAGCCGACCGGGTCGAGGTGGCCGGATCGGTGCGCCGCTGCGCCGACACCTGCAAGGATATCGATCTGATCGCCACCGCCGAGGAGCCGACCGAACTGGCCGGGGCGCTCGTCGCCAACCCCCTGATCGCCGCCGCGGGCAAGCCCGGCCCCAACGGCGTGCGGGCGCAGACGCACAACGGCATCTCGGTCGATTTGCGCATCGTCGCCCCGCAGGCCTTCGGCAACCTGCTCCAGCACTTCACCGGCTCCGCCGCCCACAACGTGCAGTTGCGCGAGGAGGCGGTGGCGCGCGGCCTCTCCGTCTCCGAGCACGGGATCACCGAGGTCGAGAGCGGCGAGGTCGAGCTCTGCGCGGATGAGGAGGCCGTCTACCGGCGCCTCGGCTACGCCTATATCGAGCCCGAGTTGCGCGAGGGTCGTGGCGAGTTGAGGGCCGCGCGGGAGGGGACGCTTCCGGACCTCGTCTCGCTGGACGACATCCGCGGCGACCTGCACTCCCACACCACCCTCTCCGACGGGCGCAACACGCTCGAGGAGATGGCCGCGGCGGGCCGTGGGCGCGGCTACGCCTACATGGCGATTACCGACCACTCCGCCAGCCACGGCTTCGGCGACCATGTCACCGCGGAGCGCCTCTGGGAGCGGGTCGCCGAGATCAAGGCCTGGAACAAGGGCAAACGGGGCTTCCGCCTGCTCGCCGGCTCGGAGGTCAACATCGGCCTCGACGGCGAGCTCGACTACCCAGAGGACCTGCTCGGGGCGCTCGACTGGGTCGTCGCCAGCGTCCACACCTCCTTCGCGATCTCCGAGAAGCAGATGACCGCACGCGTCCTAGCCGCGATCGAGAACCCCCACGTCGACTGCATCGGCCACCTGACCGGCCGCCTGCTCGGACGCCGCGAGCCCTACGGGATCGACGTCGAGGCGGTCGCCGAGGCGGCGGCCCGCACCGGCACGATGCTGGAGATCAACGGCAACCCGAACCGGCGCGACCTCTCCGAGCACCACGCCCGGCTTGCCTCGGAAGCGGGCGTGACGATCGTCCTCAACACCGATGCCCACGGGGTCGAGACGCTCGGCAACATGGCCTACGCGGTGGCGACCGCGCGCCGGGCCTGGCTGACGGCCGACAAAGTTGCGAACACGCGTGGGTGGCGGGACTTCAAGAGGTTGACCAAGGGGTAGGCGCGGCGGGTCCTGTCACCGATCTGGTTCCACCACCCCGCTGCGGGGGCGGCAGCGCCGCCTCCTCGGGGGTGGTCCCCCAGATCGATGCCACCCCCCGCGACTAGCGGAGTGGTGTGCTGCGAAGTCCCGGTGTTCGCACCAGCTGAATGGGCCGGAAGGCCGAGTTCGGGACTACGTAGAACTTGACTCCGTCGCGTTGCTCAATGGCTAGGACGGCTGCCTCTCGGGTGTGCCAGGCGAGGGAGACGAGGAGGGCGTAGCCGGCACCTACCGCTGCTACGCCGGGAAAGAAGATTCCCAGCGCCCCTGCCGCTATGGCTGTCATCCCGATCGGCCAGAGGCGGCCGAAGGCTATGCGGCCGGGGGTCTCCGGGGGGAGCGAGGTGGCCGTGCGGGCGCGGGCGAGGGTGTCGCGGAGGGCGCCGGCGGCGTGGCCGGGGCGGCCCAGGTAGAAGCCGACGACGACGGCGATCAGCCACCAGGCGGCGGCGATGGTCAGGGTCGTGGTGTCGGCGCCGCGGTTCGCGGAGATCGCGGCGATCGCCGCCAGAGCGGTCGCCTCGGCCCCGGTGAGCAGGACGGTGACTCGAATCAGGTCGCTGTAGGGCATCGCTACGCCCCCAGGGCCTCGAGCATCGCCAGCCACCCGGGCGGCCCGTCGACGAGCAGGTCCGCCTCTTCAGCTAGCCCGGGCGGCGCCTCGGGGGAGATCACGCCGACGCAGAGAGCGGTCTCCAGCTCGCCATCGTCGCGAAGCTCGCGCAGGCGGCGAAAGGCGTCTAAGTCGGTGCGGTCGTCGCCGGCGTAGATCGCGGCGGTGACGCCGTCGGCGGCGAGCAGTGCCGCCACGGCGGCGTCCTTGCCGCCGCCGCCGACCGGCCGCAGCTCCAGCACCTTGCGGCCCCAGCGCGGTTCGAGCTCGGCTCGACCGGCTTCGGCGGCGATCTCGTGGGCTCGCGCCTCGGCGTCGCGCTCGTCCTCGGCGCCGCGCCAGTGCAGTGCCTGGATCGGGCCCTTGTCCTCCACCCGTAGGCCCAGCGCTGCGAGCGCCTCGGCATCCAGGTCGGAGACGAAGTCCGCGGCATCGCGCTCGCGGCCGGCCACGGCCGGGTCCAGCCGCGGCTCCTCCTCGCCCGGCAGCAGCAACTCGAAGCCGTGGTTGCCGGCGTAGGCGATGCCCTCCACCCCGACCAGCCGTCGCGCCTCCAGGGCCTGGCGGCCGGAGATGCATCCGACCAGGCCGAAACGCTCGCCCAGCTCGCCGAGCAGCTCCGTAGCCCTTGCCGGCACGGCCGCCAGCTCCGGCCGCTCGGCGATCGGCGCCAGGGTGCCGTCGACGTCGGTGAGGATCGCGGCGCGGGCGGGGTTGGCGCGTATGGACTCCAGCAGGGGATTCGCCATGCCGCCCCCTGTCTCGTCAGCGGACACGCCTTCTAGTATCGCGAGACACACGTGGCACTGCGCATACCGGCGTCCTCGGTCGCTCGCGTGCGGAGCACGCCACGCTCCCTGCGTCCTTGGTCTGCTTGGCCACGCGTGCCTCCAGAAATCAGTCAAACATCACGCCCCGTCCTCAAGCTCGCCGCGATCGGGACGCTGGCGGGGATCTTCAGCGGCGTCTTCGGTGTCGGCGGCGGCACGATCATCGTCCCCCTGCTGATCTTCTGGTTCGGCTATGGCGAGCGCCTCGCAACCGGGACGAGCCTGGCGGCGATCGTCCTGATCGGCCTGCTCGGCACCCTGGCGCAGGGGGGGATCTACGGCAACGTCCACGTCCTCACCGGCCTCTGGCTCTCGGTCCCGGCGGTGCTCGGCGTCGTGATCGGGACGGCGGTGCAGCAGCGCATCTCCCAACGTGCCGTCTCCTTTCTCTTCGCTGCCCTGCTGGTCGCGATCGCGATCGAGTTGATCCTCTCGTGATCCGAGCCGCGCATGGATGAGCTGATCGCCGCGCTGATCGCGGTAGCGGGCGGCTTCACCGGCGGCATCGTCGGCGTCGGTGGCGGCATCCTCTTCGTCCCCGCCCTGACGATCTTCCTCGGCCTCACCCAGGTCGAGGGCGAGTCGACGTCGCTGCTGATGATCGTCATCGTCGCCCTGGTCGGCGCCTTCCGCCAGAACTCCTACGGCAACGTCAACCTCCGCAACGCCCTCGTCATCGGCGTCCTCTCGCCGCTCGGGGTCCTGATCGGCGTCGCCATCGCCAATAACGTCCCCGAGCGCGTCCTGCAGCTCTCCTTCGCCGCCCTGGCGCTGTTCATGGCCTTCCAGCTCGTGCGCCGCGCGCTCGCCCAGCCGCCGCCGGGCTCCTGAGCCTCGGTTCGCGCCGGCCCCGATAGCGGGGCGACAGGAGCAGACGCATGATGCCCCGCCTGTACCCTCCGAGAGGTGGATTCACTGACTTGGGAAGGCGACGTCCCGCAGCTTCGCGACCCGATCATGGTCTGCTCGTTCCGGGGCTGGAACGACGCCGCCTCGGCGGCCTCCACGGCGCTGGCGGCGGTCGCCGACGCCCTCGACTCCGAGCAGATCGCCTACCTCGACGCGGAGGACTACTTCGACTTCCAGGCGACCCGGCCGTCGATCGCGCTCAGCGAGGGTCAGGTCCGGCGAATCGACTGGCCGCACAACAACCTGATCGCTGCCCGCGTTCCCACCGCCGACCGCGACCTGGTCCTGCTCGACGGCACCGAGCCGAACCTGCGCTGGCGCACCTTCTCGGAAACGATCGCCACCGCCGCCGACGCGCTCGGCGTCGAGATGGTGATCACCCTGGGAGCGCTGATCGCCGAGGTTTCCCACACCCTGCCGGTCCCGATCACCGGTCTCGCCTCGGACGAGGAGCTGGTCGAGGAGCTCGACCTGCAGCGCTCCAGCTACGAGGGCCCCACCGGCATCGTCGGCGTCGTCCACGACTGCTGCCGCAAGGAGGGGATGACCTCCGCCTCGCTCTGGGCCGCCGTCCCCCACTACGTCGCCGCGGTGCCCAACCCGAAGGCGGCCCTCGCCCTACTGCGCCGCCTCGAGGGCCTCACCGGCGTCGCCGTCGACGCCACCGACCTCGAAGAGGAAGCCACCAGCTTCGAGGAGCAGATCGACCGGGCGATAGCCGCCAACCCGGAGATAGAGGAGCTGGTGGAGAAGATCGAGGCCGAACAGCAAGACCAGCAGGAGAACCCCGAAGACCTGCCGTCCGCGGACTCGATAGCCCGCGACTTCCAGCACTTCCTCCGCCAGCAGGGCAGCCAGTAAATCTGGCCTGCTTAAAGGCGTACCTCGCGTATCAGTGCTTAATCCTGATCATCCAGTGGTGACTCAAACTGGGCCACCCAGGTAAATCCAAGAGTAAATGCTGGATTCTTTTCCAGCGGTTTTAGGTAGTGAAAGTCCTATTTTTTAGTAGAGCAGAGCTTGCTCAAAACGCTCGCTGCGTAATAGGTTCTCGCCGCACCGAAGTTAGATCGACTGGGTCTCGAAAGGCGGGGGGAAATTGGCAAGGAGGAGCATCTCGTTCACGCAATCGCTCAGGGAATCGCTGGTTGGCCGTGTGCGCTGGTTCGCGACCTTCGGCCTCCTTCTCCTCGCTACCACGGCGGCGCCTCTTATTTCGGCCTCCCCAGCCGAGGGTTCCGAAGAACCGCCCGCCGAAGAACTGCCGGCCCCCGATTTCACCGAAATCGAACGCGAAGAACGCGAACACGCCGAATGGCTCTTGAGCCCCGAAGCCGAAAGCCAGCGCGAAGCCTCCCAAACCGCCTACATCTCCCTCTCGGCCAGTGAAGCCCAGAGCCTGCTCCTTGAAGCCTTTCCCAAGCAGTTCAAAGAACTGAACGCCGACCCAGCGCGCTTCCTCAGCGAACTGGAAATCGAAGAACCCCTCGGCACCTACGGGGCTCGGATCTCGACGGGAGAAGGCGAAAGCGCGCTTGTCGAATCCGCCGTCCCGGTCGAGAGCGACCTCGGCGGCGAAGGCAAAGAGCCTGTCGACCTGGCGCTGGAGGAATCCGGCCAGGGCTTCGTCCCTGAAAACCCGCTGACCGAAGTCGAATTGCCCGGATCGGCCGAAGAACCCCTCCAGACGCAAAGCGGGGTCGAAGTCGAACTGCCCGCCAGCGACGACCACCCCGCTCAGCCCCTCGGCGACAAGAACCTCTTCTACCCCGAAACCGACACTGCGACCGACACCCTGGTCTCGCCAATAGCCGGCGGGGTGGAGGTCTTCGAGCAGCTGCGCTCACCTGAAAGCCCCGAGCAGTACAGCTTCGCTCTAAGCCTTCCTGCTGGAGCGTCGCTTCAGGAGAGCGAAGGAGGCGGGGCCGAAGTCCTCTCCTCCTCAGAAGACAAGATCGAGGAAGTGCCGCCCCCCTCTGCAGTTGACGCCCAAGGGGCCGAAGTCTCCGTGACGATGAGCGTCGAAGGCGATTCACTCGTGCTCGAAGTCCCCCACAAATCACGCGAAGTCGCCTATCCAATACTGGTCGACCCTGAATTCCTCACTGACTCGCCGTCCTTCGGTATCCCCGGGGAATGGACTCCCAGTTCAAACGGCGACTACACCCTGACGAATATGGGATCCAGCCTCTCCGCTGTCTCAAAGGGCCACGTCAAATACGGGGCCAATACTCACGGCCAGTGGGTCTACGTCGCCCCTGGGCAAACCACCTACATCAAGCAGGCTACCTTCTCCGGAATCTATTTCTACATCAACAACATCAAATGCAACAACTCTCAACCTCACGGCTACACCGGCCTCTACAACGTCAACTCCCAACAATACATCGGCCTCGGTGGCTACGCAGGGACCAACATCAGCAACTTTAGGTTTGAAACCCCCTCGATCGGCAGCCAAGAAACCCGCGACGCGGTGATCGGGATCGGCACGGCTGACAAAGCCATCGAACTCGAATGCGCCCACGAGTTCTACATCGGCGGGGTTACCGTCGTGGAGACAGATCCCGAGGCCCCGACGATCAACTCGGTCAGCGGTGTCCCGAGTGGCTGGTTCGATCCGGCCAAAGCTGGGACCACAACGATCACTGCTACCGACCCCGGCCTCGGCCTCGAGGAACTCGCGGTTGGAGACGGAGAAGTGACTAACACCAATTTGCAGCATTGCAGCGGCCTTTCCGGCAATCGCTGCCCGCGTCAGCTCACTTGGAACATCCACCCTGCCTATGTTGAGGGCGAACACACACTCAAAGTGTCCGCCGAAGACGCACTCGCCATCACTTCGCATGTCGCAAATTGGTCGACCCCGACCAAGGTCGACACCAAAGCCCCCGACGTCGTCCTCGACGGCCAGCTCGCTGTCGTGACGAAAGAGCAGGGAACCGACAAAGAAGCCGCAGAAAGGCCCCAGAGCGCTGGCGACGACGAACTGAGCCTCCCCGTCTACAACCTCGAAATCAAAGCCACCGACGGAGACGAAAAAGGAGACGCAACAAAAAGGCAATCAGGCGTCAAAAACATCGAAGTCTTCCTCGACGGCAGCAAAAAGGAAGTCTCTTGGAAAGCACAGGGATGCACCCAGGCCCAGAGCAGCTGCAAGATGGAAGAGATCTACCAGCTGAAGTTGGTGGGGCTTTCGGCCGGCAAACACAAACTCAAAGTCATCGCGACCGACCAGGTTGGGCTGGCGCGCGAACGAGAAATCGAATTCGAATACATCCCCGCCACCGGGATGAACGACGAATACGTGATGCAGCACTTCCCGTTGCCTGACGGGGAAGGGAATGAATCGGAAGAAGAAGACCCCAAACGACCCGAACTTGCCGTCGACATCATGAACGGCAACCTCGTCTACCGCCAGCGCGACGTCGAAATCCCGGGCACGGTCAACCTCGAACTAGAACGCTTCTACAACTCCCAGCTCCCCGACGAAGAGAACACCGAATGGGGCGATGGCTGGACCCTGGCCCAGACCCCGAAGCTCGAACCCGAAGAAACCAAAGAAAAAGCCCCGCCTAAAAAGGCCTCGATGGTCCGCGTCAGCGGGGCGATGGCGAGGTCAGTCGCGTTGCCGACCGAACCCCACGCCGTGCATTTCAGCTCCAAGCTGGGGGCCACGGTGACCAAGGAACCCGGCGGCGGCTATGCAGTCGCCGACCAAAGCGGCAAGACCGCCAACTCACTCGCCTTCAACGAAGCCGGCAGGGTGACCGCACTGCGTACCCCAGGCTACGCAAAGGTCGAATACGGCTACGAAAACGGCGATCTCTCCGAAGTCGCCGTCCACGATCCGGCGAGCCTTCGCACGGTATCGACCAAAAAAGAACCCAAAGGAACGGGAGAATACGAAGCCCCGGCCTACTTTGGGTCCTACGGCGGCGAGAGCTCGGGGTCCGGCAAGCTCTCCAGGCCAGGCGGCGTCGCCATCGACCCCGAAGGCAACGTCTGGGTTGCCGATGCAGGTCACAGCCGTGTCCAGGAGTTCAACTCAGAAGGCGAATTCCTAGGCCAGTTTGGTGCCGGAGGCGCGAGCGACGGGCTGTTCTCTTCTCCGCACGGCATCGCCATCGACTCCAAAGGCAACCTCTGGGTCACCGACTCCGTCAGCAGCCGTGTCCAGGAGTTCAACTCCAAAGGTGAATTCATCCGCAAATTCGGCAGCTACGGCACCGGCAACGGCAAATTCAACGCCCTGCAGGGCATCGCCGTCGATCCCGAAGGTCACGTCTGGGCCGTCAATTCCGCTGCACTCAAATCCCGGGTCCAGGAGTTCAGCTCCGAAGGCGCCTACATGAGCCAGTTCGGCACCAGCGGCTCCGCAGACGGCCAGCTCAAAGAACCCCAGGGCATCGCCACCGACGCCAAAGGCAACCTCTGGATCGCCGATACCGGCAACAACCGCATCGAGGAGTTCAACTCCAAAGGCGAATTCATCCGCAAATTCGGCTCTGTAGGCAGCGGCAACGGCCAGCTCAAATCTCCCTCAGCCCTTGCCTTCGACCCAGAAGGAAACGCCTGGGTCACGGACGCCGGCAACAACCGGATCGAGGAGTTCAGCTCCGAAGGGGTCTACCTAAGCCAGCTCGGTACCGCCGGCAACAACAGCGGCCAGTTCTCCGAACCCCAGGGCATCGCCACCGACTCCAAAGGAAACCTCTGGATCGCCGACACCGGCAACGACCGAGTCCAGGAGTCGACCGTAAGCGAATTCGTCCGCAAGTTCGGCGGCGAGGGCTCAGAAGGGGGCCAGCTCTCCCATCCCTCCGATGCTGCGATCGACCCCAAAGGCAACGTCTGGGTGCTCGATGACTGGCACAACCGCGTACAGGAGTTCGGCCCCGAAGGCAAATTCATCGGCGAGTTCGGCGCCAAAGGCACCAGCGACGGCCTGCTGTTGGAACCCTCCGGTCTTGCCGTCGACTCAGAAGGCAACGTCTGGGTAGCGGACGCCGGCAACTACCGCGTGCAGGAGTTCAACCCCAAAGGGGAATTCGTCCGCAAATCCGGCAGCAAAGGAACCGGCAACGGCAAATTCACCGGGCTGGAAGACGTAGCGGTCGATCCCGAAGGCCGCGTCTGGGCTATCGACCAGACCAACACGGTGTCTCGGGTGGAGGAGTTCAACTCCAAAGGCGAATACCTTGCCAAATTCGGCAACGTGGGAACCGGCAACGGCCAGTTCTCGCATCCGCATAGCATCGTTGCAGACGCCAAAGGCAACCTGTGGGTGGCAGACTCCGTCAACTACCGCGTCCAGGAGTTCAACTCGAAATTCGAATTCATCCGCAAATTCGGCAGCGGTTATGGCTTCGGTAACGGCCAGTTCAAAGAAATGCGAAGCATTGCGGTTGGCCCCGAAGGCAACGTCTGGGTCGCCGATGCCGAGAACAACCGCATTCAGGAGTTCAGCGGCGAAGGGGCCTACCTGGGTCAGTTCGGCACAGCCGGCAACAACGACGGCGAGTTCATTTGGCCGGAAGGCGTCGCAGTGGATACCAAAGGCAACGTCTGGGTTGTCGATTCCCAGAACAACAGAGTGCAGGAGATTGCGGCGAGTGAATTTATTCGCAAGTTCGGGGGTGGCAATTCCGGTGCCGGCCAGCTCTCCAACCCCGAAGGCGTGGCTGTCGATTCAGAGGGCAACGTCTGGGCTGCCGACAGCGGGCACAACCGCATCCAGGAGTTTGATGCTCAGGGCAGATTCATTCGGCAGTTTGGCGCTGGCGGCGCAAGCGACGGGCTGTTCTCTTCCCCGCAGGGCATTGCCATTGACTCCGAAGACAACATTTGGGTCGCGGACTCTGGCAACCACCGCCTCCAGGAGTTCAACTCCGAAGGCAAATTCATCGGCAAATTTGGCAGCAAAGGCACAGAAGGCGGTCAGTTCGAATCGCTCGAGGACGTCGCAATCGATGCCAAAGGGAATTTCTGGACCGTCGACTCCGGCCTCGCCCGCGTCCAAGAGTTCACCGCCGAAGGAAAATTCCTCGCTCAGTTCGGCAGCAAAGGCATTGAAAAAAGCCAACTGGAGTCACCGGAAGGAATCACGATCGACCCCGACGGCAACGTCTGGGTGACCGACTCCAACGACGAACTCTACAGCTCGCGCATCGAGGAGTTCACACCCAAAGGCGAATTCATCCGCACGTTCGGCAGCCAAGGGACGGGCACCGGCCAGTTCAAGAATCCCTCCGACCTGACGTTCGATTCCGAAGGCAACCTCTGGGTCGTCGATTCGATCAACGACCGGATCCAGGTCTTCTCCGCCGAAGGCACCTATCTGGGCAAGTTCGGGACTCCGGGCGCCAACGAGGGCCAGTTCGACACTCCGAAGGGAATCGCCATCGATGGCGAAGGCAACGTTTGGATCGCCGATCGCGCGAACGACCGGCTGCAGAGGTGGCAGATTCCGCGCTATGCCCTTGTGCACTCCTCCATCTACGCCTCGTCCTTTGCCGGCAGTGGTAATGCCGGCGGCGAGTTCAAACATCCCGGCGGCGTCGCCTTGGACTCCGAAGACAGACTCTGGATCGCCGACGAGCAAAACAACCGGATCGAGGAGTTCGACACCGAAGGCGAATTCGTCGAGGCCTTCGGCAAGGAAGTCAACGAGACCGCGGTTGAAGCCGGCGGCAGCGAAACCGAAAAGAACCTCTGCACCGCAGTTTCAGGGGACGCTTGCCAAGCAGGCAAAGCCGGCAGCGCCAAAGGCGCGCTGAGCCGCCCAGCCTCGCTGGCGCTCGATGCCAAAGGCAACGTCTTTGTGGCCGACGCCGGCAACAGCCGCATCGAGGAGTTCGACTCCGAAGGCAAATACCTGAGCCAGTTCGGCTCCCAAGGATCGGGCAAAGGCCAGTTCCTCGAACCCGAAGGCATCGCGATCGACCCCCACGGCAACATCTGGGTCTCCGACACCTACAACGGCCGGGTCCAGGAGTTCGACGAAACGGGCGCATTCATCAAGGTGGTTAGCTCCTATGGCTTCGATCCTGGCCAGATGGGCGAACCGACGGGGATCGCCATCGGCCCCGGAGGCAACGTCTGGATCGCGGACTGGGAGGACAACCGCGTCGAGGAGTTCAGCGAAAAAGGCAAATTCGTCCGCCAGTTCGGCACCGAAGGCGCCGCCAACGGCCAGTTCCACCATCCCGATGGGATCGCGATCGACGACAGAGGGGAGCTCTGGGTCGCCGACGAAGGCAACAGGGTGCAGGCATTTACCGAACAGGGCGAATACGTTGCCCAGTTCGGCGCCAAAGGCTCAGGCGAAGGCCAGTTCAGCCTTGGCTACCCGATCGGCGTCGCCGACGACTCCAACGGGAACCTCTGGATCGCCGATTCCAACAACGACAGGATGCAGCATTGGGGTGTCTACAACTACGTCCCAGCCGACGAAGGAGCGACGGTCGAAGACACCCCCGAGGTGGAAGTCAACGAGTCAAGCGGTCTCGTCGCCAGCGTCGAAGGCGAAGAGGCCGGCCAGACCACCTACAGTCACAAAGGCGAACTGTTGAGCGCTGTCGATGGGCCCAAAGGCAAAACCACCTACGAATACGACGAAGCAAAACACCTGACCAAAGTCACGCTGCCTAATGGCACTTGGGGCAAAATCCAATACGACTCGATCGGACGGGTGAAATCGGTGACCGTCTCGCTCGAAGGCAAAGAAAAGACAACGCACTTTGAATACACCAACGAATCGCGTCGCACCGTGGTCGAAGCCGAAGGCGAACCAACCGTCACCTACGACATCGGTGCCGACGGCTCGGTGCTGAAGTGGTGGGACGCTCCGAGTGTCCCGACCATCGAAGAGATGGAAGGAAGCCTTTATGCGCAGCGGGTGGAAGTAAATCCAGAAGAAACGATCACCCCCGGCGACCAGACCCTGGTCATTCCTGCCTACTCCGTCCATGGCATCGCCTCGATCCAGCTCGTCGCGAACGGAAACCAGCTGATCACCGAAAAGACGTGCAAGCAGGACTACGAAGTAGAAGGCACCGAGTGCGAACATGAAGAACTGTCATGGGTGACCGAGTCAGAAAACTGGCCGCCCGGCATCCTCCAGCTCGAAGTGGTCGCGACCGATAGCGAAGGCCACACCTCGAGCGAGCGCTTCGCCGACAATGTTCCCTACGTCCCGCCGCCGGATCCGGAAGTGCCGGAACCGCCGAAGTTTGCTGAAGTCCTGCATTTCCGCGAAAGGACTGGCCTCGACCTAGACCTCAAAGGTAATGAACGTGCGATCAACGAACGGATATTTCAGCTGATTGCCGACTGGCATGATCCCAGCACTCCGGAAGGGGAAGTTGCTCGGGCGACGAGGGAACGCTGGGGGGTGCCACTGCGAGCAGCAGATGCGGCTGAGTTGGAGTATCGAGAACAGTACATGAACTACGACTTTTCGCTTATCGAAGAATGGGGAGAAACCCACGCCTCTACTTTCGCTGGATATATAGTTGACGAATCGGCCGGTGGAATTATCCGCATCGGATTTACGTCAAATCCTACTGGCTATTTGGCTGAACTCAAGCAGCAGGTGCCACTCATTGCCCAGGATAGGTTGGCCTCCCAAACGGCGCCAACTGGGCACTCGCTGGCTTCTCTGCAACAGCTCGTCGCGGAAATCAGTAGCGCGGTGGAAAATAAACCGAATATAAGCGCTTTAGTCGTTAGCACCGCGATCGACATCGGTCGTGATCTGGTACGCGTCGGCGGCCCGAATACTGCTCAGCTGGCGGCGAATCTGCAGTCCCTCTTTGGTGCCAACAGCCCCATAGCGGTCGAGTACGCCCCCGGGGGGATCAGGTTGTCAGGCGAGCGACTTATGGCCGGAGAAAACCTGCGAACTCGGTACTATGAAGAAGAACGTGGCTACACGGAATTCGTTAATTGCACGGCTGGCTACGGTGCATTTCGTAAGATAAGGCAGAGTAACGGCAGCTGGGTGCGGATCGATTTCTTGCTAACGGCAGGCCACTGTTCTGAAGTCGGTCAGCCGGTTCAAAAGTACAAGTACCCGCACGGTACGGACAACTACTTCGGCATCGGTCACGTTTCTAAGTCCTCTTGGCAGGGGTGGCACAAATGGGAAACTGACGCGCTGGCCGTAAAGATGGAAGGATTGACTGCGCCAGATCGCATCTTTTGGCAGGGATCGCCGCCGGCGTCACGCCAAGTGACGCCGTTGGGCCGTTCCCATCCGGGCGATGAATTGTGCTTCTCCGGCGTGGTCAGTAATTTTCCCAAATGCGGGGAAGCTCATGAGATCGAAGAACGAGCTGCCATCTATGAACATGGAGTTCAGCATGGCCATCAGTGGAAGATCCCGATCTCGGTGGGATGTGAACCAGGCGACAGTGGATCACCGGTCTGGGATAGGACGACCGGTCGCGTCGTCGGCCTGCTCGTCGAAAAGGAATCGTCGAGGAATTTCCCTGACGTTTGGAACACAACGACGGCTTGTTATGCCACGCCGCTCGTCAATCCCAAGGGCGTATCGACGGGACAGGCACCAGGAGTCTTCGGGGCGCCGGCATTCGAAGGGCTCCATCTGAGCGAAGCCCAGTGATGATGCGGAGCCAGATCCAAAGGAAAATTGGTCTGCTAATGGCCATCATCGGTGTGGTCGCGCTGTGTATAAGCGGTTGTAGTGGGGACGACTCGACCACCCCGCAACCCGAAGACGGCAGTCAACATGCAGTGGCCAAGGAGATAAGGCTCGCTGAACAGAGGATGGAGTGGGATGGTCGGCAGGAGTTTTGCGGGCATGTCTTCCGCGGGCGATCAGTCGAGCAACCCACAGCAGCAGGCCTGGTCTTGGAGCGCTCTAACGTTCGAAGTGGCGCGCGGACGTTTGCTCGGATAGAGAACAGGGGAAGGGCCGCCCTTGGCTACGGAGTCGAACCGCAGTTCGATCAACTTGCTGGCCATACGTGGCACCCACGACGAGTTGTCCGCGAGGGTCACTCTGTTGGGTTCAGTTTGGAGCTCGTCGAACTGAAACCACACACCGCTTCCGGTTGTCTCGAAGTCCCGATCTCAGACACTTGGCGCCCAGGTCTCTACCGAGTGCGGTTCTCGCTCAAGGGCTGGGGGCACCGTGGGTCGGGCCAGACTATTCGGCCCGCTGCCTACTTTCGGGTGAACGCGCGCCAGTCGGAGAAGTAGCACTGAATCTTCCGATGAAAGTCGCCCGGTATTCTGGATGCGCAAGGCATGGTCGGTGCCGATGACGCCCAGCGCCCTCGGCAGGCTCAAGGATTGCAGCACTTTACGGCTGACAGGGACCTCGTCTTTGGCTCGGAGTACTAACAACGTTTCTCGGTCAAGACATTTGCCTCAAACCACTCGCATAGTCGCCCTAATCCTACTATTGTTCGCACTTATTGTGATCGGCTGTGGCTCATCATCACGCACAACCCCTGCGGATGTTCACGCCATCGCAGTCGCCGAACATAGGTTTTTGACGAGGTATGGACGTGCGAACAAATTGGGTACGAATAAGTGTTCCGGTAAGACAGGTACTGCTGATACTCGTTGCTACAACGCAGTAGTCGTACCTCGTCAATCCAAGGCAGCAACTGAATTCTTGAAGTTCGAAAGAGCTCTTCTTAATGCTGGAGTTGGCCCGAAGTGCGCCGAGGCACTAGAAGAAATCGACCTCGATTCCCTGCCGGAGTTTCCAGGCGAAGCTACCTCGATTTGCCGTTCTGAGAGCCGACAGTAGACACGCAACCTCGATCTCGCAGTGGGATGACTTCTACCAGTTCTTGGTCTTATCGCTCAAATCCAAGTTCTTGTTCACGGCTGCTCCCGAGCAGGTGGTGCGTTCGTGGTCATGGAGCCTATCGGCGCCGGAGCACTCCTAGCGCCTTACTTCTGTGGTCGTTCTGTGCCAAGGGAGGGAAGTAGCAGGTGGGCCTAGGCAGACTCAGCAACGGCGAGCGGATCTCGGGCATCTCGGCGATCCTGCTTTTCATCCTCATGTTCTTCCACTGGTTCGGCGTCAAGGCCGTCAACACTTCCAACCTTCTTTTTGCCATTCAAAGCGTCGAGCCGGGGAAAAGCCCCTGGGAAGCGCTTGAGTACATCCCCATCGTTCTCCTGATCACGATTATCGTCACGCTCGCCGTGGCGGCGCTGCGCCTCACCAACGCTGTCCGTAGGTTTTCCGTCTCGGTCAACGCGCTGGTCGCGATCCTCGGCCTCGTTTCGATGCTGCTGATCCTCTACCGGATCATCGACCCACCTATCTTCTACGTAGAAATAACCATTACAGACGAAGGCACGGTCCAATTGCCGATCTTTCTTGCCCTGTTGGCCGCAGCGGGGATCGCCTTCGGTGGCTGCCTGGCAATGCGGGAAGAAGGCATCTCCCTCGGCGATCTACGCGCGCGTCGAGGTTGAGGGCACAGATAGCACCCGAGATCGAAAACCTGTCCGGCTATATCAGATGGGCAGCGCCAAGAAAGGGAAGTGGCGGGTGCGTCTAGACAGACTCAGCAATGGGGAGAGGATCTCGGGCATCTCGGCGATTCTGCTCTTCGTCTTTATGTTCTTCGACTGGTTCGTCGTCAAAGCCACCTACACTTCCAACCTACTTATTGCCTTTGGAGGCAGCCAGTCGAGGGAAAGCGCTTGGGAAGCACTCGAGTACATCCCGATCGTTCTCCTGGTTACGATCATCGCAACGCTCGCCGTGGCAGCGCTGCGCCTCACTAACGCTGTCCGCAAGTTTCCCGTCCTGGTCAACGCGCCGGCCGCAATTCTTGGCCTCGTCTCCGCCATGCTGATCCTCTTCCGGATCGTCGACCCGCCCAGCTCCAGCTTCTTTCTAGAAAATTTGGGAACTATCAGGTACGAAGGAACGGCCCAATTGCCGATGTTTCTCGCCCTATCGGCCGCAGCGGGGATCGCCTTCGGCGGCTGTTTGGCAATACGGGAAGAAGGCTTCTCCTCTCCGATCTACGCGCGCGTCGAGTTGGAACGCTCGGATAGCCAAGCGCGGTTCTTAGCTCTCAGCCGCCGGGCAGATCAGCCGGTAGTCGCACCAGCTGCAGGTTGTCGGCGAGGGGCGCGGCTCGAAGTCCTGGCCCAGAACGCCCTCGCCGACTTCCAGCACGGTTCGCTCTACCCGCTGGGCGTCGTCGGGCTTGGTCGGCGCTGCCACCTTGTCGGCGTCGAGGACGTAGTAGTAGCTGCAGCTACTGGCCTCGAGGTCCCAGTCCTCTCGCGCGGCGACGCGGTAGAGGGCGAGCTGTAGGTCGTTCTCCAGGGCGGCCTCGCTCTTGCGCTCTCCGGTCTTGTAGTCGATCAGCTCGTGGCTGCCGTCGGGGAGGCGGTCGACGCGGTCGACGCGGCCGCGAACGCGGTGGGGGCCGATCTTGATGTCGAACTTGCGCTCGAGCCAGATTGGCTCGCCTTCGGCCTCCTCCTCCCGTTCCCAGTAGAGGCGCATCGCCTCGCGGGCCCGGTCGCGGAACTGCAGCTCGTCGTCGCTTGAGCCGAAGCCGGTGCGTCGCCAGCCGGACTCGAAGAGCTCCATCAGCCGCTCCAGGCCCCCGGCGCCGGCGTCTTTGTGGAAGCGCTCCAGGACGTTGTGGATGAGGATCCCGAAGCGCTGGTTGATCGTCGGCTCCTGGGGGATGCCGAAGACGCGCGCGAACTTGTACTTCAGCGGGCAGGTCAGGTAGAGGTCCAGGTCGGAGGCCGAGAGGCTGAGCGTGCCGTCGCCGCGGCGCGGCAGGAAGGCTTCCAGCGAGGGCTCGTGGCGGGCGGCGATCAACCGCCGCCGGCCGTCGCGCTCGCGCTCGGAGTCGAGCAGGTAGTCGTCCAGGGGCGAGGCGTCGAGCTCGGCCTGCTGCTCTGGCGTGGCGATTTGTCGCAGCAGCCCGTTGATCGCCTCGATCGCCTCCGCCGTCGCCTCCTCGCCGGGTCGCTGGGCGAGCGCCGCCAGCTTCAGCAGTTCGAGGTGGCGGGCGATCGCCCGGTTGACGTCGACGACGGTGTCCAGGCGCGGCTCCGAGAGCTCCCGCCCGGCGCTCCAGGACGCCTCCAGCACCTCCTCGCGCAGCTTGCGGTAGGTGGCGTGCAGGCCTTCGGCGGGCCCGAACAACTCCTCCTCGTGGATCTCCTCTTCGCCGGCGTGGGCGGCGAGCGTCTCCTCGTAGAACCGCGAGGCGCGCATCTGCGCGCCGCCGTCGCGCTCGACCCGTGAGAGCACCAAAGTCGTTCGGGCCGGGGACCCGATCCGATCGGTGCCCGTGTCGCGCTCGAGGCCGAGGACGAAGACGTGGTCGAAGTCCATGCCCTTCGCCGCGGACCGAGCGAGGCCCTGGACCGTTCTGGGGGATGCCGGCTCCTCGCCTCCCGCCGGGCCGACCCCGGCTTCGGCGACGGCGCTGAGGTAGCGAACGAAGTCCCGCGTGGCTCCGTGCGGCTCCCGCCGTGTCCAGACGGCAGCCAGCTCCGCCAACCGCGAGAGCCCGAGCAGGCGCTCCGCCACCTCAGGCTCGGCGGCGAAGAGCCGCTGCCGGCGCAGTCCCACCCGCTCGATCAGCCTCCTGACGAAGACGTCGGCCCGGCGTTCCTCCATCGCCGCCGCGGCTTCGCCGTAGAGCTTCAGGAAGGACTGGATCCGCTCGCGCCCCTCCGGTGGGATCTGGGGGCTCTCCAGCGCCGCCTCGCAGGCGGAGACCATGTCGACCTTGCGCCGCCGCGCGATCGTCGTCAGCCGCGCCAGGTCCGCCGAGCGCAACTCGACCGGCGGCCGGGTCAGCGCCCGCGCCGCCGCGGCCGAGTCTTCCGGGTCGGCCAGGACCCGCAGCCAGGCGATCGCGTCGCGGACCTCCGGCCGCTGGAAGAGCGCCGCCGGGCCCGAGAGATGGAAGGGGATCCCCCGCTCCTCCATCGCCGCCGCGACCGTGCCGCCGTCGGCGGCCGGGTCCTCGACCAGCACGCAGGTTGCCTCCGGCGAGGCGCCGCCCGCGAGCAGGTGCTCGACCTCGCGGGCGACGGCTTGGGCCTGTGCCCTCTCGTTCGCGCATCTCCAGAACCGCACTGCCGGCTCCCGGAACCGCTCCTCCAGGACAACGGTCTCCCCGTCCGGGTGAAGGTGGTGGAACCAGGCGTCCACGGTCACCTCGGCATCGCTGCCGATCTCGAGTGCGTAGAGGTGGTTGGGGTTCTCGCCGGCAAGCGTCGCAAGGATCGTCCGCTGCGATGGGGTCGTGTCCTCCAACTCGTCGACCATCAGGTGCGCGAAGCGGGCCGCGACCTCTGTGCGGATGCCCTCGTTCTCGCGGAGCAGCTTGCCCAGCGTGAGGAAGATGCCGCCTTCGTCGAGGTTGCCGGATCCGGCGAGGATGCTGTCGTGGGCGGCGCAGAACTCGGCCAGGTCGGGCTCGGGAGCCTCGGCCCCAGCCTTCAGCGCATCCACCTGTTCGAGCAGGCGCGCCAGGAGCCCGGCCGGGTTGCCGCGGATCTCCTGGTTGCGCAGGGGCAGGTCGTCGATGCGGTCGAGCAGCATCGCGAGACGCTCCCCGGACCCGAGGACGTCGAAGAAAGGGTCGAGGCCCGCGGCGGTCGAGTGCTCGCGCAGGAGGCGCTCGCCCAGCGTCCCCCAGGTGCCTATCCAGAGCTCTTCGCAGGAGTGCTCGAGCAGCGTTTCAACACGCCGCTCGAGCCGCTGTGCAGTCGGGCGGTTCGAGGCGAGGAGCAGGATCCGCTCGGGGCCGACTCCCTCGCCGACGAGGGCGCCGACGCGGCGCGCCAGCGCCTCTGTCTTGCCGGTTCCCGCCCCGCCGAGCAGCAAGAGCGGGCCCTCGCCGTGCTGGACGGCGCGTTCCTGGGCCTCGGCGAGGGCGAGCATGTTCCAACGCTACCGAGTGCGCGCCCTTCATAGGATGGCCTCGATGGACGTTTTCTCCGCAGACTGGCTGGGAATCTGCCGCCGCATCGTCGACGCGCAGCGGGCGATCTTCGAAGAGGTGCGCGGAACCGAGGCTCGCACCGTCTACGAGGGCGTCGGCAAGGGCGGCGACCGCACCCTTGTCATCGACCGCCGCTGCGAGGACGCGGTCTTCGCCGAGCTCGAGGAGCTGGCGGCCCAGGGCGCCTCCTTCACGGCGGTCTCCGAGGAGCGCGGCGAGGTGAGCTTCGGCGACGGCGGCGCGGCCCACGTCGTGATCGACCCGATCGACGGCTCGCTCAACGCCCGCCGCACGCTGCCCGCCCACAGCCTCAGCATCGCGGTTGCCTCTGGGGACTCGATGGCCGACGTCGAGTTCGGCTACGTCTTCGACTTCGGCGCGGAGGAGGAGTTCGTCGCCCGGCGCGGCGAAGGCGCCAAGCTAGGCGGCGAGCCGATCGAGGTCGGGCCCGACGGTGACAAGCTCGAGCTGCTTGGGGTCGAGTCCGCCGAGCCCGAGCATGCCCTGCCGTCGCTGCAGGCTCTCGCCGGCCGGGTCTACCGGCTGCGCGTGGTCGGCTCGATCGCGATCACCGCCGCCTACGTCGCCGCCGGCCGCTTCGACGCGATGCTGAGCCTGCGCTCCTGCCGCTCCGTCGATGCCGCCGCCGCGCAGCTGATCGTGCGCGAGGCGGGGGGAGAGGTGGCCTTCGGCGATCTCGCCCCGGGCGATGCCCTCCTCGGCCTCAATGCCCGCTACCCGATCGCGGCGGCGGCAGGCGAACAAGGCCTGGCGATAGCCCGCTCGGCTCAGTAACCGTCCCGTCCCACCGGTTTAAGAACACCTGTTCGCGTAGAACGTACGTTCGCTACACTCGCGAACACCAGGCAGGAAACCCGCATACCGAAGGGACTCATCTTTCATGGCAACGCAGACCAAAGGCAGTAAAGCCAACGGCGCCAAGCCGACGGCAAAAGCTCCGGCAGCAGAGAAGCACCAGGCACGCGTGGTCGCTGAGACCGCCGTCGACCTCCCGGTCGGTGCCGTCCTCACTGTCACCGAGCGCGTCACCGAGCTGGTCGAACCGTTCACCGATCGCTCCGCCGCCGGGAAACAGCTCAAGTCCTACCGCACCGAGATCCGCCGCCGCATCAAGCGCACCGAGCGGCGTGGCGCCACGGCCCGTCGCAAAGCGACCACCGAGGCCCGCAAGACCCGCAATAGGGTCGAGCGTGAGGCCCGCAAGCGTCAGCGCACGGTCGAGACGACCCTGAAGCGCAACCGCACCGAGCTCGAGCAGCGGGTTCGCAAGGCGGTTGAGTTGCTGCCGGTTTAGTCCGTTTGGAATAGACCCCAGAAATTCAGCGCCCCAACACCGCGACCCGCAGTGAGCCGGCTGGCTCAAACGGCCAGCCGGCTTGGGCCGGGACGAAGGCTCTGAACTGGAAATGGACGCCGCGGCTGTCGTCGTCGGCGAAGCGGTAGGCATAGCGAAAGCGCCCCCGCTGGTCCGTGCGGATTGTGCGGAACTCGCTCCAAGTTAGGCCCGGCAGCCGGAACTGGAGCTGCACGGCCCTGCCATCGGCCGGCGTTTCGGTCCCCGCCGAGGCGACCTTGCCGTGGAAGACGATCGGCTTGCCGCTGACCTCCGCGACGCGTGAGGAGACTCCCAAGTGCACGCGGCCGCGAACTGCCAGGTTCGAGATCCGGCTGTGGGAGCCCTGCAGCGTCGGTGTCGACGGCGCGATCGCGATGACCTCGCGGCTGGGCCCCGGGGCAAGACGAGTTCTGAAGGCTCCGCCGGCACCGGTCCACACGGTCGATTCCCGTTCCTGCGGCTCCGCTCCGGCGGCGAAGCGCTCGATTATCCGCACCGGCATCCCGGCCAGCGGGGTATGCCGCCCCGCGATCAGGTGTCCGCTGTAGGCGACCCCGCGGCCGAAGGCAACGGCTCGCGACGCCGGAGTCCCCTGGAAGCCGGCACTCAGCGTCGTCGCGATCTTCAGTGGGCCGCGCAGGCGCATCGCCGCCCCATCGCTGCGGCTCGACGTCGAGGCCGAGTTCCCGGCACGGTCGAAGGCCATAGCGCGGAATTCGTACTCGCCCGGTGGGGCGGACTCGGAGTCCCAGTGGGCGACGAACGCCGTGCCGGACGCCTGTGTCGGCAGCGCTTCGAAGCGTCCGGTCGAGCCAACCGGGCGGACCGAGATCCCGCCGCGAGCGGGGTCGATTCCCGAGAGCGCGTCGGAGGCTCGGGCCTCGATTCGCTCCGGGTCGGCGGGGTCCTGGGCGTTCGAGAAGGCAAGCGTTGGCGCGTCGCGGTCGATGCGGACGACTGCCGTCGCGGGTGCCCTGTTCGACCAGCCGTTGCTGCTGCCCCCGTCGTTGACGTTTCCGGCGGCGTCGCGGCCGTAGTAGGCAACCTTGTGGACGCCGGACCCGATCACGGTGGTGGCGACGGTGTCGCCGGCGGCGGCCGTGGGAGAGCCGCCGTCGACCCGGATCGCCGTGAACGAAGTGGGCCCGTCGCTCGTCGCCGTCATCCCAGAGCCGCTGTCGGTTGCCGTGGCGGTCAGGGTCAGCGGCCTGTTCGACCAGCCCTCGGGATAGCCGCTGAGCTGCGTCACCGGGTCTGTCTTGTCGACGCGAACGGTGGCGCCGCCGGCCACGGCAGAGCGCACCCCCGAGCCGGAGACCGCGACTGCGTGGACGTAGCTGGTTCCCTCGGGGAGTTCGGAAATCGCCAGTGAGTTCCCCTCGATCCCGGCGCGCAGGTCGGTCTCGCCTTCGCTGCAGGCGAACGCGCCGGCACAGGGCTCGCCGTCGGCGGCGAGGTCGATCGAGACGGCATAGCCGCGGATGCTGGAGAGCGGCTGGGGATCCGCGGGACGGCTCAGGCGGAGGGTGAGGGGAAAGGCCGTGCGAGAGATCCAGCCGCCCGGCGGCAGCGGGTCGACGTGTCCGGGTGGGCTGTCGTCGAAGCGCAACCGCGCGGCGACCGGGTCTCCCTCGTTGCCGGTGGAGTCCTCCAGCCAGACCTCGACGATGTAGGCGCCGGGAACCTGCGGCACGGGCAGCTGCTGGATCGCGGTCGCCGCCCAGCCGATCCTCGCTTCGGCCAGCGACACCTGTCCGGAGGGGTCGAGCAGGCGGTAGTGGACGGCGGCAACGCTGGGCGGGTTGCTCCAGCGCACGGCGAAGCTGCTTTCGGCGTGCCAGCTTTCCTCGCCGCCGTCGACGCTCAGCCCGAGCGGCTGGAAGCCCGTCGCCGCTTTGGCTGTCGACACGGCGATCGTGAGCAACGCGAGGGCAGCGATAACCGAGGCCCAGATCGCTGCGGCCGGCTTGACGGGGGGCGTCACGGACCGAACTCCCCGGCCGCGGAACCACTGGAGGACGAGCCTTCGCCGCCACTCGACGTTTCGGTAGCCGGCGGCGGCGATTCGTATTCGACCGCCCCGGTCGGCGCGCTGCTCGCTTCGTAGGTCGTGTCCGGCGCTTCTTCGGGTGCTGCCGGGCCGGGATGGGCTTTGGCCGGCGCGGCCGGTTGCGGAGCCGGTTCGTAGTCGACCGCCTCGCTCGCGCTCTCCCTCTCCGGCTTTTCGGCGGCGCGTTCGAGCGGCGGCGAAGGCGCCTGCCCATGGTCGACCAGCGGCACTGGCACCACGCCCGTCGCGACGCAGGCCGCGCTGCCGGCGCCCGCGCAGAGCGCCAGCAGCTTGGCCAGGGCCGCCATGCCGGCGCCGCGGGAACCTCCGGCGGCGGCGATCTGGGAGGCCGTGTCCGCGCCACTACCGGCGCCGGTCAGCCGCGAACCTATTCCGGCGAGGAGGTCGTGCGCGCGTTCGAACAGCGAGCGTGAGGGCGGCAGCGCCGGTACCAGGGCGATCGCGATCTGCGGCGCCGCCCGGTAGGTGCGCATCGTCGCCCGGCAGTGGGCGCAGGCTCGCAGGTGCTCGCGCACCGTCTCCGCCTCCCCTGGACTCGCCTCGCCGTCGCAGAAGGCGGAGAGCAGCGGGCGCAGCTCCCGGCAGCGACTGCCGTCCTCGCTGCTGGAGAGCATGCTGCGGAAGCGGTTGCGCCCCTCGGCCAGGACCCGGTTGATTTTTGTCTGGCTGAAACCGGTCAGCTCACCGATCTCGGTGTAGGAGTACCCCTCCGCCAGCAGGCTCAGCGCGCGCAACTCGGCGGGCTTCAGCGAACGCAGCGCCTCACGGCTGCGAGCGATCGCCTCCCTGCGCTCCGCCTGCTCGTCTGGCCCCTCCCCGGCGGCGGGGATCTGCGCCACCGGATCCGCAGCGGCGCCGTAGTCGCCGGGCGGACGGCCCCCGAGCAGCTTTTCGCGACCCTGGCGCACGGCGAGCGCCTCGTGCTTGGTCACGGTCTGGGTCCAGCGGATCAGGTCGCGCGCGTCGGTGGTCGGGGCTTTGGTGAGGACGATCTCCAGGGCTCGCTGGTAGGCGTCGTCGGCGTCCTCTGCGTCCAGCGAGAACCGTCGTGCCGTGCGTTTCAGGGCCGGCCCGTAGCGAGCGATCATCTCCAGTGCCGCCCGCTTGCGCGCCGCATCGCCCGCGGTCTGGGCAAGGTCGCCCCTCCCCGGCCGCACCGTCGTCGATCTCCCCTGACTCACTCCCGCTGAACTCCTCTGCACCGGTTCAGATTTGCGTCGCAAACATGTCAACCCAATGCAGCAGGGGTGGCTGGTTCTCCCCCCTGCTGGACGGGTGATCGGTTCCGAGTCCCGCAAATTGGGCAAATCCGGCCGGCTGTCTGGGCGCCGGGAGTGGCCGATACCATCCGCTGCGATGAGCACCTGTGTGGTCACCGGCGGTGCCGGCTTCCTCGGCTCCCATCTCTGCGAGCACCTGCTCGGGCAGGGCCACCGGGTGATCTGCGTCGACAACCTCGAGACGGGCTCGCTGCAGAACATCGAGCACATCCGCGACCCGGCGTTCGAGTTCCGCAACCTCGACATCACCGAGACCGTCGACATCCCCGAGGACGTCGACTTCGTCTACCACCTGGCCTCGCCAGGGAGCCCGAGGGACTACCTGCGGCTGCCGCTGCACACGCTGAAGGTCGGCTCCCACGGGACCCACCACATGCTCGGCGTCGCCAAGTTCAAGCGCGCCCGCTTCCTGCTCGCCTCGACCAGCGAGGTCTACGGCGATCCCCAGGTCCACCCTCAGACCGAGGACTACTGGGGCCACGTCAACCCGATCGGCCCGCGCGGCGTCTACGACGAGGCGAAGCGCTACGCCGAGGCGCTGACGATGGCCTACCACCGCCAGCAGGGCGTCGACACCTCGATCGTCCGCATCTTCAACACCTACGGCCCCCGCATGCGGGCCCACGACGGGCGGGCGATCCCGACCTTCTTCCGCCAGGCGCTGGAGGACCGGCCGCTGACCGTCTTCGGCGAGGGAGAGCAGACGCGCAGCTTCTGTTACGTCGACGACCTGATCCGCGGCATCGTCGCCCTCGCCGAGTCGGGGGTGCACTCCCCCGTCAACATCGGCAACCCGAACGAGTTCACGCTGTTGGAGCTGGCCAAGACCGTGATCGAGGTGACCGACTCGCGCTCGGAGATCATCTTTGAGCCGCTACCGGTCGACGACCCGCAGCAGCGCCAGCCCGACATCGCCCGCGCTCGCGATCTGCTCGGCTGGGAACCCGGCGTCGAGCTGCGCGACGGGTTGCGAATGACGATCGAGAAGTCGGGGGTTGAGAGGTTGGCGGGTGCGTCAGATTGAGCGGGTGGGCGTCGGGCGGAGGTCCGCCGGACGCGCTTCGCGCTGAGTGTCCGGCGGACCTC
>DASSMU010000162.1:0-2312 GCA_035701465.1 Solirubrobacterales bacterium
CCGGGGGGGATGCTCGCCAGCAACTCGTAGTCCTCGCCACCCCCGACGGCGAGGGCGAGTGGCTCCCGGCCCGCCGCGGCGGCGACCTCGACGACGCCGGGCGCCAGCGGCAGGGCGGCCGCCTCGATCCTGAGCCCGACCTCGCTGCTCTTGGCGAGGTGGCGTGCGTCGCCACCGAGCCCGTCGCTGAGGTCGATCATCGCCGTCGCCGCGGAATCCGCCAGGGCGTGGCCGGCTGCGAGGCGCGGGGTCGGCTCGAGCTGCCGGCGCAATAGCCCAGCCTCCGTTGACTTCGCATTTGACCCCCCTACGGCCTCACCAAAGGCGAAGTCGGCATCGAGGGATGGGTTGTCGAGCAGCGCCAGGCCGGCAGCGGCGCCGCCGATCTCGCCGGTTAGGACGAGCGCGTCGCCTGGGCGTGCCCCGGCCCGGCTGACGAACGAGTCCAGGCCCGCGGCGTGGCCGACGACGGTGATCGCCAAGAAGAGCTTGTCAGCACGGGTCACGTCGCCCCCCGCCAGGCTCGTTCCGGTCTCGGAGGCGAGCCCGGCCATGCCGTCGAGCAGCTCGAGGCAGCCGTCCTCGTCGAGGTCGCCGGGAACGCCGAGGGCGACGTAGGCCTCGCCGGCCTCGGCTCCCATCGCCGCCAGGTCGGAAAGCGCCGTTGCGAGCGCCTTGCGGCCGACCTGGGCGAGGGTCGCTTGCTCGCGGTGGAAGTGGACGCCGTCGACCAGCGCGTCGACCGAGGTCGCGGTGGCGCCGCCGGGCACGGTTACGGCCGCGTCGTCGCCGGAGCCGAGGCGCACCCGGGACCCGGTGGCAGGCAATCGCTCCCTGATCCTCGCGAGCAACTCGAACTCACCCATCGGCCCATTGTCGCCCAAGCCGGTGAGTTCGCCTTTAACCGGGCCGTTGGACCACCAGGTGCGAGCTCACGCTCATGGCATCACTATGGTGCGGCGCGGTGGGTGAGCCAGGTCAGCCATTTCTGCATCGGGTCGGCGAGGCCGGAGCGCGGATCGGAACGCGGCCTCCACGCAGCAAAGGCGTTCGTCTCGCGATCCAGCTCGGGATCGCCCTCCTCGTCTTCGGCTTCCTCGTCCTCACGGTGGTCGACCAGTGGTCGGAGATTCAGGAAAAGGGCGTCCACTTCGACGTCCTCTGGCTGATTCCGGCCTTCGTCATCCTGCCGGTCTTCTACGGGCTGAACGCGGTCGGCTGGGACCTGATCCTGCGCTTCCTCGGCTATCGCCTTGGCAACGGGAGGGCGCAGGTCGCCTGGGGGCAGCCGCTGCTGGCGCGTTACGTGCCGGGTAGCGTCCTCTACGTTCTCGGCCGGGTCCTGCTCTCCGAGCGGGCCGGGGTGCCGCGGCGGCTGACCATCGCCAGCATCGTCTACGAACAGGCGCTGCAGGCCACCTCGGCGATCGTCGTCGCCGCCTACTTCCTGATCGACCACCCCGACCTGCAGGACCAGCCTCTGCGTTGGGGCGTGCTCGCCCTGATCCCGCTGGCGCTGGTGCTCCTGCACCCGCGCGTCTTCGGACCGCTTGCCAACCGGGTGCTGCGCGCCTTCGGTCGCGAGCCGCTGCCGGCGGTGATCTCGCTGCGCGGGGTGGTGACGGTGCTTGTCTTCTACACGCTCAACTGGGGGATGATGGCCATCGGGCTCTACTGCGTGGCCCGCTCGGTCAGCACGATCTCGCCGGGCGACATCCCGGCCGTCGGCGCGGCGCAGGCGTTCGGCTACCTGGCGGCGCTGGCGACCCTGGTGGCTCCAGCCGGGTTGGGCGTCCGCGACGCGGCGTTCGCCTGGGCGGTGAAGGTAGCCGTGCCCGGCAACAGCTTCGCGGTGGCCTCGCTGATCGCGATCGTGGTCAGGGGGGTGCTGACCGTGGTCGAAGTGCTCTACGTCGCGATTGTGACGGCGATGGGCCGGCGCGCGGGGTGGTCTATCCCCACCGGTGTGCTGCACGCGAGTCAGGAGGAGGAAGCAGTGGCTGAAGAGGGGGAAGGAGAGGGTGTGTCCCTCGGCCCGACAAGTCGCCGCGCTAATTAGCGCGGCGACTTTGAGTATCCGCCGGTCCGAGGGACACACCCTCTCCTTCCCGAACCCGAAGGCTCGGCTACAGCGGGATGCGGGCTCCGAGCTGGTATGCCGTCAGGGCTAGGAGGAGGAGCTTTAGGGGTCTGTCGCGGGAGAGAGCTGCGAGAGGGAGGGGCCAGAGGAGGTACCAGGGGAGGAGCCAGGAGGAGGCCAGGAGGAGGCCGGTGGTGGCCCAGGCGGCGGCGCGGGCCCAGTCGTTGCCGCG
>DASSMU010000163.1:0-6870 GCA_035701465.1 Solirubrobacterales bacterium
CCCACGCCCCACCGAAAAAGTTACGCGGAACCCCTGCCGGGACAGGCCCTAGGACAACCCTTCGCGAGCCTCGCGAACCAGGGTGACCGCCTCGGGGAAAAGGACGCGGATCGAGTCGCGCACCTGCATCGTCTGCTCGTCGGGGCTGCCCGAGAGGTCGAGGCGGGCGATCGAGGCCACGGTCATGTCGACCGCGAGCTTGATCGCGTTGTCGGCCCAGGCGACGCGCTGGGACGACTGCATCTGCTCGGACAACTCCTCCATGCGGGCGCGGAACTCGTCCGGGTCGCCGAAGAGGTTGAAAGGGCTTCCCTCCATCTGGCACATGAAAGCAGAAGGCCGCTGCGGGGCAAAATCGTGACATTCTGCGCGCCACCCGCGCGTCCGCTCCCCCTAGGTTCGGGCGATGACGAGGGGGCGGGACTCCCAGCGGGGCTCGGCAAGCGTCGAGCAGGCGGGCCTGGTGGCCCTGATCGCCCTGCTGCTGATCGCTGCGATCTCCGCCCTTGCCGCGAGCGGGGAAATCGACGCCGGCCGCGGCCTCGCCGGCGCCCTCGGGCGGCGCATCGCATGCGCACCGCGACTGCCCGGCCCCTGCCGCCATCACCCGCTGGTCCCGGCCTACGGCTGGCCGCTGGCGCGCCTCGCCCGCGCCCTCGCGCCGGCACCTGAGGCCAGACCGGGCCCCTCTGGGCTTCCCCTCGTCCCCGTCGACTTCCGCCGCTGCCGCCGCGAAAGCTGCGCCGTCGCCGCTGGGCCCCACCTGACCGCCTCCGGGCGCCGCACGACCGCCTTCACCCAGATCATCGACCGAAGGAGGACCCTCGGCTGGGTCGAGCTGACCTACTGGCTCTACCGCCCAGGTCTCGGCTGGGAACGGATAGTGCGGCAGGCCGGCCAGGCGCAGGTCGACGCTGCCGCCGGAGTCCCTGTCTTGCTCGGCGACGACCCGGCCCTTGTCCCGCTGGAGACCCTCCCGGGTCGCAACCACTACGAGTTCCCGGCCTCTGAACGCCCGCCCTGGCAGTGGCAGGTCCATGGCCTCTACCCGGGCTGGTCGAGCTGATTGCGATGTGGCCCTTTGACGCTATGATGTGGCTACATGAGCGAGACCGTAGGCATACGCGAGCTGAAGAACGACGTCAGCCGGATCATCGAGCGGGTGGAGAGAGGCGAGGCGATCACCATCACCCGGCGCGGCAAGCCGGTGGCGACGCTCGTCTCCTCGACTATCTCCCCCGGCCTGGCGAGGCTGATCGCCAACGGAACGGTTCGGCCGGGCAATGGCAAGCGCCGTCTGCGGAAACCGGGGGTGAAACTCCGCGGACCCGGGCCGACGGCCGCGGACTACGTCTCCGAAGGCCGCCGCTGAGCCTCTACCTCGATACGAGCGCACTGGTCAAGCTGATCGTCGAGGAGCCGGACAGCGACCTCGCCAACCAGGCCTTCGACAGCTTTCCGGCGGCCTCGACGAGCGCCATCGCCCGCCTCGAGGCGACATCTGCCCTGGCAAGGATGCGAAAGGGCGGCCGGCTCTCGGGACAGGCACACCGAACGGCGCTCGATGACCTGGACGACCTCTGGCGCGAACTGCAGGTCCACGTCGTGACGGACCCACTGATCGAGGCTGCAACTCGCTCCGCCACCGAGCACGCGCTGCGCGCCTACGACAGCCTCCACCTTGCAACCATTGCGACCTTCGCAGACGCGGAACAGGTAACGGTTGCCTGCTGGGACCGAGAGCTGCGGGCGGCGGTCGGCGAATACGGGTTCGCCCTGATTCCGGAGCGGCTCTGAGGCGAGGCTCAGAGGTCGCCAGGCAAGGACGCAGGGAGCCCGAATAGCAGCGCTATTCGGGCGACTGAGGACGCAGCATGGCGGCGTCTGAGGCCGCATCGTCCTGTGCCTGTTTGATCAGCCCTTTCCAGTCCGTCGTCCTGAAGACGAGCAGGATCGCGCCGAAGCCGAGCGCGACCGACCAGGCGGCCATCGCGATCTGGGTGCCGACCGAGAAGGAGAGGACGGCCGAGCGCGAGGGGCCCTCGAGCGTCGCCACCAACAGCGCCTGCTGGGCGCCGGCGCCGCCGGGGGTGAAGGGGACGATCGTCGCGATCGCCTGCACGCTCATCACCAGCATCACGTTGGCGACCGAGCCGCCGATGCCGAAGGCTTCGAGGAAGAACCAGAAGGCACCGAAGCGGCAGAGCCAGCCGAGCCCCTGCCAGGCCGCCACCTCGCGAACGTAGCGGCGCGGCTGCCGGAGGATCGCGAGGCCCTGTTTGACCCGGTCCCAGAAGCGCCGCACGTGGTGGGCCAGGTAGTAGACACCGATCGCGGTCGCCAGCATCAGCACCCCGATCACGATCAGCAGCGTTTTCGGGTGGTTGGCCCAGAAGGAGATCTCGAAGGCGGGCAGGTCCGGCAGCTGCGGCGGTTCCGGCAGCAGGCCCTGCGAGATTGCGAAGAGGAGGACGAGCAGGCCGACGGTCGTGTCGAACACCGTCTGCACCAGGAAGGAGGAGGTCACCGCCGGGTAGGAGGAGTGCGGGATCTGGCGCTTGACCAGGAAGACCTTGGTGACGTCACCGGCGCGGGCGGGGACGATCGCGTTGATGCCGGCGCCGGCCAGGCAGGCCGCGGCGAGCTTGAGGAAGGAGAGACGTGCCTGCGGGTAGGCGGCGTGCAGGACGTTGCGCCAGGCCCAGGCGCGGCAGAGCTGCATCGCCAGCAGGAAGGCGAGGGCGACCGCGAACGGAGTCCAGCGGATGTCGGAAAGATGCTGGAAGAACGCGGTCGCGGCGTTGAAGAAGGAGTTGAAGCTCGATGCGAGATCGGCGTATGGCATCGCAGCTACACTAGCCCGCTCGTGTCAGAGGCCGAGACCCAGATCCCCGCCTCCCAGGCCCCCAGCGACCCCGCCGACGAGGCGATGTGCGCGCGTGCCCGGGAGCGCTACACAGCCGACCGCAACAGCCGCTTCCGGCGGCGGCGCAAGCGCCACGCCGAGCTGCCGAACCTGATCATCATCGGCGGTCTCAAGTGCGGGACGACGAGCATCCACCACTACCTCGGCCTGCACCCCGAAATCCAGATGTCGAAGCCGAAGGAGCTCAACTTCTTCGCCGCCGAGCTCAACTGGGACCTCGGCCTCGACTGGTACGCGAGCCGCTTCGACGACCGCTTCGAGGTGCGCGGCGAGTCCTCCCCGCACTACACGAACCTGCCCCGCTTCGGCGGGGTCCCGGCGCGGATCAGGGAGCACTGCCCCGACGCCCGCCTGCTCTACATGGTGCGCGACCCGATCAAGCGCATCCTCTCCCACTGGGTCCACGCGACCGGCGCCGGCTATGAGACCGGCGATCTGGTCGAGATCCTCTCCCGGCCCGACACCTCCTACATGAACCGCTCCAAGTACTGGATGCAGCTGCAGCCCTACCTCGAGCACTTCGACCGCTCCCAGATCGAGATCATCGCCCAGGAGGAGCTGCAGGCGCAGCGCGAGGAGACGATGCGCAAGGCCTTCCGCTTCGCCGGCGTCGACGAGAGCTTTACCTCGGAGCAGTTCGACCGCCAGTGGGAGAAGTCGAGCGCCAAGCAGAGCGACAAATACCAGCTGATGGAGAAGCTGATCAAGCTGCCGGGCTTCCGCTCCTTCGACCGCAACTTCGACCGCCTGCCGGAGTCGATGCGCTGGCTGGTCGAGAAGGTCGTCCACGACCCCGAGAAGCCGCCGGCGCCGAAGCCGAAGCTCCCCGACGACCTCTTCGAGACCGTCCGCGGCCGCTTCGGCGAGGACGTCGCGGAGCTGCAGCGCTTCGCCGGTCGCGAGTTCGCCAGCTGGCACGACTACTCCTGATCCACTCCCCGTGAGGTCGCACTTTCCGCCGCGTAGCGGAGGTAACTGCGACCGCAAGGGTAATTCATTGCACTGGAACTGTTGGTGTCGCAGTACCCGTCGCATAGCGGAGGGAACTGCGACCGCATCACTAGGCTCCAGGCTATGCAGCGCCTAATCCCGGATCCGGGAGAGATCACGGTCGAGGAGCAACTCGATCCCTACCGGCCCTGGGAGGAACCGCGCGAGGACCGTCCCTTCGTGGCTACGAACTTCGCCGCCACGGTCGACGGGCGGGCGACGATCGGCGGGGTGTCGGGCCCGATCGGCTCCGATGCCGACACGGAAATGCTGGCGCGCCTGCGCACCCGCTTTGACGCGGTGATGATCGGCGCCGGGACGATGCGCGCGGAGCGCTATGGAAGGGTCGTCGGCAACCAGGAGCAACGCGAACGGCGCGAGCGTCTCGGCCTCCCCCACGACCCGTTGATGGTGATCGTCAGCGGCCGGCTCGATCTTCCCTGGGAGGCCCCGCTCTTCACCGAGGGCGCGGGACGGGTGCTGATCTTCACCGCGTCGGAAGCCGAGCCGCCGGAGACCGAGACGACCCTGCGCGTCGTCCGCCACGAGGGACGGGTCGGCCTCGCTGCCGCCCTCCGCCACCTGCGCGAGGAGCGCGGCGTCCGCGCCCTGCTCTGCGAGGGCGGCCCACACCTCCATGGAGAGCTCTGGGCCGCGGGCCTGGTCGACGAGCTCTTCCTGACGACCGCGCCGAAGCTGACCGGCGGCGAGGCCCCCCGAATCGTCGAGGGCCTGGACATTCCCCTGACCGAGGAGCTCGACCTGGCCTGGTTGCTGGAGCACGAGGGCGAGCTCTTCGCCCGCTACCGCCGCCACTGACCCTGACTTCGCCTTTGGGCGCGTATGCACCACTAACGACGAAGTCGGCAGGCGGACGCTAGCGTTCCGGAACCAGCCCCGAGGAGAGGACCGAGTAGATGGACTTCACGCCGAGCCCCCAGGTCGAGACGCTGCGCGAGCGGATCCTCGACTTCATGGACGCCGAGATCTACCCGCAGGAGCGCGAGATCATGGAGGCGCTCGACGCCGAGGTCGCCCCGGGCGTGCCGTACCCGAAGATCCTGGTCGATATCCGCGAGCGGGCAAAGGGCGAGGGGCTGTGGAACCTCTTCATGCCCGACGAGCGCTTCGGGCCCGGCCTGACCAACTGGGAGTACGGCCTGCTCTGCGAGGAGATGGGGCGCAGCCCGGCGGCGGCGCCGATGGCCTTCAACTGCTCGGCCCCCGACACCGGCAACATGGAGATCCTCGCCGAGCACGGGACCGACGAGCAGCGCGAGCGCTGGCTGGAGCCGCTGCTCGAGGGCCGGATCCGCTCCTGCTTCTCGATGACCGAGCCCGAGGTCTCCGGCTCGGATCCGACCCTGCTGCAGGCGCGGGCGGTTCGCGACGGCGACGAGTGGGTGATCGACGGCCACAAGTGGTTCACCTCGGGCGCCGTCGGCGCCGAGCTGGCGATCGCGATGGTCGTCACCGACCCCGAGGCCAACCCCTACGCGCGCGCCTCGATGATCTGCGTGCCCACCGACACCCCCGGCTTCAACCTCGTCCGTCCGATCCCGGTGATGGGTCACGACAAGGGCCCCGGCCACTGCGAGATCCGCTACGAAGGGTGCCGCGTCCCAGCCGCCAACCTGCTCGGCGGCCAGGGGATGGGCTTCGTCGTCGCCCAGGACCGGCTCGGCCCCGGCCGCATCCACCATTGCATGCGGGCGATCGGCACGGCCGAGCGGGCACTGGAGATGATGTGCCACCGCGCCAACGAGCGCCAGGCCTTCGGCGGGCCGCTGGGCGAGAAGCAGTTCGTCCAGGAGGCCATTGCCGCCTCGCGGATGGAGATCGACCAGGCCCGCCTGCTCACCCTCTACGCCGCCTGGAAGATGGACACCGAGGGCAAGCGCGCTGCCCGACAGGCGATCTCGGCGATCAAGATCGTCGCCGCCAACATCGTCATGAACGTGCTCGACCGCGCGATCCAGGTCCACGGCTCGCTCGGCATGACCGACGACACCCCGCTCGCCGCCCTCTGGCGCTTCAGCCGCATGCTGCGCCTGGCAGACGGCCCCGACGAGGTCCACAAGATGGTCCTCGCCCGCCGTGAGCTCAACCGCTGGGCCAAGCGCGCCGAGGCCGCGGCCGCCGGTGAGCTGGACCCCAGGCACGCGCGGCGTGCTATTTAAAAACGATTCGGGTCCCCCTGATCGGGGTAAGCTCGGTGGCATGCCGGGTCCTCGTCGATCGATCGTTTCCGCGCTCGCGGTCCTTCTCGCGCTGCTGGCCACGCCGACCGCGTCACAGGCGGCAATCAAACTGGGCACCTACTACTGCCCGACGGTCCCGGTGGGGTCCTCCTGCTTCGCCACCAGCGGCGAAACCCTCGACTCGTTCAAGTCCCAGTACGGCCGCTTCCCGAACATCGCCCTCAGCTACCGGGGGCTCGACGCGACGCTGCTCTTCTCCAACGAGAAGACCGAGCTGAAGGAACGGGGCGTGGTCCCGATGGTGACGGTCGAGCCATACGTCGGCGGACAACCGGTCTCTGTCCAAGATATCGCCGCCGGCAAATACGACAGCTACATCCGCAGCGAGGCGGCAAGCGCGGTCTCCTATGGACAGGAAGTCCTCCTCCGCTTCGCCCACGAGATGAACGGCGCCTGGTATCCCTGGGGCGGCGAACCCGCTGCCTACGTCGCTGCTTGGCGCCACTACGTCGACGTCTTCCGCGCCGCCGGCTCTTCCAACGCCAAATTCGTCTGGTCGCCCAACGTCAACACCAGCGGCAAAATTCCATTCGACGCCTACTACCCCGAAGACTCGAGCCATCCGGGCTATGTCGACTACGTGGGGCTCGACGGCTACAACTGGGGTGGGACCGTCGGCTGGAAGACCCTGCGGACGATCTTCCGATCGTCGTACGTCCACCTCAACGCACTCAGCGGCGGCAAGCCCGTGAT
>DASSMU010000164.1:0-7359 GCA_035701465.1 Solirubrobacterales bacterium
AGCCCGCCGAGCATGACGATGCCGTGGATCGCGTTGGTCTGCGACATCAGCGGCGTGTGCAGCGTGGTCGGAACCTTCGAGATCACCTCGAAGCCGACGAAGGCGGCGAGCACGAAGATCGTGATCTCCGTCATCACGCTCATTTGGCAGCTCTCTCGTTCTTGATCTCGCCACCGTGGGTGATGCAGGCGGCGGCGACGATGTCGTCCTCGAAGTCGACGTTCAGCTCGCCCCCCTCGGAGACCAGCAGGCCGAGAAGGTTCTCGAGGTTCTTGGCGTAGAGCTGGGACGCGGGCCTGGGCATCTCGCTGGCGAGGTTGCGCGGGCCGATCACCTTGACGCCGTTCTCGACCACGGTCTCGCCGGCCTGGGTCAGCTCGCAGTTGCCGCCGGTCTCGGCGGCGAGGTCGACGATCACCGAGCCGGGCGCCATGCCGCGCACCGCCTCGGCGGTGATCAGCAGCGGCGCCGGGCGGCCGGGAATCGCGGCGGTGGTGACGATCACGTCCTGCTTGGCGGCGTTCTCGCCGAGCGCGTCGCGCACCTGGGCGTTCTCCTCGTCGGTGAGCGGGCGCGCGTAGCCGCCCTCGCCCTCGGCGTCGGGGATGAAGTCCAGTTCCAGCGGGCGGCCGCCGAGCGAGGCGATCTGCTCCCAGGCGGCGCGGCGGATGTCGAAGCCGGTGACGATCGCGCCGAGGCGCTTGGCGGTGGCGACCGCCTGCAGGCCGGCGACGCCGGCGCCGAGGACCAGCACCTTAGCCGGCGGGACGGTGCCGGCGGCGGTGGTCATCATGCCGAAGAAGCGGCCGGACTCGCGGGCGGCGATCAAGGTCGCGGCGTAGCCCGCGGCGGCGGCCTGCGAGGAGAGCGCGTCCATCGCCTGGGCGCGGGTCGTGCGCGGGATCGCCTCCATCGCGAAGCTGGTGACGCCGGCGGCGGCGAGGGCCTTGTTGGTCTCGGCGGCGGTCCAGGGCGAGAGGTGGCCGATCAGGACCTGGCTGGAGCTGAGGCGACCGATCTCGGCGGCGGAAGGGGCGGCGACGCGAAGGACCACGTCGGCGCCCCACGTAACCTCGCCCTCGACGACTTCGCCACCGGCCTCGCTGTACTGGGAGTCGGGATGACCGACGGCCTCGCCGGCGCCCGACTCGACCAGCACCTCGACCTTCTCGTTCGAGGCGAGGGATTTGACCACGTCAGGGACGAGCGCGACCCGGCGCTCCCCCTCGGCGGTCTCTTTCGGTACTCCGATTTTCACGCGGCGCGGAAGGTTATGTGAAAGCGGGACCGGGGCGTCAGCCGGCGGTCAGAGCCGCCAGGCGCCGGAGGGTATGCAGTTGCTGTTCGCCGTCGGCATGGACCGGGGAGACGATCAGGCGATCGATGCCGGCGCCGCGAAAGCGCTCGACCCGCTCCGCCACCTCGGCCTCGGTGCCGACCAGCGAGGTCGCTTCGACGACCTCGTCGGGAACGGCCTCGAAGGCGCCGCCGCGGTCGCCGTCCTGGAAGCGACGCTGGACCTCGTCGGCGACGTCGCCGAAGCCGAAGCGGTGAGCGAGGTCGACGTAGAAGTTGGTCTTGCGGCTGCCCATGCCGCCAAAGTAGAGGACGAGGCCGGCCTTGACGACGGCCTTGGCGGCGTCGAGGTCGCCGTCGATCGCGACCTGCAGCGAGGGCGAGACCTCGAGGTCGGAGCGCTGCCGGCCGCCCTTGGCGAAGCCCGCCTCGAGGTGCTCTCCCCAGGTCTGCTCGAAGGCATCGACCGAGAAGAAGATCGGGATCCAGCCGTCGGCGATCTCGGCCGCCATCTCGACCGACTTGCGCCCGATCGCGCCGACGAAGACCGGGATCCGGTTTCGCTCGGGGTGGAAGTTGAGCTTCAGCGGCTTGCCCTCGCCGCCGGGCAGGGGCAGCTGGTAGTGCTCGCCCTGGTGGTCGACCTTGTCCTCGCGGGCAACGATCTCACGCACGACTTCGATGTACTCGCGGGTGCGCCCCCAGGGCTTAGCGTAGGGAACGCCGTACCAGCCCTCGGAGACCTGCGGCCCGGAGGGGCCGAAGCCGAAGAGGAAGCGGCCGCCGGAGAGCTTGTCGATCGTCGCCCCGGCCATCGCCGCGGCGGCGGGAGGACGGGCCGGCACCTGCATGATCGCGGCGCCGAGGTTGATCGTCTTCGTCTGCCCGGCCAGCCAGGCGAGCACGCTGACCACGTCGGAGCCGTAGGACTCGGCCGCCCAGACCGACTCGTAGCCGGCCGCCTCGGCGGCGTGGACCACCTCGAGGGCGTCCTCCCCGGCCGGGCCGATGCCCCAGTAGCCAAGGTTGAGTCCGAGCTTCAGTGCCATCCGGGGCGGACCCTATTGAATTGGGAGTCTGTCCGAAAACCCCCGCGCACGTCTGACGGCGGCGGACACTGCGCGGTACGGCGTCCTCAGTCGGCCAAATAGCGCTGCTATTCGGCCTCCTTGCGTCCTTGTCCCGCTTGGTCCGGCGCTCGCCAGCCGCACACGGGGGTTTTCGGACAGACTCCACGCAATGAGCGAAGCGGCGATCGAGCGGGGGCTCTCCAGCGCAACGGCAGCGAAGCGGCTGCGCGAGCTGGGGACGCCGCCCGAGGACTCCTCGCGCTCGGTCTCAAGCATCGTCGCCGGCAACGTCTTCACCCTGTTCAACGCGATCATCGGCGCCTTCTTCGTCCTCGACCTCGGGCTCGGGCTCTACGCGGACTCGATCTTCGGCCTGATCGCGGTGATCAACTCCTACATCGGGATCCGCCAGGAGTTGAAGGCGAAGCGCACCCTCGACGAGCTCGCGGTCCTGGTCGCCCCCCACGCCAAGGTCATCCGCGACGGTGCCGTCGTCAGCCTGCTCGCGGAGGAGATCGTCCCCGGCGACACCGTGAGGGTCGAGCCGGGTGACCAGCTCGTCGCCGACGGCGAGGCGCTGAGCACGCGGGGGATGACGCTCGACGAGTCGATGCTGACCGGCGAGGCCGACGGCGTCCGCAAGGGGGTCGGCGACCGGGTCCTCTCCGGCTCCTTCTGCGTCAGCGGCTCCGGCCACTACAAGGTCGACGCGGTTCGCGAGCAGAGCTACGCCGGGCGCCTCGCCGGCGAGGCCCGCGCTTTCCGCCACCCGCCCTCGCCGCTGCAGGAAGAGGTCAACCAGGTGATCGTCGCCTGCGTCTACGCGATGGTGCCGCTGGCCGTCGCCCTGATCCTCACCTTGAAGCTGCGCAGCACCGGGATCGAAGAAGCCGCCCAGACGGCGACCGCGGGGCTGGTGACGCTGATCCCCGAGGGGCTGGTGCTGCTGATGAGCGTCACCTTCGCCGTCGCCGCCGTGCGGCTGGCTCGCAAAGACACCCTGGTGCAGCAGATGAGCGCGACCGAGAGCCTCGCCGCGGTCGACACGATCTGCGTCGACAAGACCGGCACCCTGACCGACGGCGAGCTGCGCCTGATCGGCGCCGAGGTTGCCGAGGGGCTGGAGCCGGCGGCGGCGAACGCGGCCCTGGGCCGCTTCGCGGCGAGCGCCGGCGACCGCAACCGGACCCTGGAAGCGATCGCCGAGCGCTTCCCCGGCGAAGCCGGGCGGGTGACCGCAGAGGTGCCGTTCTCCTCGGAGTGGAAGTGGAGCGGGCTACGGATCGGCTCGACCACCTACGTGATGGGGGCCCCGGACGTGCTGGGAGCGGCTGGGGCGCTGGTGCTTCCGCCGGGACTGGCCCGCGTGCTCGAACGCGAGACCGCCGCCGGCCGTCGCGTCGTCGCCTTCGGCGAATCGAGCGAGCCGCTGCCGGCCAGCCCCGCGGAGGGGACCGCGCCGCGCCTGGCGCCGGTCGCCCTGGTGGTACTAGAGGAGACGCTGCGACCCGACGCGGCGGAGACCGTTGCAACGATGCGCGAGGAGAACGTCGACCTGAAGCTGATCTCGGGCGATGCGCGGGCCACGGTTACCGCGGTGGCGGCGGCGGTCGGGGTGCCCTGGGACGCCGGCACGATCGAGGGCTCCGAGCTGCCCACCGATGCCGAGGGCCTGGCCGAGGCGGCACGGAAGAACACCGTCTTCTGCCGGATCAAGCCGGAGCAAAAGCGCGACCTGGTCGCGGCGCTGGCCGCCTCGGGTCGCTACGCGGCGATGATCGGCGACGGGGTCAACGACGTGCCGGCGCTGAAGAAGGCGCGGATGGCGGTGGCGATGGGCTCGGGGGCGCAGGTGACCAAGGGGGTCGCCGACGTCGTCCTGCTCAAAGACGAGTTCGCGCGACTGCCGCAGGCGGTCGGAGAAGGGCGGCGGATCGCCCGCAACATCCACCGCCTGGGCCGGCTCTACATGACCAAGACGGTCTACGCGGCAACCCTGATCCTGCTCGTCGCGATCCCTGGCTTCGCCTTCCCCTTCCTGCCCAGGCACCTGACCCTGGCCGCCTTCCTGACGATCGGCATCCCCTCCTTCGTGCTCGCCCTGGCACCCTCGGACGGGCCGCTGTACCGCGGCCGGCTGCTGCGCGCCCTGGCCGCCTTCGCGGTCCCAGCGGGAGTGGCGACCGCGCTTGGCTCGATCCTCTCCTTCTTCCTCGTCGACACCGTCTTCGGCGGCACCCTCGAGGCCGGCCGCACGGCCGCGACGACGACCCTGATCGTGCTCGGGCTGAGCTTCGTCCTGCTGCTGGAGCGCGGTCCCGGGCGCGAGCACATCGCGATCCAGAGCAACATGCTCGGAATGGTCCTCGCCCTGGGTGGGCTCTTCGCCGGCATCCTCGCAATCGAACCACTGCGCGACTTCTTCGAAATGGTCCTGCTCGACTCCGCCCAGTGGTTCCTGGCGCTGCTCTCGGCAGCCGTGGGGCTGGCGATCGCCAGCGCCCTCTGGCGCCTTCCTCAGGTTGAAGCCCTGGAAACGCCGGCTACTCAGTCGCCCGCGGCGGAAGCACGAACTGGGTGACGATCAGATTTGCGGCGAGGCGAGGCTCCTCCCCATCACGCATCCGCTCGATCTTCACCTCGATTACGACGGTGCTCTTGCCGGCGTGCAGCGGAGTGGCGACGGCGACGATCTCGTCGTCCAGCAGGCCGGCGGAGAAGACGTTGAGCTTCAGCTCGATCGTGGTGAAGTTGTGTTCCTTGGGGATGTTGCGGAATGTCGCCCAGGCGGCGACGGTGTCGCCGAGCGCGGTCCAGACGCCGCCGTGGACGTAGCCGCCCGGGTGCAGGTGGCGCTTATCGACGACGATGCGACCGCTGGCGAAGGAGTCCTCGATCTCGATCGGCTCGATGCCTAGGTCGCCCGGGAAGCTGCCGCCGATGAAGGCGCGCACGCTCTCGGGTGTGAACGGCGAGCGGTCTTCGCTGGTCGGTACCTCGCTCATCGCGGCGGGACCCTATCCGAGGGCGCCTGCGACGACCGCGGTCGTCGCCCCGCTCAGCTCGTAGGCGCCGGGGGCGAGCCGCTCCGTGCGGCGGCGGTAGGTGCTCCACGTCCAGGGCCAGTTGCTCGGGTCGTTGCCGTTCTCGTCTACGTACCAGTTGGTGCAGCCGCTGTGCCAGACCGTCTTCGCCAGGGCCGCGTGCAGCTCACGGTCGAAATCCTCGGCCGCCTCGCGCCTGACCTCGATCCGGCTCGCCCGCGAACGCTCCATCTCGCGCAGGGCTGCCAGCACGTGGCCAATGCCGCATTCGAGCGTGTTGACGACCGAGCCGCTGCCGCCGTTCGTGTTCGGCCCGTAGAGCAAGAACATGTTGGGGAAGTCGGGCACGCTCAGGCCAAGGTAGGCGTGCGCCACCTCGCCCCACTCCTCGGCCAAGGTGCGGCCGTCGACGCCCGCGATCTCCATCGGCGCGACGAAATCGTGGCTGGCGAAGCCGGTGGCGAGGACGATGGCGTCGGCGGGTCGCTCGACCCCGCTCGCGTCGCGGATTCCGCCCGGCGTGACCGCGTCGATCCGCTCCGCCACCAGCTCCACATTGGGCTCGGTCAGGGTCGGGTACCACTCGTCGGTCAGCATGATCCGCTTGCAGCCGATCTCGTCGCTCGGAGTCACCTTGCGACGCAGCTCGGGGTCCTTGATGGCCGAGTCGATCTGGCGTTTGGCGATCGTGCGCAGCACAGGCAGCAGCCAGCGCTTGTGGGTCAGGGCGGCGGCGGCGAACTCCTGGAAGGCGAAGACGGAGGCGCGGTCGAGGCGGCGCAGAGCCGGAAAGCGCTTGAAGGCGGCCTGGGCTCGCGGGGAATACTCGTAGTCCATCTTCGGCAGGGTCCAGCCGGGCGAGCGCTGGTAGACGTCGAGCTGGGCCACCTGCGGCCGGATCGCCGGCACGACCTGGATCGCGCTGCAGCCGCTGCCGACCACGGCGACGCGCTTTCCTGCGAGGTCGACGTCGTGGCGCCACTCGGCGGTGTGGAAGGCAGGGCCCTCGAAGCCGTCGAGGCCGCGGAGCGGCGGTGTCTGCGGCACCGAGAGCTGCCCGCAAGCCGTAATCAGCAGGTCGGCCTCGTGCGGGCCGGCGCTGGTCTCAAGCTGCCACCGGCCGCGCTCCTCGTCCCAGCTGGCGCCCCTCACCTCGGTCCCGGTACTGACCCTGTCGAGCACGCCGAAGCGACGCGCGACCCCTTCCACGTAAGCCTGGATCTCGGTCTGCGGCGCGTAGCGCCGCGACCAGCGGTTCGGCGCGAAGGAGTACTCGTAGAGATGGGACGGGATATCGCAGGCGGCCCCCGGATAGGTGTTGTGCTGCCAGACGCCGCCGACCCGCTCGCCCTTCTCGAAGACGGCGACGTCCTCGTAGCCCTCGCGCTTCAGCATCACCGCCGCGCCAATGCCGCCGAAGCCGCCGCCGACGACCGCAACGGACGGACGGCCGCCGTTCATACCCCGAAGCCCTCCATACCGAAGTCGCCGAAGGGCTCGTCGCGCTCGCGCACAGCCTCTTTGAAGCCCGATTCGGCGGCGCGGCGGACGAAGGCGTGGCCCTCCTCGGTGTGACGAGCGATGCCATCGAAGAAGGTGCCGAGCAGCTGGGTCTGGTGCAGACCCTGCGCGTAGAGCGACTGGTTGACCAGCATCTTCATCATCACCAGCTGGTTGATCGGCTGGCGGGCGACGCGCTCCAGCAGTGCCTCGAAGCGCTCGTCCAACTCGGCAGCCGGCGGCGCCTCGGTCGCTAGCCCCCACTCCTCCGCCTGCGCCCCGGTCAGCGAGTCGCCCGTCAGCAAGAGCCGCTTGGCGCGCATCGGGCCGACTCGGGCGGCCCAGAGCGCCGTCGTCGGCGAGCCCCAGACCCGGGCCGGCGGGTAGCCGATCTTGGCCTCGGCGGCGACCACAAGCAGGTCGGAGCAGAGCGCCATGTCGGTACCGCC
>DASSMU010000165.1:0-5531 GCA_035701465.1 Solirubrobacterales bacterium
ACGCCCTCCAGCCACTCCTCCCGCACCTGGGAGTGGTTGTCGATCAGGTGGGAGGCGGCGCCGTGCTCGCGCGCGACCTCGACCAGTCGGTTGGAGTTGGAGGAGTTGGTCGAGCCGATGACGAGGACCAGCTCGCACTCGCGGGCAAGCTGCTTGACCGCGATCTGGCGGTTGGTCGTCGCGTAACAGATGTCGTCGGACTTGGAGCTGACGATCGCCGGGAAGCGGGCTCGCAGGGCGGCGATCACCTCAGCGGTCTCGTCGACCGAGAGGGTTGTCTGGGTGATGAAGGCGACCTTGCTCGGGTCGGGGACCTCCAGCGTCTCCACTTCATCGGCGGTTTCGATCAGGACGATGCTCCCGGGGGCCTCGCCGGTCGTGCCTTCGACCTCCTCGTGGCCCTCGTGGCCGATCATCACGATCGTGTAGCCGTCGGCGGCGAAACGACGGGCCTCGACGTGGACCTTGGTAACCAGCGGGCAGGTGGCGTCGATCGTGCGCAGCCGGCGGGCGGCGGCGTTCTCGTGCACCGCGGGGGCGACGCCGTGGGCCGAGAAGACGACCATCTCGCCCTCGGGCACCTCGGACTCCTCTTCGACGAAGATCGCTCCCCGCTTGGAGAGCTCCTCGACGACGTGCTTGTTGTGGACGATCTCCTTGCGCACGTAGACGGGGGCGCCGTAGAGCTCGAGCGCGCGCTCGACCGTCTGCACGGCGCGGTCGACGCCGGCGCAATAGCCGCGGGGCGCCGCGAGCAGGACCCGCTTGGGGGTCGCGGTGGCAACGGGAGACATGGCTGCAGGGTAGCGGTGGCGGCGTTGCGGGCGAAGCGGCGGCGCGGCCCCGGTTTGCGGGCGTGGCTAGCCTTGCAGGATGGCAACCCAAGGACGCCACCTCGACCGGCTGACCGCTGTCGACGCCTCGTTCCTGACCAACGAGACATCGGCCAGCCACATGCACGTCGGCGCGATCCTGGTCTTCGAGGGCCCACCGCCCAAATACGTCGACCTGGTCGAGCACGTGCGGGGACGCCTCAACCAGGTGCCCCGCTTCCGCCAGCGGTTGGTCGTGCCGCCGCTGGAGGCGGGACGGCCGCTCTGGGCCGACGACGTCAACTTCAACCTGACCTACCACATCCGCCACACGGCGCTGCCGGAGCCGGGGGGCGAGCAGCAGCTGAAGCGCCTCGCCGCCCGCGTCTTCTCGCAGCAGCTCGACCGCTCCAAGCCGCTCTGGGAGCTGTGGCTGGTGCAGGGGCTGGAGCGCGACCGCTTCGCCCTGCTGACCAAGACCCACCACGCGATGGTCGACGGCATCTCCGGCGTCGACATCGGCACCGTGCTCTTCGACCTCGAGCCGGTGCCCGCGCCGGCGGCGAGCGAGGACGGCTGGGTGCCGCAGCCGGCGCCGAGCACGGCCGAGCTGGTCGCGCGCGGAGCGGTCGACGCCGCCGCGGCCCCGGTGAAGCTGATCGAGCGCGCGGTCGAGGCGGTGCGCCACCCGGAGGCGGCGGCGCGGCGGATCGGCGAGGCGGTCGAGGGCCTGAGCGAGGTGGTCGGCGCCTTCGCCGATCCCGCGCCCGACGTGCCGCTGAACCAGCCGATCGGCCCACACCGGCGCTTCACCTGGGCGCGCTCGGAGCTGGCGACCTTCAAGCAGATCAAGGACGCCCTGGGAGGCACCGTCAACGACGTCGTCCTGGCGGTGGTGACCGGGGCGCTGCGCGAGTGGTTGCACGGCCGCGGGGTTCGTACCGAGGGGCTGGAGCTGCGGGCGCTGGTGCCCGTCTCGATCCGGGCAGAGGACGAGCGGGGCGACCTCGGCAACCGGATCGCGGCGATGCGCGGGCCGCTACCCGTCTACGTCGAGGACCCGGTGCGGCGCCTGCGCGTGGTCAGCGAGGAGATGGAGGGACTGAAGCGCTCCAAGCAGGCGCTCGGCGCTGAAGTTATCGCCCGCTTCAACGACTTCGCCCCGCCGACTCTGCTGGCGCAGGCCTCACGAGTCAACTTCTCGACCCGGCTCTTCAACCTGATCGTCACCAACGTGCCCGGCCCGCAGCTGCCCCTCTACGTCCTCGGCCGCGAGCTGCAGGAGGTCTTCCCGGTCGCCTTCCTGCCCCAGAACCACGCGATGGCGGTGGCGATCATGAGCTACAACGGCCACGTCGGCTTCGGCCTCCTGGCCGACTACGACGCGATGGAGGACGTCGAAGGCTTCGCGGCCGGCCTCAACCGCGCCCTCGAGGAGCTCGAGGAAGCGGCCGGATCGCTTTGAAAGCCTCCTGACTCTCTTGTAAAAGCTTTGAAAGCAGCGAGCCGATATCTTTCAAAGCATGGACCCGCGGTTTTTCACAGCCGATGCCTGGGGCGAGATCACCGAGGCCCCTGACGGATACCCGGCCTTTGTCCCGAAATCGGCCCCTCGCAGCCTCATTCTTTCCGGCGACGCCCTCGGGGCGCTGGACGAGGCGTCTAATCGGCTCGGCGTCCTGCAGGGTATCGGGCGACAGCTTCGCAACCCGCACCTTCTCATCTCTCCCTACCTTCGGCGGGAGGCAGTGCTCAGTTCGCGGATTGAGGGAACTCAAACCACCATGTCAGATGTCTACGCCGCCGAGCTCGACCAGCAGGAGTTGATCCGAGCACCCGATGTTCAAGAGGTCCAAAACTACATAGCCGCCCACCAGCTGGGGTTGAGCACAAACCTGCCTCTGAGCCTTCGGCTCATCCGCAATCTTCATCGACGCCTCATGCAGGGGGTTCGCGGGCGAGAGCGTCATCCGGGCAAATTCCGCACGTATCAAAATTTCATCGGAGCAACCAAGGGCGAGGACGCCACCTACGTACCACCCCCGCTGCCAGAGATGAATGCGCTCCTGAACGATCTGGAGGGCTTCCTGCACGAGCAGGCTCTGCGGCCACTGGTGCAGGCTGCCGTCATCCACTACCAATTTGAGGCGATCCATCCGTTCGGAGACGGAAATGGACGCGTAGGCCGCCTGCTGATTCCGCTTTTTCTGCGAGATCGAGGCCTGCTTCCTCAGCCATTGCTGTATCTCTCCGCCTACTTCGAGCGCAGCAGAGCCGACTATTACGAGAACCTGATGCGTGTCAGCACCCATGGCGACTGGGACAACTGGATCCGCTACTTCCTTCACGGCGTGTTCACGCAGGCCAAGGAGGCCGCGGACACGGCCGATCAGTTGGTGGCGCTGCACAGCAGATACCGCGGGGAACTCCAAGCCAAGCATGTCACCGCCAACGTGCTGGCGCTGCTCGACGCGCTGTTTGAGAATCCACTGGTCTATACGCGTCGAGTCGAAGGTCTTCTAGGTGTGAGTGCCCCCACGGCACGCGCCACGATCAAGACCCTGGAGGATCACGGCATCTTGCGCGTGATCACAGCCCGGAACTGGCGTCGGATCTACCAAGCCGACGCAATCTACGCCCTGCTGAGAGGGGAATAGAGAGGAAGCCGGGACCAGCGCCCGACTAGGCTTTGAGTTCGTGGCCATCCTCGTCGCCCTCTTCATCGTCGTCCCGATCGTCGAGCTCTACGTGATCATCCAGATCGGCTCGCTGATCGGCGTCTGGCCCACGATCGCCCTCCTTCTCGCCGACGCCCTGCTCGGCTCACTGCTGCTCCGCCACCAGGGCCGCAGCGCCTGGCAACGCTTCAACGCCGCCATAGCCGAGCGCCGCTTTCCCGGCCGCGAGGTCGCCGACGGCCTGCTGATAGCGATCGGCGGCACCCTCCTCCTCACCCCCGGCTTCGTCACCGACATAGTCGGCGCGATCTTCCTGATCCCACCGACCAGAGCGATCATCAGGCGCCTGATGCGCGGCTACGTCGGCAGGCGCTTCGTCGTCGTCGGCATGCCCGGGTCCACGGGGTCGACCGGACCGGCGACCGCCAGCCGCCACTACGACTACGACGCAACGGCCGAGGAGGTCGATGCAGAGGACCCGCAGCTGACGAAGCCCGATCAGTGAGCTCGAAGATCGCTCCAGCCACATATGCTTTCCCGCTCGGATGCGGCTGGGGCTCAAAGCGATGGTGACGGCACTCGCCGTCGCAACGATGGTGGCGCCCGCCACGGCGATCGCGGACGTCACCGACGCGACCTTCCCCGGCGGCAGCCTGACCGGCTTGGAGGTCGACCCCACCTTCAGCCAGGGCTCATTTCAGAACCTCTCCTATCGCTACGAAGACTGCGGGACCCAACCGGCCGAGGAGACCTGTATCTGGGAGGTGCGAGTACACCTCTCCTCCAACCCGGCCGAGCACTGCGTACCGAGCACGCCGGAATCGCAACTGCTGTTCGACAGCGGCGAGAGATCCGGTAACGGCGTGGTCGAAAGCGGGCCCCTCAGCTTCGCACTCGAAGGTTGCAGAGGCCAGATCCTGAGTGCCTACTACGAAGAGGAAAAGACGTTCAACCCCGAAGAAGAGGAAGGGCCCTGGAAGCAACTCTCCCAGGGCGGGGGAGGCACGCTGTTCTGGATCGTGATCGGCGGGGACACATCAGAGGCCAATCAATGGGAACCCGTTCCCAGCACGGTTCCTTCAAAGCCCCCACTTACCTTTGCGGTCAACGCCAACTGCCGTTCGCTGAAAATCGGCAGCATCCGCTACTCGTTCGCCTTCCATCGCATGGGTTGCCGAAAGGCAACCAAACTGGCAACGACGACCAACCGTACCGGAACCGCTCCGCGCGGCTATGCATGCAGAGTCCAAGGCAAGGGAGAGCGCTGCTGGCGGCGACATCACCCTGAAAAGTACGTCGAGTGGCACCTTCCCTCGAACGCCGTTCGGAACCCCGACTGACGCCTAGAAGCCAAGTGCGAACTTGGCGTCCTCGGTCATCATCTCCGAGGCCGCCAAGCATATTTGGCCTGCAATTTGAGCATTTTCAGTCGCCGTGGGGACGTATATGGGGATGTCGCTCTTCCAGCAAAGCCCGTCAAGAGCACGTCCTCGATGCGATCACTCAACTTTTCGATCCACTGTCGAATCACAAGCAACGTACATCGGACACCCGTAGTGCTTCGAGGCCCGCTAGCGCAATAGCTGCTGGTCTGCTGTGCTTCGAGGCGTGGCCTTCAGCCCTTCACGGGGTCCAGCCCCAAGGTTACCTCGACCTTCGTGCCGGACGGCAATACGGCTCCGGGCCGTCGGTCCTGATGCTTGACCCGCCCCGTCTTCGTGGTCGCGCCGTGGCGCTCTCTCACCTCGCCAAGCTCGCACAGGCGCCGGTTCAGAGCTTTCCTGCCCGCCCTCAGTGACTTTCCCTTCAGTTTCGGAACGACGCAGCCTTCGTAGCTGAAGATGCCCGCGGCGCTGCCCGCCACCGTCGTCACCGTCACCGGGACTGAGCCCAGCTTCCGCCGCGGCGGCACGCTGACATTTAGCTGAGTCATGGAATCTAGCGTGTACGGAACCGGCCGCCCGTCGACGCTCACGCTGGACACTTCGGCAAAGTTGTCACCCGAAACCGTGACCGTGGTGGTGCGCTCGAAGGAGGCGCC